>NZ_JBHYJD010000003.1:0-440252 GCF_042740555.1 Nonomuraea sp. NPDC059007 | reverse complement strand
CCTGCCTCACCCGCACATCCCGATCTTGCCTCTCCAGGCTCAGCAGCGCGCTCAGCCCCTGGCGTAACGGGAGTGCCTACTCAGAAAGGTAGGGCGGCATGAGGTACCGGCTGCTGGGGCGTACCGGGCTGCGGGTGTCGGAGTTGTTCTTCGGCGCGATGGGCTTCTACGAGGGCGGCGCGGGCAAGGAGCACCGCGCGATGCTCGACGCCTACGAGGGCGCGGGCGGCAACGTGATCGACACGGCCTCGGCCTACGGCGAGAGCGAGGGCGTCCTCGGCGAACTGCTGGCCGGGCGGCGCGAGCGGCTCGTCCTGGCCACCAAGTACTCGATCTCCCGTGACCAGACGGATCCGAACGCGGCGGGCAACCACCGCAAGAACCTCGTGCACTCGCTGGAGCGGAGCCTCAGGCGGCTGCGTACCGACTACGTGGACGTGCTCTGGGTGCATCTGTGGGACCGGCGCACCCCGCTGGAGGAGACGATGCGGGCGCTGGACGACGCGGTGCGCGCGGGGAAGGTGTTGTACGTGGGGATCTCGGATGCGCCCGCGTGGGTGGTGAGCCGGGCCAACACGCTGGCGGAGTGGCGCGGGTGGACGCCGTTCGCGGGGGTGCAGGTGCCGTACAGCCTGCTCAAGAGGGACGTCGAGCGGGAACTGCTGCCGATGGCGGGCGAGCTCGGACTCAGCGTGGCGGCGTGGGGGCCGCTGGCCGGGGGCGTGCTGTCGGGCAAGTTCAGCGGCGGCGAGGGGGCGGAGGGGCCTACCCGGGTGGATCCCGCGACGCTCGGCGACCGCGATCACGCCGTGGCGCGGGCCGTGCGGGAGGTCGCGGGGGAGGTGGGCGCGAGCCCGTCGCAGGTGGCGATCGCGTGGACGCGGGCGCGGCACCCGTTCGTGCACCCGATCGTCGGCGCCCGCGACGCCCGGCAACTGGCCGACAACCTGGGCGCGGCCGAGGTCGTGCTGGACGGGGAGGCGCTCACGAGGCTGGAGGCGGCGGCCGGCTTCGAGGCCGGCTTCCCCGGGGACTTCCTGGCCGAGTGCGAGGCCGACCCCTGGGTGTTCGGCGAGGGCTACCGGCGCCTGGACGCGTCGTAGGCGGCGACGGCGGCCCTGCCGGCGATCATGCGCCAGGCCTGCTCCAGCAGGGACGCCACCTCCTGCCAGTCGGGCTCCACCTCGTGCAGCTCGACGCCCACCCAGCCCCTGACGTACTGCGGGGTGAAGTAGCGCTCGGGGTCGGCGGCGAGCAGCGTCTCCAGTTCCCCGGGCGGCGCCTTCACGCACAGCGCGAGCCGCCCGTCGCCGTGGTGGTCGACCAGCACCCAGGCGAGGCGCTTGCTGCCCAGCCGGCAGGCGACGTGGCCGAACGACTCCTCGACCACCACCCCCGGCAGCCCGGCGGCCAGCTCCGCCACCCGCTCGCTCACCCGCCCGACGTCGGCGTCGGTCCAGCTTCGCGTCATGCCGCCCACCCTAGGACATTAGGATCCGGTGCCATGCGTTTCGTGATCTTAGGCGGCGTCGCCGCCATGGTGCTGTCGGCTACGCCCGCACTGGCCAAGCCGCCGGCCCCCGCCCAGCTCGCCGAGGCCGTCCTCACCCCCGAGGACCTGGGTGACGGCTACGCCGACAACGTCAAGCGCCCGCGTGAGGCGCTCGACAAGGACTCCGCGCACACCAAGGCCTGCCGGACGGCGATAGACAGGCTGAAGCCGCTGCTCAGGAGCAAGGCGGCCGCCTTCATCGACAAGCGGGGCAAGCCGTCCGGGCTGCGGCAGTTCGCGCTCGGCGCCACCCCGGCAGGGCTGGCCTCCTGGCAGGCGGCGGGCAAGGCGATGGCGCGTGACTGCGCCGGGGTGGACAAGAGCACCAAGAAGCGCAAGGAGGGCATCAAGCGGCTGTCCGTCGGGCGCGTGGGCACCTGGGTGTACGCGATCCGCTACAGCGACCATCCCCAGGAGTTCGCCCGCCCGATCCACGCCCAGGACGTCGTGCTCATGCGGGTCGGCCAGGTCGTCACGCTGGTCGTGAGCGACGGCTACTTCGGCACCTTCGACCCGGCGCTGAGCCGGCGCGCGGCCCGCCTGGCCGCGGCCAAGCTCAAGGAGGCTCAGGGCTGATGTACGGCGCGGCGGGACGGGTACCAGCTCTCGCCGACCGGCTCGCCGGCCAGATTCCAGCTCCAGGAGATCGTGGGCGTGATGCGCAGGTACACGCCGGGCCCGACCATGCCGGTGCGTTCGAAGGGCTGCTCGGCCACGCCGTACACGCGGATGCCGCGCGCGACGAACGGGTCGGAAGACGGCATGTCATCGACCACCAGCGCGACCTTGGCGCGTCCGGCGGCGACGTTGCGGAACTTGCGGGTGTCCACCACGCTCTGGCCGCCGCCGACCCAGAAGTACGTGCCGTCGAACTCGTAGGCGACCGGCATCACGTCGGGCTGGTCGCCGGCGTCGAGCGTGGCGAGGCGGGCGAGGGACTGGGAGCGCAGGTAGGCGCGCTCCTCGTCGGTGAACGTCATGGCAGGTCTCCCTTTCTGCGGCGGTCCTCTCCCTTTACACGATCGGGCGGCCCGCGTGTCGACAGACACGGGTAAATCGCGTTGCGGGGTGGACGCCGCCTTCGCCACGCTGGGCGGATGAACGTGCCCTATCGGCAGATCCGTGCCGTCTACACCGAGGAGACGATCACCGTCTACCAGGCCTACGACCCGGCCATCGCCGTTGCGGCGGTCGCGGCGCAGCGGTTCGTGGCGCCCTTCAAACGCGAGCGGATGACGTGGATCAAGCCGTCGTTCCTCTGGATGATGTACCGCTGCGGCTATGCCACCAAGCCCGGCCAGGCCCGCGTGCTGGCCGTTGACATCAGCCGCGACGGCTTCGCGTGGGCGCTGGCCAACGCGTCGCTGAGCCACCACGGCGGCGCGGAGGTACGCGGCAGGCCGGTGCGGGTGCAGTGGGACCCTGAGCGCGACGTGCACCACAACCCGCTGCCCCACCGCTCGATCCAGATCGGGCTGTCCGGCGAGGCCGTCACCCGCTACGCCGACGAGTGGATCACCGGTATCCGCGACATCACCCCGCAGGTCAAGGCCGTGCACGCGGCGCTGCGGGCCAAGCGGGACGTCACCGGGCTGCTGCCCGCCGAGCGTCCCTACCCGCTCGGCGCCGAGCTGGCCGCCGTCGTCCAGGCCTCCTAGAGCGCGGCCCACAACCCCTCGGGGACCGGGGTACGGAAGTCCGCCACGTTGGCCAGCACCTGGGCCGGAGTGTGGGCCCCGATGAGGATCGAGCGCACGGCCGGGTGGCGCAGCGGGAAACGCATCGCGGCGCCGGCCACCGGCACCCCGTACGCGGCGCAGGCGTCCACGATCGGCCGGACCTCCGGCGGCGGATCGGCGGGCGGCTCGGCCAGCAGGCCGCGGTGGAACAGACTGGCCGCCACCACCGGGACGCCCCGCTCGGCGCACAGCGGCAGAAGCTCATCGAAGGCGGTACGGCGCAGCAGCGTGCACTGGTTGGCGGCCAGCAGCACGTCGGGATCGGCGTTCCTGACGAAGGCGGCGAGCATCGCGGGCTGGTTCATGCCGACGCCGATCGCCTTCACCACTCCCTGCGCGCGCAGGTCGGCCAGCGTCGCGAACGCCTCGTCGAGGGCCTGGGGCCAGTGATGGTCGGGGTCGTGGACGAGCAGGATGTCGACATGGCCGGTGCCGAGCCGTTCCAGCGACTCCTCCAGGCTGCGCAGGACGCCGTCGCGGGAGAAGTCCCAGACGGCGTGCCGGTCGTCGGCCACGGCGAAGATCCCCGGGCCGCCGGGGCCCGGCCGGATCAGCCGGCCCACCTTGGTCGACAGCACGTACTCCGACCGGGGCCGTTCGCGCAGCGCCGCGCCGAGACGGCGTTCGGCCAGGCCGAGCCCGTAGTAGGGGGCGGTGTCGAAGTAGCGGATGCCCGACTCCCAGGCGGCGTCCACGACCGCGCGGGCCTGCCCGTCGCTGATGGGACGCAGGTAGTTGCCGAGCGGGCCGCCGCCCAGCCCCAGCTCGGGCAGGTGGGGCAGGGTCACGGGGCGGGTTCCAGGTGGAGCCAGGTGGTGACGACCTCGGTGACGGCCTCCAGGTGGTGGTCCTCGCCGGCCTCGACGATGAGCACGTCCCCGGCGGCGAAACCGGACACCTCGCCGTCGAGGTGGATCCGGCCCGTGCCGGACAGGATGAGGAAGATCTCGGGGTCGGGATGGGTGTGCGGGCCCCGGTTGTGGCTGATCTGCCCGGGGGGCAGGGTGGAGACGCCGCCGGACTCGACCCGGTAGCCGGGTAACGAGATCCCGTCGCCGTGCTCGGCCAGCGTGCTCCTGCGCATGGGGGGCTCCTTTGCGGAGAAGGGCGCGTGCGCGCCTCTGGCACCGGGCGCGCACGCGGTCTGCGGGAACGCCGTCAGCCGAGGACGCCGCTCTCCTTGGCCGCCCGCTCGATGGCGGACAGTTCGTCGGCGGTGAAGCCGAGGCGGTCCACGGCGGCGGCGTTGGCCGCGAGCTGCTCGGGGCTGGAGGCGCCGACGAGCACGGAGGTGATCCGCTCGTCGCGCAGCGCCCAGGCGAGGGCCAGCTGCGCCACCGATTGCCCACGATCAGACGAAATTTCCGACAATTGCCGTACGAAGGACAGCACCTCCTCCGTCACCCGGTCAGCCGTCAGGAACCGCCCCTCCGCCGCCCGCGAGTCCGACGGGATGCCCGCCAGATACCGGTCCGTCAGCAACCCCTGGGCCAGCGGCGAGTACACCACGCAGCCCACGCCCTCCCGCTCCAGCACCCCGAGCAGTTCCTCCTCGATGTCGCGCCGCAGCAGCGAGTAGACGGGCTGGTGCACCAGCAGCGGCGTGCCCAGGGAGCGCAGCAGCCCGGAGATGGCCTCCGTGCGGCCGGGGGAGAAGTTCGACACGCCCACGTACAGCGCCCTGCCGGTGCGGACCATGTGGTCCAGGGCCGCGGCCTGCTCCTCCAGCGGGGTGTCCCGGTCGTCGCGGTGCAGATAGTAGATGTCGACGTGGTCCAGGCCGAGGCGGCCGAGCGACTGGTCCAGGGTGGCCAGCAGGTGCTTGCGGGAGTTGCCCTTGCCGTAGGGGCCGTCCCACATGGGGTTGCCGCCCTTGGTGGTGACCACGATCTCGTCCCGCATGCCGCGCAGGTCGAGCTGGAAGATCGAGCCGAACGTGCGCTCGGCGGCGCCGAGCGGCGGGCCGTACCGGTCGGCGAGGTCGAAGTGGGTGATGCCGAGGTCGAGGGCCGCGCGCACGATCGCGCGCTGGCTCTCCGGCGTACGGCCGTCGCCGAAGTTGTGCCAGAGCCCGAGGGAGACAGCGGGCAGCAGCAGCCCGCTGCGCCCGCACCGTCGATAGTCCACGTACTACCTTCCTGCGATTCCGGTCAGAGTGACGCCCCTGATGAAGGTCTTCTGGGCGATGAAGAAGATGATCACGATGGGCATCATGGCGATCAGGGCCACGGCCATCATCTGGTTGTACTGCGTGGCGAACTGGTCGGTGAACAGCCCGAGCCCCATGGGCAGCGTGAACTTCTCGGTCGTCCTGATGTAGATGACCGACTCCAGGTACTGGTTCCAGTTGCCCACGAAGGAGAACAGGCAGATGGCCGCCAGCGCCGGCTTCGACAGCGGCAGCATGATCCGCCACAGGATTCGCAGCTCGGAGGCGCCGTCGATGCGGGCGGCGTCGATGAGCTCCTGCGGGATCGTGGTGAAGAACTGCCGCAGGAGGAAGATGTACAGCGCCACCCCGAAGAACTCCGGCACGATCAGCGGCAGGTACGTGTCCACCCAGCCGATCTTGGAGAACAGGATGAACTTCGGCACCAGCGTGATCTCGCGCGGGATCATCATGGTGGCCAGCAGCGCCCCGAACATCAGCGTGGCCGCCCGCGCCCGCATCCGCGCGAACGCGTAGGCCGGCAGGACGCACGAGATCAGGTTGCCCGCCATCGACAGCGCCGTGATCAGCACGGTGTTGAGCATGAACCGCGTGTAGTCCAGCGACCCGAACCAGCCGCGCGAGTAGTTCTCCCAGTGGAAGGAGTCGGGCAGCCACTGCGGCGGGAAGGCGAGGTTCTCCGCGTCCGACTTCAGCGACGTCGTGATCATCCACAGGAACGGCAGCACGAACACGACGGTGCTCGCGATGAGCAGCACGTACGCGCCCGCCCGCTGCGCCCGCCGGATCCGCTTGGTCTGCGCCGGGGTGAGGGTCCTCGGCTCCGCTCGTTTCAGCAGCATCGGGACCTCACTTGAACTCGTAGTGCACCCAGCGCCTGGCCAGGGCGAACTGGATGGCGGTGACGGCGATGATGATGGCGAACATGGCCCACGACAGCGCGGCGGCGTACCCCATGTCGAAGTAGACGAAGGCGTGCCGGTAGATGTAGAGGCCGAGCACCATCGTGGCGTTGCCGGGCCCGCCCTCGGTCATGGCCAGGATGAGCACGTAGCCCTGCAGGGCGCCGATGAAGCCGGTGACCACGTTGAAGAAGATGACCGGCGACATCATCGGCACGGTGACGCTCCAGAAGCGCCGCCACCAGCCGGCGCCGTCGATCTCGGCCGCCTCGTAGAGCGACTTCGGGATGCCCTGAAGCCCGGCCAGGTAGATGACGATGGTGTTGCCGGCGCCCCACACCGCCATGAGCACCAGCGCCGGGATGGCCCACTCCTGCGAGGCCAGCCAGCCGGGGCCGGTGATGCCGACCGTGGCCAGGACCTTGTTGATCAGGCCGTAGTCGGGGTGCAGGATGTTCAGCCACAGCAGCGCCGTCGCCAGCCCGGAGACCACGGACGGCATGTACATGACGGTGCGGAACAGGCCCTGGAAGCGCAGCGGCTGGTTGAGCAGCAGCGCCATCACGAACGTGAACGTGACGCCGAGCGCGACGTAGCCGACCCCGTACTGGACGGTGTTCTCGATCGACTCCCAGAACTCGGGGTCGCCGAACATGCGCTCGTAGTTGGCCAGGCCCACCCACTGAGGCGCTTTCAGCAGGTTCCACTCCATGAAGCTGATGACGATGGCCGCGATGATCGGGCCGGCCGTGAACAGGATGAACCCCAGCAGCCACGGCGAGACGAACAGGTGGAAGCGCCGCGCCTCGCGCTGGGCGAGCGTGGCCATCACGCGATCTTGTTCTCGGCGAGCAGCGGGCCGACCTTGGCGGCGATCTCGTCCAGCGCCGCCTTGGCGTCGATCTTGCCGAGCATCGCGCGCTCCCAGATGGGCTTGGCCGTGTCGACCGCCTTCTTGGTGGCCGGCAGGCGCAGCACGCCGTCACTGGTGGCGTAGTCGGCGAGGATCTCCTTGACCAGTTCCGCCGTTTCCTTCGGGATGCCGAGCGCCTCGGCGTTGGGCAGCCATGCCGACTGGCGCGCCGGGGCGCTGATGCGGCGGAACTGGTAGCCGGAGGACGACAGGTACTCGTAGATGTAGAGCCACGCCGCCTCCTTCTGCTGGGAGGCCTCGGTGATGACCAGGGCGCTGCCGACGGCGGGGGAGAAGCGGCCCTGCGGGCCCTTCGGCACGTGCGTGGCGCCCCACTTGAACGCCTTCTGCTTGGCCAGTTCCGTCATGATCCAGGCGCCGTTGATGTGCATGGCGGCGTGGCCGGACTTCCACGGGTCGACCTTCTCCAGCAGGAGCTCCTCGGCCAGGCTCGGCGTGACGCCGTCCTTGAGCAGCAGGTCGAGCCACATGCCGAGCGTCTTGACCGCCTCGGGGGAGTTGACCTGGACCTGGGTCTCGTCGGGGGAGAGGAACCGCCCGCCGTACGGCATCAGGAAGACCGTCGACAGGTCGGGGGCGGGCTTCGGGGTCGGCGAGAAACCGAAGATCTTCGTGGCGCCGGAGCCGCTCTTGAGCTTCTTCGCGGTCTCGATCATCTTCTCGAAGGTCCAGGTCTCGTCCGGGTACTTCAGGCCGGCCTTGTCGAAGATGTCCTTGTTGAAGAAGAGCAGCTTGGGTGCCATGTCGGTGGGCAGGCCGTACAGCTTGCCGTCGCGCTCGAAGTAGGCGAGCCCGGCCTTGGGCAGGTCGTCCCTGGCGAAGTCGGGGGACCTGGCGATGAAGTCCTCCAGTGGGGCGACGATGTTGTTGGAGATGAAGTTCTGGGTCCAGGAGTAGTGGTTGTACATGACGTCGGGCAGGGAGCCGCCCGCGGCCTGGGCCATGTACTTGGTGAGGAAGCCGTCGAAGGTCGAGGTCTCGCGCTTGATCTCGATGTTCGGGTGGCGCTTCTTGAAGAAGTAGTCGAACTGCATGTTGCGCACCTCGGCGATGACGTCCGAGGTGGAGGCGATGGTGATCGTCACCTTGGCCGCGGGGTCGGCCACGTCCGACTTCGGCCACCGCAGCGAGTTGTAGAGCTTCTCGGCCTCCTCGAACGGCCAGGTGTCGTTGCCCGGCCGGTTGGGGTCGATGGTCTGGATGCCCGTCTTGACCGGCGCGGCGGCCTGCTTCTGCTGGCGCGTGTCGCCTCCGCAGGCGGCGATGACGGGCATGGACGCGGCGGCCACGGCGAGGGCCAGCATCCGGCGGCGGTTCATGTCCATGGATGACCTCTTTCAGAGGAAGATCTCGATGGCCGCACCGGCGGTCGGAGGGTTGAGGTGCCGGGCGCACACAGGCCTCACGGTCAGTCTCGCCGCAAAGGTCCGATGACTCAGGGGCATGGCCGTACCGTAGACCTGGTAATTAACTTCGTCAAGAATTGAATTGCAATCGCTTGCAACCTAGGCTCGGGCGCACTGTGAGCTAGCCATGGAGGCTTTCGTGCCCAAATGGACCTGTGCTGCCGACGATCTGGAAGCAGTGATCGAGCTCTCGCCTGACGGCGAGCTTTCATGGGAGGTACGGCACGCCGGCCGGGTGGTCGTCAGCCCGTCCCGGCTGGGCCTGAAGGCCGCCCACGCCGACCTGACCCGCGGCCTGGCGTTCGAGGGGATCACCAGCCGGGCCGTCGACGAGACCTACGAGACCGTGACCGGCAAGAGTCGCGTGCACCGCTACACCGCCACCGAATGGACCCTCTCCTTCAGCCCGGGCCTGGAACTCCAGGTGCGGGTGGGGTCGGGCGGCGTGGCGTACCGGTATCGGGTCAGCTGGACCGGCCCCGTCACGATTTGCGATGAAATTTCGGAGTATGTGGTGCCGGCGGCGGCCCGCGCCATCCTCCTGCCCTACGAGAACGGCCGCTGCGACTACGAGGAGATCCACCACCACACCACCGTCGAGCGGGCCGAGCCGATCCTGTACGGCTACCCGTCGCTGTTCCAGATCGGCGAGAGCTGGATGCTGGTCACCGAGTCGAACCTGGACAGCGGCTACGCCGGCACCCGCCTCGCCTTCGACGGCACCGCCTTCCGCCTCGACCTGCCCGACCCGTACGTCACCGCCGCCTCCCCGCTGGTCACGCCCTGGCGTACGGCGATCGTCGGCGACCTCGCCGCCATCGTCGCCGGCGACCTGGTGACCGGCCTGGCCGAGCCGTCCAAGGTGCCCGACGCCTCCTGGATCAAGCCGGGCGCCGCCGCCTGGTCCTGGTGGTCGGACGGCCCCTCCACCCGCGACCTGGAGGCCCAGAAGGTCTGGGTGGACTTCGCCGCCGGGATGGGCTGGCCGTACGTGCTGGCCGACGCCGGATGGAACAAGGAGTGGATGCCCGAGCTCATCGCCTACGCCCGCGAGCGCGGCGTCGGCATCTGGCTCTGGTCGCACTGGCAGCACGTCGACACCCCGCTGGAGCATCGCGAGAAGCTCGCCCTCTGGAAGGAGTGGGGCGCAGTCGGCGTGAAGATCGACTTCACCGAGTCCGACGGCCAGGACCGCATGCGCTGGTTCGACTCCATCCTGGAGGCCACCGCGCGGCTGGAGCTGATGGTCGTCTTCCACGGCGGCACGATCCCGCGCGGCACCGAGCGCACCTGGCCGCACTTCATGACCGCCGAGGCGGTCAAGGGCGCCGAGTGGATCAAGCCGAAACCCGGCAAGGAACCGCTCTACCCGCCTGCGCACTACCTGTCGCTGGCCTGCACCCGCAACGTACAGGGCCCGATGGACTTCACCCCCGTCACCTTCAGCGCCGTGCGGAGCATCTCGGCCGGCTTCGAGCTCGCGCTCGCCGTCCTGTTCGAGTCCGGGGTGCAGCACTTCGCCGACAGCATCGAGGCGTACGGCGCGCGCCCCGAAGCCCGGCGCCTGCTCGCCCGGGTCCCCGTCGCCTGGGACGAGACCCGCCTGCTGTCCGGCGACCCGGCCGACCACCTCGTACTGGCCCGCCGCGACGGCGAGGTCTGGTACGTGGCCTGCGGTACGGCGGGCGAACCCCGCGTGATCACGGTCGCGCTCGACTTCCTCGCGGACGGCGAGTGGACGGCCGAGATCTACCAGGACGCCCCCGGCGACGGCGTCGCGGCCGAGGAGGCCGAGGTCGCCCCGGGCGCCAAGCTCGACATCCCCGTGGCCGCCAACGGCGGTTTCACCTTACGGCTGGCCCCGCGCCGGCCGTCATGACCGGAAAGAGGACCCGTGCACCCCACCCGGATCGGCGCCGCCACGGCGGCGGCCGCCCTCGCCCTCGGTGTCTTCACCAACGCGCGGGCCGAACCCCAGCACGACAGGGGCGGCACGCTCGTCGCGCAGACCACCGCCACCCACGCCCGCGTCCACAGCGACCGCCGCCCGATGGGCGCGGGCCTGTACGACCGCAAGGCGGACCGGACCTATGTCTCCTGGATGGGCAAGGACTCCGACGCCTACTTCCAGGACTACGACCACAAGGGCGGCCGCTGGAGCACGCCGGTCAAGATCGGCTCCTCCTTCAAGGACAAGCACAACTACCCGGTCATGGTCCAGGCCGACGACGGCAAGCTGCTGGTCTTCCACGGCGCGCACAACTCGCCGCTGCGCCTGGCCACGCGGGCGGCCGACGGAACGTGGAGCGACCGCGGCCTCGGTGACGTCGCGCCCTACTACGCCTCCTACCCGATGGCGCTGAAGGCCCGCAACGGCGACGTCTACGTCTTCTTCCGCGACACGCTCAAGGAGGACGACAAGACGGCCTTCGTCGACGACCGGCCGATGCAGTACCTCATGTCCACCGACGACGGCGTGACCTGGAAGAGCTCGGGCGAGCTGACCGGCCACCCGTACATCCTCGGTTCCGAGCGCGCGGACAACATGGACGAGGTCTACGTCGCCGAGATGACCGAGTACGGCGGCCGCTTCCACATGCTCTGGACGATGGCGGGCGGCGGCAAGCCCGACGTCCACGGCCACGGCACCCAGATCCACGACGTGTTCTACGCCGTCTTCGACCCGGCCACCCGGCACTTCTCCACGGTCACCGGCGAGGACCTCGGCACCCAGCTCGACCAGGCCGAGATGCTGGACAAGGCGATCGTCTGGCGCAGCAACAGGGAACTGCTGCACGGCACCGGCTTCACCCACTCGGTCCAGGTCATGGCCGACGGCAAGCCGGTGATCGTCTTCTACGACAACCAGACCGGCGGACAGCGCGCGTGGCTGACCGCGGGCCGCTGGAACGGCCGCTCGTGGGACTTCACCCGCCTCACCCAGGAGTACGGCCTGCTCGACAGCGAGAAGACCGGCCCCCACACGCTCCGGGTCTACACCACCAGGGGCAGCGAGCCGGGCATCACCGCCTTCACCCTCGACCGCGGCCGGAACTGGCGGCAGGGACAGTACATCTGGACCGACACCAAGCTCCAGAAGGGCAACGTGATCGAGGGCGGCAAGGACCCGGTCCGCATGCTCGCCGAGACCAACACCGGCACCCAGGACCAGACCGTGCAGACCGGAAACGTCTACGCCGTGGGAGAGATTCGATGATCAGGCAGCTCGCGGCGGCGCTCGTGCTGGTGGCCGCCTTCACCCCGTCCGCGGCGCAGGCCGCGGGCGATCGCTGGGAACTGCGCTGGAACCCCAGCCCGTCGCGCGACGGCGTCAACGCCTTCGAGGCGCTGGAGGACGACCGGCGCGGCTCGCACGCCGACGGCATGCCGCACGTCTCCGCCGGCAGGAACGCCTGGCGCTTCGACATGCACACCGTGGACCGCGACGGCTCCGACCGCCAGCGCAACGAGGTACGCGGCATGCGCGACGGCCGGGGCCGCGCCCTGGAGATGCGCAAGGACGAGACCTGGCGGATCAGCTGGCAGATGTACATTCCCGACACCCTGGACGCCACCTCCAGCTTCAGCCACATCTGGCAGCTCAAGACCTCCGACATCGGCACGCCGGTCGCCCAGCTCTCCCTGCCGATCAAGAGCGGCGTGCAGAAGATCGAGGCCCGCTACTGGACGCTGGCCGACAACGCCACGCACGGCTTCGCCTCCTACGACCTGGAGGCGATCCAGAACAAGTGGGTCACCACCACGATCGAGATCAAGTCCAGCGACAAGGGCTACATGCGCTGGGTGCTGAAGGACGGCCACCGCACGCTGGTGGACCAGCGGATCGACGACATCGACTTCTACTGGACGGAAGAGCAGTACAACCGTCCGAAGTGGGGCATCTACCGCAGCATCCGCAGCACCGGCCTGCAGGACACCCACATGCTGGTCAGGGACCTCAAGGCGTGGACGCTGGGGCCGGTCAACCCGCCGGTCCGGCTGCCGGCGCCCGACCCGGCCGCGTACGAGGCCGAGCGCAAGGGCACGCTCTTCGAGGGCGCGGCGGAACCCGTCTACTGCAAGATCTGCTCCGGCGGGCTCAAGACCATCCTCATCGGCGGCAACACCTACGACTACACCACGGTCAAGGGCATCCTCTCCGAGACCACCGCGACCAAGGAGATGACCGTCCACGCCGTCGTCAACGGCGCCCAGTCCTTCCGCGTCAGCGTGAACGGCGCAGACTCCGTCGAGGTGCCCATGACCGGCACCCCCGACAAGATCACCACGACGACCGTCCAGGTGCCGCTGATCGCGGGCGTCAACAACATCCGCTTCTTCAACCTCACCGCCAGGACGCCCGAGCTCGACAAGATCGTCATCAGGTAGGAGCGGAGCATGGATCTCACCAGGCGCGGGTTACTGGCCGCCGGCGGCGCGCTGGCGTTCGCCGCCGCGGGCACGGCCCCCGCACGGGCGGGCGCCCTCTGGCAGTCCGCCCTCGTGCGCTACGACCGCCGCGGCCGCCTCGTCTACACCGCCGACGCCGAGGGCAACCGCGTCCCGGACTTCAGCCACGCGGGCTACCGGGGCGGCGAGCGGCCCATCCCGCACGTGCGCGTGGTCAAGGTGATCAGGCCCGTCGAGGGCGACAACACCGCGCACATCCAGGCCGCGCTCGACGAGGTGGCGGCGCTGCCCCGGCGGCGGCGTGGCGCGCTGCTGTTGCTGCCCGGCCTCTATCCGGTCGCGGGCACCCTGTACGTGCGCGCCGACGGCCTCGTACTGCGCGGCACGGGCGACGGGGCCGACCCCGCGTCGGACACGATCATCAAGGCCACCGGCAACACGCCCAAGGACCGCAACGTCATCGTGGTCGGCGGCGTCGCGGGCGGCGGCTGGCGGGGTGAGGTTCCCGGCACCCGTACCGGCATCACGAGCGACTTCGTGCAGGTCGGCGCGCGCGAGTTCCGGGTCGCCGACCCGGGCGCGCTGCGGGCCGGGCACAACGTCGTCATCACCCACCCCTGCACCGAGGAGTGGCTGAAGGCGATCGACCACGGCGGGCACGACGTCGGCCCGCCGTGGAAGGTGGGCGAGCACCCGCTGTACTTCAACCGCTACGTCACCGACGTCTCCGGGGACGTCGTGACGGTCGACGTGCCCCTCTACAACCACCTCGACCGCGCCCACAGCCCGTCCTTCCTCTACACCTGGGACCGGGCCGGGCTGGTCACCGAGGTCGGCGTGGAGCGCCTGCGCGTCGACATCGAGTACACGGGCGATCCCGAGCAGGACGAGAACCACGCCTACAACGCGATCTACCTGCTGCGCTGCGAGGACGCCTGGGTACGCGACTGCACCGCCCTGCACTTCACCCAGGCCGGCTTCGCCACCCAGGAGACCACCCGCGCCACCATCCAGAACTGCCGCGCCGTCGACCCGGTCAGCATCGTCACCGGCAGCCGCCGCTACAACTTCAACACCTACACCTACTCGCAGCAGATCCTGTTCAAGGACTGCTACGCCTACAAGGCCAGGCACGCCTTCGTCTCCAACGGCCACAGCACGGTCTCCGGCATCGTGTTCCTGCGCGGCGTCTCGGAGTACGCGCTCAACTCCAGCGAGGGCCACCGCCGCTGGTCGCAGGGCCTGCTCTTCGACGGCCACCGCGATCTCGACCCGCACTACGACTACACGCTCGGCCTGTACAACCGCGGTCGCTACGGCACCTCGCACGGCTGGTCGGCGGCCCATTCCGTCGCCTGGAACTGCGACGTGTCCACCAGCAGGCTGATCGTCCAGAAGCCGCCCACGGCCCAGAACTACGCCATCGGCTGCCGCGGGACGATCACCGGCGACGGCCCGTTCGCCCAGCCCGCGGGCTACATCGAGGGCGCCAACCGGCCCGGCCTGCTGCCGCCCTCGCTCTATCAGGCACAGTTCCTCGACCGCCACCGATGAGTTCCGGCTTCCTCCGGGGTCTGCATAGGAAAGCGACCCACGACCCCGGAGGAAGACATGACCAGCCCCGCCCTGGACAGCATGCTGCTGGCCAGCACCGACCCGGTCCGGCTCAGCGACTGGTACGCCGCGGCGCTGGAGCCGGCCGAGACGGCCGACCTCGGCGACTACCGCTACCTGCGCTTCGGCACGTTCGGCGTGCTCTTCGACCGGCGCGCCGACGTGAGCGGCAAGAACCCCGAGCCCGCCAGGATGATCCTCAACTTCCAGGTGGACAATGCGAGAGAGGTCACGGCCCGCATGGAGGGCCTCGGGGTGACCTGGCTGGCTCCGCTGGAGGACCGCGACGGCAGCCTGTTCGCCACCGCGATCGACCCCGACGGCAACTACGTCCAGATCATCCAGCTCAGCCCCGAGCACCGCGCGGAAATGGAGGCGAAGTGATGTTCGGCCAGACCAAGGCGTTCAGCGGATTCTCCGTCGACGACGTGCCCAAGGCCAAGGCGTTCTACGAGGGCGTGCTCGGCCTGCGGGTCTCGGAGGAGAACGGGATGCTCACCCTGCACATCGCCGGTGATCGTGACATCCTCGTCTATCCCAAGGGGGAGGCGCACGAGCCCGCCGGCTACACCATCCTGAACTTCCCCGTCGACGACATCGACAAAGCCGTCGAGCAGCTCGGCGAGCGCGGCGTGGAGTTCGCCCGCTACCCGGGTTTCGAGCAGGAGGCCAACGGCGTCATGCGGGCCGGCGGGCCGCCGATCGCGTGGTTCACCGACCCGGCCGGCAACGTGCTGTCGGTCATCCAGATCTGACCAGCTGCAGCAGGCCGCCGGTGGGCACCGTGATCTGGTGCGTGCCGGCGGCCTCGAACGCGTGCGCGCCCCGGCCCACGACCTCGCCGCGGCAGTCGTAGACGGTGGCGCGGGCCGTACCGGCGAGGGCGGAGGTGAGCAGGACGGCGGTGTCGTCGTCGGCGTTGGCCAGCCACAGCGTGCCCGAAGAGGGCGCCGCGACCGGCACCGGCGCGTAGCGCGCGGCGATCACCACGCCGTCGCCCCGCGCGGTGACCAGCGGATACTGCAGGTCGGGCCGCGACGGCCGCAGCTGTCCACGCTGCAGCACCTCGGCGTGCTCCTTCACGAACGCCAGCCAGAAGCGCAGCGCCGCCGTCTGCGCGGCGCTCTGCGCGGTGAGGTCCACGGAGATCTGCGGCACCGCGAACAACACGTTGATCAGCTGCACGGCGACGCGCTCGGCGCTCTCCGCCGGGTGCCACATCATCATGTCCGCGTGTACGGCCAGCGGCCCCGCGACCAGGCGCAGGTCGATCGTGCGCTGGCGGTTGTGCAGCGCGCTGAGCGGGCAGTCGGAGGCGCGCACCATCGCGGCCTGCCCCCAGAGCCCCGGGCTGACGTACGGCTGCCGCAGCTCGATCGGCGCGTCCGCGGGCAGGCGCGCGCCCAGCTCGGCCAGCAGGAGGCGCACGCCCTCGTTGACGGTGGCGCAGTCGGCCTCGGGGCCGGGCTCCGGCGGGTCCTCGACGGCGAACTGGTCGATAAAGTCGATCTTGAGCCCGTCCATGCCCCACTCCTCGACGGCGCGGGCGAGGTTGTCGGTGAGCAGGTCGCGGATGTGGGGGTAGCGGGGGTCGACGACGACGGCGTTCATGTGGGGCTTGTAGGTGAGGCTGTAGTCCTGGACCTGGTCCCAGAGCGGGGTGTGGCGGCCGACGAAGGGGAGCGCGTACCAGAGCAGGTAGGCGAGGCCGTGGGCACGGACCTTGGCGACGTGTCCGGACATGTCGGGGAATGCGGTGGGGGAGGGGAGCCACTCGCCCACGTAGCCGTAGCCCCGGCCCCGGTCGTCGCTGTGCCAGCCGTCGTCCACGATGATCGCCTCGCAGCCCAGGGCGGCGGCCGCCGCCGCCTGGCGTTCCACGCTTTCGGCGCTCACGTGCTGCTGCATGGCGTACCAGGTGGAGTAGGCGGGCATCCGCGCGGCGCGCGGCACCTCCCGCGCGCCGCGCCCGGCCGACCACCAGGCGGCGACGCCGGCCAGCGTGTCGGCGAAGTGCCGGCCGCTGAGGTCGAGCCGCAGCACGAGGCCGGCCCCCGGGGCGGCCCGGTGCTCGGCCCAGAAGCCGAAGTCACCCGTCTCCTCGACCACGCCCGTGCGGATCAGCACCGGCCGCACGACCTCGGCCACCGCGTACGTGCACACCGACACGTCGCCCGCCCCGATCAGCGCGCCCACCGGCGCGCCCTTCTCCAGCGAGGTCTGGCGCGGGCGGCGCCAGAACGGCGGCAGGCCCCGGTGCTCGCCGCTGTCGGGCACCCAGAAGGCGGTCACGTCCACGCACGGCACCCGCCACGCCACGCGCACCGCCGCCGGCGCCCCGGGTGTCACCCGCACCTCCACCACGCCGTCGCCGGTGGGCACGACCTCCCACGCCAGCTCGACGGGCGCGCCGGCGGCGTCCGCCGCCACCGCGCTCGCCTGGGCCACCAGGCCGCCGAGGCCCAGGGGGATCTCCACCACGCCCGAGGCCGCGGCGGTGTCGTGGGGCTGCCAGATGGTCGCGGTCACTCATCTCTCCTGGAGGGTGAAGAGGGTCTGGATGGCCACCGCGGCGGCGCCGCGGGCCCACTGCTCGAACGGCGAGGGCCGCAGGATCAGGCGGCAGTCGGCCGCCGCGCCGAAGGCCTGCTGGGTGAAGGCCGTGCGGAGTTGGTCCTCGAACAGTTCGTAGGCGGCCAGGCCCGGCATGTCGCCGCTGACGATGATGCGCTCTGGGCCGATGAGGTTGGCCATGGCCGCCATCGCCCGTCCGATCGCCTCGCCCGCGCGGGCGAAGACCGCCATGGCGGCCGGTGAGCCCGAGCGCGCCGCGGCCATGGCGCCGTCGAGCGTCAGCGTGTCGTCGCCCAGCGCCGCGCGGGCCGCCGCGACGACGGCCGGGGTGCCCGCGATGGCCTCCACGCAGCCGTGGCCGCCGCAGTGGCACGGAGGGCTGTCGCCGCCGACCGGCACGTGCCCGATCTCGCCGGCCACGCCGCGCGCCCCGGCCACCAGGCGATCGTCCACGACGACCGCGCAGCCGATGCCGAGCCCGACCGTGACCAGCGCGAACGACGAGGCGCCCACGCCTTCGCCGAACCAGTGCTCTGCCACGGTGAGCGCCTTGACGTCGTTCTCCACGGTGACGGTCAGGCCGGTCGCGGCCCCGGCCAGCTCGCCGAGCGGCACCTCGTGCCAGCGCAGGAAGGGGGAGTAGCGCACCAGCCCGGTGTTCTTGTCGACGTCGCCGGAGATGGCCAGGCCGAGGGAGTGGCAGCGCTCGCGGTAGCCGGGCGCGCGGCCGAGCAGTTCGTCGGCGAGCGCTTTGAGCTCCGTCACCACGTGCTCGGGCGTGCGCGCGGTCAGCGGCCGGTGGGCCTCCTCGACGACCTGGGCGCGCAGGTCGGTGACGACGCCGATGAGGTCGTCGTCGGTGATCTTCACCCCGACGAAGAACTCCCGGTCGGGGCGGATGGCCAGGGGGCTGGCCGGGCGGCCCGCGCCGGGGCCGGTACGCTCGGTGGCCGCCATCTCGAAGAGATATCCCGCGTCGATGAACGGCCTGGCCGCCTTGGTGACGGCCGCCGACGACAGGCCGGTGCGCCTGGCGATCTCCACGCGGGAGACCGGACCCTGCGTCAGGACCATGGTGAAGACGGTGGCGGAGGCCGGGCTCGTGATCGTCGCCGCCCGCCCGCGCGAGGGATCCAGCATGGCCGCATAGTAGCAGTAATTAACTTCGTCAAGA
This sequence comes from Nonomuraea sp. NPDC059007, assembly GCF_042740555.1. Lineage (NCBI taxonomy): Bacteria > Bacillati > Actinomycetota > Actinomycetes > Streptosporangiales > Streptosporangiaceae > Nonomuraea > Nonomuraea sp. NPDC059007. The sequence continues at coordinate 421,777 of NZ_JBHYJD010000003.1, read as the reverse complement.
ATTGAATTCGCGAGAGGCCGTGCCTAGGCTCCAGATCATGAGCCTCATCGCTTTCGATCCCGCGCGACGCCGCTGGTCGCTCACCACTCCACGCACCAGCTACGTCATCGGGCTCACCGACGACGACGTGCCCGCCTGCCTGCACTGGGGGCCGAGGCTCACACCCGAGCAGGCCGCCGCGCTGCCCGGGGCCGTGCCGTTCAGGGCCAGTAGTTTCGACGAGTCCGGCGTGGCCGAGGAACTCCTCACCGAGGCCGGCGCCCGCTACGGCGCCGCCTCCCTGCAGATCCGCTTCGCCAACGGCGACACCGGCGTCGAGTGGCAGCACACCGGGCACGAGATCGAGGACGGCCACCTGACGATCCTGATGCGCGACCGCGCCCACCCGGTGGAGGTGGCGCTGCACTACCGCGTGCGCGCGGGCTGCGACGTCGTCGAGCGCTGGACGGAGATCCGCTCGGAGGAGCCCGTCACGCTGCTGCGCTGCGACTCGGCCGCCTGGAACCTGCCCCCGCTGCCCGGATACCGGCTCAGCCACGCCAGCGGCGGATGGGCCGCCGAGAACTCCGTGCGCCGCGTGGAGTTGCCCGTCGGCGAGACCGTGCTGACCAGCCGGCGCGGCATCACCAGCCACCAGGCCAACCCCTGGGTCATGGTGGACGCCGGCGAGGCGGGCGAGGAGCACGGCGAGGTCTGGAGCGCCGCCCTGGCCTGGAGCGGGAGCTGGCGCGTCACGCTCGGCCGGACCCCTTCCGGGCGCACCGGCTGGACCGGCGGGTTCGGCCACGAAGGGGTGTCCTGGCAGGGGACCGCGTGGAGCACGCCGGTCTTCGCCGGGCTCTACTCCGACGGCGGGTTCGGGGGCGCCAGCCGTACCTGGCATCGGTATGTCAACGAGCACGTCCGTCCGGCCGCCGGCGAGCTGCGGCCCCTGCTCTACAACTCGTGGGAGGCCGTCGGCTTCCACGTCGGCGAGGAGAGCCAGAAACGCATGGCGGCGCTGGCCGCCCGGGTCGGCGCGGAGGTGTTCGTCATGGACGACGCCTGGTTCGGCGGGCGCACCAGCGACCGGGCCGGGCTCGGCGACTGGTGGCCCAATCCCGAACGTTTCCCGCACGGGCTGACGCCGCTCATCGAGGAGGTCCACCGGCTCGGCATGAAGTTCGGGCTGTGGGTGGAGCCCGAGATGGTCAACCCCGACAGCGACCTCTACCGCGAGCACCCCGACTGGGTCGTGCACATGCCGGGACGGCCGCGCACCGAGCTGCGCCACCAGCTCCTGCTCGACTTCTCCCGCCCCGAGGTGGCCGACTGGGCGCACAAATGGCTGCACCGGCTGGTCAGCGAGCACGCCATCGACTTCCTCAAGTGGGACTGCAACCGCACCTTCACCCAGGCCGGCCCGGGCGACCTGCTGGTCGGCCACGTGCGGGCCGTCTACTCCATCCTCGACCGGCTGCGCGCCGACCATCCGCACCTGCGCGTGGAGGCCTGCTCGGGCGGCGGCGGGCGTACCGACCTCGGCATCATGGCCCGCACCGACCAGGTCTGGACCTCCGACAACACCGACGCCGCCGACCGCCTGTCCATCCAGCACGGCTTCACCCAGATCTACCCGGCCGGCGCCATGGCCGCCTGGGTCACCGACAGCCCCAACCCGATCACCGGCCGGCGCGTGCCGCTCGCCTTCCGCTTCCACGTGGCCATGGCCGGCGTGCTCGGACTCGGCGGCGACCTGCCGAACTGGAGCGAGCGGGAGCTCGACGAGGCCGCCGAGCTGGTCGCCGTCTACAAGGACATCCGCCCGGTCGTCCAGCACGGCGAGCTGCACCGGCTGCGCGAGGCCGTGCAGTACACGCTCGGCGACCGGGTCGTCGTGCTCGCCTTCAGGCGCCGCGGCGCGTTCGGCGCGCCCGGCGTGCCCCTGCGCCTTTCCGGGCTCGACCCCGACGCCCGCTACCGCGACGAGGACACCGGCGCCGTCCACCACGGCGTGCTGCTGACCTCACGCGGCCTGCTGCCCCCCTTCCCCAGCGACGACTACGCCAGCGCCCTCATCCGCCTGCGCAAGGAGCAGCCTTGACCCGCCGCTACGCCATCGTCGGACTCGGACACCGCGCCGGGATGTACGTCAACGCCCTGAGGGGCGACTGGAGCCACACGGGCGACCTGGTCGCCTTCTGCGACACCAACGCCTCCCGCATGGCCTCCTACGGCGCCGACGTGCCCGCCTACCGGGACTTCGGCCAGATGCTCGACCGGGCGCGCCCCGACGTCGTCATCGTCACCAGCCCCGACCGCACCCACCACGTCTACGCCGTCGCCGCCCTGGAGCGCGGCTGCGCCGTCATCGTCGAGAAGCCCCTCGCCACCACGGCCGAGGGCTGCCGGGCCATCGCCAAGGCCGCCGGCGACGTGACGATCACCTTCAACTACCGCTACTCGCCGCGCAACTCCACGGTCAAGCGCCTGCTCGCCGAGGGCGCCATCGGCGAGGTCACCTCCGTGCACTTCGAATGGCTGCTCGACACCATGCACGGCGCCGACTACTTCCGCCGCTGGCACCGCGACAAGGCCAACTCCGGCGGCCTGCTCGTGCACAAGTCCGGCCACCACTTCGACCTGGTCAACTGGTGGCTGGCCGCCGATCCGCGGACCGTCTACGCGCAAGGCGACCTGCGCTTCTACGGCCCCGCCAACGCTCCCGGCCCGCGCCCGCCCCGCAGCCGGGACTCCGGCCTCATCGGCGCCGACCGCTTCTCCATCGACCTCGCCGCCGACCCCCGCCTCGAAACCCTCTACCTCCAGGCCGAGCACGAGGACGGCTACCACCGCGACCAGGACGTCTTCGCCCCCGGCGTCACCATCGAGGACAACATGGCGGTGCTCGTCCGCTACGACTCCCGGGCGCTGCTGACCTACTCGCTGCACGCGCACGCGCCCTGGGAGGGCTACCGGGTCGCGCTCAACGGCACGCTCGGCCGGATCGAACTCGACGTCGTCGAACGCGAATGGGCCGACCCGGACTCGGCCGCCAAGCTCGGCAAGGGCGCCAGACGGCTCACCGAGGGCCGGGTACGCGGCGAGCGCCTCGTCCTGCAGCGCCACTGGGAACCCGCCGAGGAGATCGAGATCCCGACCGGCTCCGGCGGGCACGGCGGCGGCGACCGGCTCCTGCTCGACGACCTGTTCGGCACCCCGGCCCCCGACCCGCTCGGCCGCCGCGCCGACTACACCGACGGCATCCGCGCCGCCGGGATCGGCATCGCGGCCAACACGTCCATCGAGACGGGCCTGCCGGTGCGGGTCTGAGTCGCATGGACCGCGTCACGCTGACGCCCGCGGCCACCGCCGTCTTCGCCACCGTGCTCACCCGCGGGCCGATCTCCAGGACCGAGGTGTCGCGGGTCACGGGATTGTCGACGGCGGCCGTCACCAAGGTGGTCAGGCCCATCCTGGCCGCCGGGTACCTGGACGAACTGCCCGTCGGGCCGGCCTTGGCCGGGTCGGGGCGGCCGGCGGCGCCGCTGGCCGTACGGGCCGATCGGGAGTTCTTCGCCGGGGTGTGGCTGCGAGCGGGGGAACTGGTCGTGGTGCTGGCGGACCTGCGGGCCGGGGTGCGGGCGGCGCACCGGGTTCCCCTGCCCGGCGCGGACGTGGCCGCCGCGGTCGCCGCCATCGCCCGTGCCGTCGCCGTCGTGGGCGCGCCCGGCGCCCTGGTGCGGCGGGTGGGGGTGGCGGTGCCGGGGGAGGTGGACCGGCGCTCCGGCACGGTGCGGCGCGGGCCGTACCCGGGCTGGCACGACGTGCCGCTCGCGGCGCTCGTGCGCGAGGCGACCGGCCTGCCGGCCACCGTCGAGAACGACGTGAGGGCGCTGACCGTCGCCGAGCAGTGGTTCGGGGAGGGGGCGGGCACCCGCTCGTTCGCGCTGGTGACGGTGGGCGAGGGGGTCGGCTGCGGGCTCGTGGTCAACGGCACGCTGGTCGAGGGAGGGTACGGCGTGGCCGGCGAGATCGGCCACGTCCCGGTGGACGACGCCGGCCCGCGCTGCCACTGCGGCGGCCGGGGCTGCGTCCAGGCGATCGCCGCCGAGCCCGCCGTCGTGGCCCGGATCCGCGCCGCGACCGGTCGGGCCGCCCTGGACCTGCCCGGCGCCATCGCCCTGGCTCAGGCGGGCGAGCGGGCGGCGCTGGAGTCGTTCGCCGCGGCCGGACGGGCGGTGGGACGGGGCATCGCGGCCATGGTCAACATGTTCGGGCCCGAGAAGGTCGTGGTCACCGGGGACAGCGTGGCCGTACTGGAGAGGGATCTGCGCGCCGCCTATGGTCCGCAGGCGTTCGGCGCGGCGGGCGGCTGCCCGCTGATCGTCGAGCCGCTGCCCCCCGAGTCGTGGGCGCGCGCCGCGGCGGCGGTCACGATCATGGCCCTCATCGGCCTGGGCCCCGGTTAGCTCAACCGGCTGATGGTCACGGCGGCGGCGGTGCGGGCGGCCTGCCAGACCTCCTCCAGCGAGTCGCCCCGGTCCATGGCCGCCATCACGGTCAGCTTGGCCGCCCCCACCAGCGAGCCGACGATCGTGGCCGCCTCCAGGAGGTCGAGCTCGTCCGCGTAGGCCTCGTGCAGCGCCTTGGCCAGCCGCAGCTGGCTGTCGAACAGCAGGTGCAGCGCCTTGGCCTGCAGGGCGGGCACGCTCATGATCAGGTGGGCCCGCTCGGGGCTCAGGTCGAGCGCGAGGTCCTCCTTGGCGGTCCAGTTCAGGCTGGTCTCGGTCACCCGCAGCAGAAGCTCGCCGATCGGCTCGCCGGGGCGGCGCTGCCTGACCATGTCGAGCACGGTCTCCAGCCGCAGGCCGCCGTCATGGAAGAGCACGTCTTCCTTGCTGTCGAAGTAGCTGAAGAACGTGCGTGTCGACACGTCGGCCGCCGCGGCGATCTCGGCCAGCGTGGTCTCCTCGTAGCCCTTCTCGGCGAAGAGCCGGAGCGCAGCCTCGATCAGCGCGTGCCTGGTGCGCACCTTCTTGCGCTCGCGTAGCCCCGTCATGGCGAAACTCTACACTGCCTTATGATTTGCATCCATTGAAAAATTACATCAATTGAGGTTTTCTGGACTCATGACAACCTTTCCCATGCGGCGGCAGCGGCCGCTCGACCCGCCCGACGAGTTCGGCGTCCTGCGCGAGCAGGGTTCCGTGCACCGCATGACCTACCCGGACGGCCACGAGGGCTGGCTCGTCACCGGATACGGCGCCGCCCGCGCCATCCTCGCCGACAACCGCTTCAGCAACCGCATGGAGCTCCAGCACCAGGCCATCCCGTCGCGAGCGGCGATCGCGGAGAAGTTCAAGAAGCAGATGCCGGACAGCAAGCCGCAGCCGGGGATGTTCCTGCGGATGGACCCGCCCGACCACACCCGCTTCCGCAAGCTGCTGACCGGCCAGTTCACGGTCCGGCGGATGAAGGGGCTGGAGCCGCGGATCGCCGAGATCACCGAGGAGCGGCTCGACTTCATGACGGCGCCGGCCGACCTGGTCAAGGACTTCGCGCTGCCGATTCCGTCGCTGGTCATCTGCGAGCTGCTCGGCGTGCCGTACGAGGACAGGGAGACTTTCCAGCGCGACTCGGCCACGCTGCTGTCGTTCGACGGCGAGGCCGACACGCTGATCGCCGCCTACCAGGATCTGGCCGGGTACCTGTACGGGCTCATCGCGAAGAAGCGCGCCCAGCCCGACGAGGCGCTGCTCAGCGGGCTGCTCGACCTGGAGGACGACGAACTGCTCGGCGTGGCGTTCCTGCTGCTCATCGCCGGCCACGAGACCACCGCGAACATGCTCGGCCTCGGCACCTACGCCCTGCTCACCAACCCCGGCCAGCTCGCGCTCATGCGCGATGACCCGTCGGCGGTGGACAACGGGGTCGAGGAACTGCTCCGCTACCTCACGATCATCCACGCCGGCCCGATCAGGGCGGCGCTGGAGGACGTCGAGATCGAGGGCCACCGGATCAAGGCGGGGGAGTCGGTCACGATCTCGCTGTCCTCGGCCAACCGCGACCCCGCCCACTTCGAGGCGCCCGACCGGCTCGACCTCACCCGCGCCACCGCCGGCCACCTGACCTTCGGGCACGGCATCCACCAGTGCCTCGGCCAGCAACTGGCCAGGATCGAGATGCGCATCGCCTTCCCCGCGCTGCTGCGGCGCTTCCCCGGTCTACGGCTGGCGTGCGCGCCTTCGGAGGTGCCGATGCGCTCGGACATGGCCATCTATGGTGTGCACCGCCTCCCCGTGACCTGGTAGAGAGGTAGGCATGGAGATCAAAGCGGACACGGACGTCTGCATCGGAGCCGGCATGTGCGCGCTGACCGCGCCCGAGGTGTTCGACCAGAGCGAGGAGGAGGGCACCGTCGTGGTGCTCGTCTCACCCGTTCCGGAAGGGCAGGAGGCTCTGGTACGGCGGGCCGTACAACAGTGCCCTTCGGGCGCGATCAGCGTCTGAGCACGAGTCAGGAAGCGGCGTTCACGGCGACGGCGCGGTCCAGGGCGGGCGGGGAGACGGGGCCCTTCGCGAGGAAAGCACGGAAGGCCTCGTAGTCCCGGCTGCCGCGGACCGCGCCGGTGTACCCGGCGAAGGCGCTGTAACCGTCGGCGCCGATCAGGGTGTAGGCCAGGGCGGCGAGACGGTAGCCGCGGGCCGGGTCGAGCGGCTTGCCGTCGATGAGCACGTTCTCGACGCGCTCGCCGACCGGCTTGCTCACGTCATACGAGAAGCGGACATTTCCTGATACGGCAAGCGGGGCGAAGCGCACTGTCCCGTTGGGCTGCGTCTGCCACTGCTGCTCAAGCGCCTGGTCGATCTGGCTGCCCTTGACGGTCGCGGTGACCACCGGGTTGGCGTAGCCCCAGGTGTTCCACGCCTCGCCGAACAGCACCTTGCCGTCACCGTCGGCCGGATCCGCGCCCTTGGCGAAGCGCAGGTCGCCGCGCAACGAGTTCGAGCCCTTCACCGGCGCCACCGCCACCATGGCCAGGTCGGCGTCGGCACTGTCGGCGCGCTCGGCGTCGGCGAGCACGTTGCCGAGCGTGCTCTCGCCGTCGGCGTCGCGGGTCCTGGTCAGGTCGCCGGTGATCGTACCGACCTGGCGGGCGGAGACGCCCTTCTCGGCGGCCACCCAGTGGTCGACCAGCTTGACCATCGCCGGGTCGGCGGGGACGTCCCTGGTGACCGGGTGGTTCGTGGAGACCGTGGCCGAGCGGATCACCTCGCGGGTGCGGCGGTCGATCTTCAGGTTGATCTCGTTGATCAGCTTGCCGTGGAAGGCGGCCTCGACGACCGGGCGCGGGTTGCCCTCCGGGTCGGGGATCGAGCAGTTGAACGGCGCGTGCCAGTGGCCCGTCACGATCGCGTCGATCTCGGCGGAGGCCTGCCGGGCGAAGTCGATGACCGGGCCGGTGGGGTTGGCGTTGCACCGGTCGTAGACGTCGCCGGCCGTACCGCCCTCGTGGACGTTGGCCACGATCGCCTCGACGCCGCGCCGCTTGAGCTCGGCCACGTACTTGTCGGCCGTCTCCACCAGCGGCAGGTTGTCCAGCGACGGCTGGAACGAGGTCGAGCCGTCCACCGTCGTCGTGGTCGTCAGGTTGATGAACCCGACCGGCACGCCCTGGAAGTACTTGATCACATAGGGCTTGAGCACCGGCCGCGTGCTGCCCTTGCGCGTCACGTTGGCCGCGGAGAAGTCGAAGCGCGCGCCGCGGAAACGGCGCCCGTCGGAGTCGGTGAAACAGCTGTCCAGGCCGCGCTGCCCGAAGCACTTGCCGCGGCCCATGTGGTCGCGCAGGAACTCCAGCGAGATGTCCAGCTCATGGTTGCCCACGGCCGAGAAGTCCACGCCGATCTTGTTCAGGAACTCGATCGTCGGCTCGTCGGCCAGCCTGGCCACCTCCGGCGGCCAGCCGCTGAAACTGTCTCCCGTGGTGAAGGTGACGGTGTTGCGCCTGCCCTGGCGCAGGTTGTTCAGATGCGTCGCGATGTACGGCGCGCCGCCCACCACGATGGTGTTGCCCTGGGCGTCCTTGATGGTGCCGTTGCCGGCGTCGGTGTGGGGACGGATGTAGCCGTGGAAGTCCGTGAGGGACAGCAACTGCACGTCGACGGACCTGCGGCCGGAGGCCGAGTCCGCCGTGGGGGGTTCGGCGGCCCGCGTATCGGCGAAGGCTTGGGTCCCGCTGAGGACGGCTATGGCCGCGGCGATGACCGCGCCTCGAAGGGGGAATCGCACGCAATGCTCCTATTGTCGGTAATTGCGTGCCAGATCCTCCGGGTCTCGCCCCTACGTCCGGTAAAGCGTTCCCCAACCCCGGGCAAACGATCACCAACGGTTCTTGCTCCCGAAGATCCACCCTTGGCGCGGTGCTTCGCTCGGGCGTTCGTGGCCGGCCGGCTTGTGGGTGGCGTGCTTAGGAGGTTGTGGCGCGGCTCTTCTTCGCCGTGCGCAGTGCAGTTCTTCGACCCTGTGGGGTGAACCCCTGAAGGGCGGATCCCGCCTCGTGGTTGGGCTGTGGGCCGGAAAGAGCACGATCCCCCAGTGTGGCCGCCTCCGCCGGTCGCTGATCGAACCCGTGTTCGCAGAATCGGTTGACATCCAAGGTGATCGAAATTATGTTCGATGCTGGACGCGGGGCTCGCGGCTCGCGTCTGCAGGTCCTGGTCGCGGGCGAACCGCCTCCCCCATGGCGGAGGTCCGCGATCAGGGTCCACGGGCGAAGGGCGTGTCCTCGTCGTCGGCGGAGACGAGTGGGCGCGTCCCGGCCGGACGGGGTGAGGGGAAGCTCCTCGTCCGGCCGCCCGGCGGAAATGTCGGTGGGCTCTGAAATTGTTAGCACCACCGGTGGAAACGCCGGCAGCCCCCATAACCCCAAGGAGGCGCGCAAGATGTCCCGACGGCAGACAGACAACACCGGCCCCCGGCTGTCGCCCGCGGTGCGGGCACACCTGGCGGATGCACGTGCCTGCCTGGCTGAGGCGATGACGGCCCGCACCCCGGCGACACGATATGTGGCGGCCCACATGGCGGCGCTGAGAGCGTCCGCCGCGATCCTGGCCGCCCACCCGAGGCCGATGGAGGGCCGCAGACGCCGCCTGCGCAGCGCCTGGGAGCTCCTGCCCGAAGCCGAACCCGACCTTGCCCCGTGGGCCGCCTACTTCGCGCAGAGCGCCGCCAAGCGCGCCGCTGCCGAGGCTGGCGTGGTCCGCGGCATCACCTCGGCCGACGCCGACGAACTCCTGGCCGAGGCCGAGACGTTCGTCACCACGGCCGAGTCCCTCCTGGGCGTCCCCGCCCAGCCCCAACTCCCCATGGACATCCCCCTCGCCGGCTAGCACGAGCCACCACGGCATGGCCTTCCCCCATGCCGGCTCCCACTACCGGCGAGGGGGCACCCCCCCACCACCACCCCAGCGCGCCCCGGTCCGCCCCGGGCGCCCACACCTGCCCCAGGCGACAATCCCCGGCGAAGTGGATCGCCCTGACCAACGAGCCACCCACCGCCCACCCAAGCCGCCCGGGACAACAGCGCCCCGCGAAGGGCGGCAGCCGCATGCCCAGAGGCACCAGCGACCACCCTCATCACCTGCGACCCTGCCCAACGACAGCGCACCACCCGGCGGCGACAGCACGCCATCCGGCACCGTCTGCCTGCCGGCCACAGCGCATCATCCGGCACCTGGCGCCTGGCGGCGACCGCCCGCCATCAGGAGGCGTGGCCTGGCCGGGGTAGGCACCCCATAGGGCGGGGGACGCCCCGCAGGGCCTGCGGTGCCCGGGGGCGGGGGCGGGCCCCCCCCCGCCTGGGGGGGGGCCCGCGCGGCGGGCCCCCCCCCCCACGGGCCCCCCCCCCGCCGCGCTGGGCATGCGGTGACGGTTGGCGGATGTGGCCGAAGCCTGGTGTGCCGGGCAGGGCTCGGTGGTTTCGCTGTGGGCCGATCTGGCCTGGGGTGAGCATCTTCATGCCTGGTCGGTGCGGTCACCGATGTCGTTGACCGCACCGGCCGCAGCGTCCGGGACGGGCCGCCAGGGCCGGGCCGGGTCTATCGTCGCCGGATGAACGATCGACTCACCGGCGCGATCCGACTGCCGGACGGAGGCTGGGTGCGTGGGCGCGGGCTGCGTAACCCCGCACCCGAGGGGCCGGACCCCGGCTACGGCCTCTATCTCGGCACCTCCAAGCTGCGACGCAAGCACGAACACACCTGGCCACACGACTGGATCGACTGGCCGGACTTCCTGCTGCCACGCGACACGGGCGAAGCGGTCCGCCTGATCCGAGCCCTGCACGAACGGCTCCAGGCCGGCGAACGTGCCGAGGTCGCCTGCGGGGGCGGAGTGGGCCGCACCGGCACGGTCCTGTCGTGCCTGGCTGTGCTGTCCGGCCTCGCCCCCGCCGACGCGATCGCCTGGACCCGCGCCCACCATCACCCCCGCGCCGTCGAAACCCCCTGGCAGCGTCGGTGGGTGTCGAGGTTTTCATCCGTTACGGCACAGCCGCCCCCACGCCACCCGCCGTCGTGAGCGGGCGCCGATCGTGGGGATCGCTTCTCACGTCGGACGTGGTACCCGCCGCAACGGCGCCCCGTTGACCGGCCAAGCGCACAACCAGCCCCATCACATGGCACCCTCACGACCCAAGTGCCGCCGGCAAGCCTGTGCGCCTCGACCGATGTGGTCCTCAAGTCCCGACCGAGGCCGAGCGCCCGCCACCGAGCTTGTGCGCTTCGCCCGAGGCGTGCCCTACAGGGTCTGTTGGTCAGGGCGATGTGTCCCTGAGCCTGCGTGTCCGCGTGCGTGCGGGTTCCTGCTGGATGCGACGCCTGAAGAGCCGCTGAGACCCCGCGGGACCACGGACACCACCAAAGGCCCGGGGAAGCGCGAAAGGCGCGCCTGAGGTGTTCAGGCGCGCCCTCCTCACGAACCAGGTCAGAACGACTCGACCGCCCGCCGGGCCTCGGCGTCGAGTACGCCCCAGCTGATCAGTTCCTCGGTCAGCTCACTCGGCGACTTGTCATAGATCACGGCAAGGGAGCGCAGGTCCTCCTGCCGGATCGAGAGCACCTTGCCGTTGTAGTCACCGCGCTGCGACTGGATCGTCGCCGCGTACCGGGCGAGTGCCCCGGCCTTCTCCTTCGGCAGCGTGGCCAGACGTTCGAGGTCGATCACAAGCTTGGGTGTCGGGCCGAGAGGGCTGGGGGCGGCGCCGCCCGGCAGCAGCTCGGACACCGGTACCCCGTAGAAGTCGGCAAGCTCGGCAAGCTTCTGCACCGTGACGGCCCGGTCGCCGCGCTCATAGGAGCCTACGACCACGGCTTTCCAGCGTCCGCGCGACTTCTCCTCGACTCCGTGCAGGGAAAGCCCCTGCTGGGTGCGGATCGCGCGGAGTCGTGCACCCAGCGACTTTGCGTACTCAGACGGCATCGTTGTGGCCCCCCGGCTCGTGTTATGTACTGCTCTCAGTAGATTGTGCGCCTTTGCGACGATTGACCCGGCCACCGGGGGGTCTGGTGCCAAGCTCGGCACCATCGGTAGCCATGGCCCCGGGTTTACCCCAGAACGCCGCGCAAAGTGGTTACGCACAGTGACGGTAAAGGGGGTTAAGCCGAAGGTCAAGCTGATTGGAAAAAAGATGCCGAATCCGGTCCGGTATGGATCGCCTCAAACGCCCCTCTTGTCCCGTTGATAACAGTACTTCGTCATAGTTTGACGAGGGATATCCAGCTATGGCTCTCGAGTCAGGATCATCACGGGGCATGTCGCAGCCTTGACGATTTTGATGGAGGTGTCGCCCAGAAAGACCCGGCGCAGCGGCCCGGAACTACTTGACGCGCAGATGATCAGCTCGCCGTCCAGCCACGTGGCCGCGCCCAGGGCCTGGGCCACGTTCCTGCCCTCCAGGATCTCCACGTCCACCTGCAGCCTGCGGCGCTGCCCGCGCGCGGCCGCCTTCAGGTCCGCCGCCGCCTGCTCGCGCAGCCGTTCGGACATCTCCTGCTCGATCTTCGCCTTCCTGCCGCTGCTGAGGACCAGCGTGACCAGCCGCAGCGGCACGTCCAGGCTCACCGCCGCCCGCGCCGCCTCGGCGACCGCGTGGTCGCAGCCTGGGCCGCGCCGGTAGGCGACCGTGAGGCGTTCGAACTCGGCCGGAGGCTCCTCCGACCAGCCCTTGGGCGCCAGCAGTACCGGAACCGACGAGGAGTGCAGCAACTGGTCGGCGGTGCTGCCCAGGGAGATGCGGCCCTTGGCGCCCGAGGGAGCCGAGCCGATCACGACCACGTCCGCCTCGCGCTTGCGGGCCAGCTCCACCAGGCCGCGCCCGCTGCCCTTGTTGGTGTGGACGACGTAGTCCGCCTCGTCGCCGGCCAGCTCGCGGGCCTGCTCCAGCGTCGCGTCCGACTGCTCGCGCAGGTAGGCGCGCCAGGCGCTCTCGTCGGCCTTGGCGGGTCCCGGCGTGTTCCAGGCGGGCGGCTGCACGGTCGCGACCGTCAGTTTCGCCCTCGCCTGCCTGGCCAGGAGTACGGCGAGCGCCAGCCCGTCACGTCCACGGGGCTCGGCGATGAAGCCGGTCAGCACGTTCTCGATCTTCATCGGGGCACCTCCGTGCGGAGCCTGGAGTGGCGGTAGCCGTACAGGAAATAGCAGATGAAACCGACGGCCATCCACAGCGCGAACGCCAGCCACGTGACGCCCTGCAGGCCCGCCATCACGACCACGCACATGATCACGCCGAGGATCGGCGTGATCGGGAACAGCGGCGTCTTGAAGTTGCGCGGCAGGTCGGGCCTGGTACGGCGGAGCACGATCACGCCGACGTTGACGATCGCGAACGCGAACAGGGTGCCGATGCTGGTGGCCTCGGCCAGTTGCCCGAGCGGGATGAGCCCGGCCAGGACGCTGATGAACAACGTCACGATCAGCGTGTTGGCGACCGGGACCTGGCGGCGCGGGTTGACCTTCTGGAACACCTTGGGGATCAGCCCGTCGCGCGACATCGCGAACAGGATGCGGGTCTGGCCGTACATGACGGTGAGCACGACGCTGGCGATGGCGATGACGGCGCCGAAGGAGACGACCAGGCCCGGCCAGGTGGCGCCGGTGGCCATGTCGACGATGACGGCGAGGCTGGCCTCGGTGTTCTCGGGGTCGAAGTCGGTCCACGGCATGGCGCCGATGGCGGCCACCGCGACCAGGACGTAGATCGCCGTCACGATCACCAGGGAGAAGATGATCGCCAGCGGCAGGTCGCGCTTGGGGTTCTTGGCCTCCTCACCGGCGGTGGAGGCGGCGTCGAAGCCGATATAGGAGAAGAAGACCTGCGAGGCGGCGGCGGTGATGCCCAGGACGCCCAGCGGGGCGAACGGGGTGAAGTTCTTCGACTGGAAGGCGGTGAACGCCACCACGCAGAAGAACGCCAGCACCGCGACCTTGATGAGCACGAAGACCACGTTGGCGGTGGCCGACTCGGAGGAGCCGCCGAGCAGCAGCCAGGTGGCCAGCAGCACGATGAGGATGGCGGTCACGTTGACGACGCCGCCCTTGTCGCCGGGGGAGTGGGTGATCGCGGCGGGTAGCTGCCAGCCGAACAGCCCCTGCAGGAACGTGTTGAGGTACTCGCCCCAGCCGACGGCCACGGCCGCGACCGACACGGCGTACTCCAGCATGAGACACCAGCCGCAGACCCAGGCCACGATCTCGCCGAGCGTGGCGTAGGCGTAGGAGTAGGACGAGCCGGACACCGGGATGGTCCCGGCCAGCTCGGCGTAGCTCAGCGCGGAGAACAGGGCCGTGATGGCGGCCAGCACGAACGCCAGCACCACCGCCGGGCCCGCCTTCGGCACGGCCTGGCCGAGGATGACGAAGATACCCGTGCCGAGTGTGGCGCCGACGCTGAAGAGGGTCAGCTGCCACAGGCCCATCGTGCGTCGTAGCTCGCCGCCCTCGCCCCGGCCGGCCTCCGAGACGATCTCGTCCGTCGGCTTGATGCGGAACAACTGTGTCAGTGCCACCGGCACCTCCCCAAAGAAGGGGCCACCGGCCCCGATGCGACTAAAGCGTGCTCGTCAACGGCCAGGTGGCGCTCGGCGTGATGATCGTGCCCGCCTTCCCCTTGAGGATCTCGACGGCCTGGTCGAGTTTGCCGATCGCGGCCATGTCACCTGTGGTCTCCACGAACCTGCACACGGCTTCCACCTTCGGCCCCATCGAGCCGGCGGGGAAGTCGATGGAGCGCAGTTCGTACGGAGTGGTGTGCCCGATCTCGCTCTGCTGCGGCGTGCCGAAGTCCTTCATGACCCTCGGCACGTCGGTGAGGATCAGGAACGCGTCGCAGTCCAGCGCCTCGGCCAGCATCGACGCGGTCAGGTCCTTGTCGATGACGGCCTCGACCCCCGACAGCCGGCCCTGGGCGTCGCGGACGACCGGGATGCCGCCGCCGCCCGCGCAGACCACCACGACGCCGTCGCGTACGGCCTTGCGGATCAGCCGGGTCTCCACCACGCGCTGCGGCGCGGGAGAAGGCACCACGCGGCGCCAGTACGGGCCGTCCTGCCGGACCACCCAGCCGTTCTCCCTGGCCAGCTTCTCGGCCTCGGCCTGCTCGTAGACCTGGCCGACGAACTTGGTCGGGTTGTCGAAGGCCGGGTCGACCGCCGAGACGAGCGTCTGGGTGACCAGCGCCATGACCTGCCGGCCGGGCAGGGCGTTCTGCAGGGCCTGCAGCATCCAGTAGCCGATCATGCCCTGGGTCTCGGCGCCGAGCGTGTCGAAGGAGTAGGCCCGGGTCAGGCTGGTGTCGGCGGCGCTCTCCAGCGCCAGCATCCCGACCTGGGGGCCGTTGCCGTGGGTGATGATCAGCTCGTGCTCTTCCGCCAGCTTGGCCAGCGTCTTCACCGCGATGTTGACGTTGGCGATCTGGGTGTCGGCGTCCGGCCGGTCCCCGCGCTTGAGCAGCGCGTTGCCCCCGAGGGCGACGATGACGCGCATCGCGGTCAGTCCCCGAGGGTGGCCACCATGATGGCCTTGATCGTGTGCAGGCGGTTCTCGGCCTCGTCGAAGACGATCGAGCGCGGCGACTCGAAGACGCTCTCGGTCACCTCCAGCGCGTCCAGGCCGGTCTTCTCGTAGATGTCCTCGCCGACCTTCGTCTCCCGGTTGTGGAAGGCCGGCAGGCAGTGCATGAACTTCACCTTGGGGTTGCCGGTGGCCTTCACCACCTTGTCGTTGATCTGGTACGGCTTCAGCAGCTTGATCCGCTCGTCCCAGACCTCCTTGGGCTCGCCCATCGACACCCACACGTCGGTGTAGAGGTAGTCGACGCCCTTGACGCCCTTGGCCACGTCGTCGGTGATGGTGACCGTGGCCCCGGTCTGCTTGGCGAGGTCCTTGGCCGGCTTGACGACCATCTGCCGGTCGGGCTGCAGCGCCTTGGGGGCGACCAGCCGTACGTCCATGCCGAACATCGCGCCGGTGACCAGCAGCGAGTTGCCCATGTTGTTGCGGGCGTCGCCGAGGTAGGCGAAGGAGATGTCGTGCAGCGGCTTGTCGCTGTGCTCCTTCATGGTGAGCATGTCGGCGAGCATCTGCGTGGGATGCCACTCGTCGGTGAGCCCGTTCCACACCGGTACGCCCGAGTACAGGGCCAGCTCCTCCACGTTGGACTGGGCGCTGCCCCGGTACTCGATGCCGTCGAACATCCGGCCGAGCACCCGGGCGGTGTCCTTGACCGACTCCTTGTGCCCCATCTGCGAGCCGGACGGGTCCAGGTAGGTGACGTGCGCGCCCTGGTCGTGGGCGGCCACCTCGAACGCGCACCGGGTGCGGGTCGAGGACTTCTCGAAGATCAGGGCGATGTTCTTGCCCTTGAGCCGCTGCTGTTCGACGCCGGCGTACTTGGCCGCCTTCAGGTCGGCCGCCAGGCGCAGCAGGAACCCGAACTCCTCTGGCGTGAAGTCCAGTTCTTTGAGAAAGCTGCGCCCGCGCAGGTTGAATGCCATGAAGTTCCCCCCGAGAACCTGAAAAGGTCAGATGCCGTCGCGTTCCAGCGGGCAGCTCATGCAGCGCGGGCCGCCGCGCCCCCTGCCGAGCTCGCTGCCCCTGATGGTGATCACTTCGATGCCCTCCGAGCGGAGGAAGTTGTTGGTGGTGGTGTTGCGCTCGTAGGCGACGACCACGCCGGGCTCGATGGCCAGCACGTTGCAGCCGTCGTCCCACTGCTCCCGCTCGGCGGCGTAGACGTCCTGGTGGGCGGTCAGGACCTTGATGTCGTCCAGGTCCAGGGCGCGGGCGATCGCCTTGTGCATGTCCTCGGGGCGGTGGTCGGTGACCTTGAGCTCCTTGTCGTTGTCGCCGGGCTCGATCGTGTAGGAGGGCAGCATGCCGAGGCCGGCGTACTTGGTGAACACGCCGACGTCCACGTTGGTCATCACCGTGTCGAGGTGCATGAAGGCGCGGGCCTTCGGCATGTTGAGCGCCACGATCTTCTTGGCGCCGTTGTGCTTGAAGAGGTTGCGCGCGAGCATCTCGACCGCCTGCGGCTGGGTGCGCTCGCTCATGCCGATGAGTACGGCCCCGCGCCCGATGACCAGCACGTCCCCGCCCTCCATCGTGGCCGGGGCGACCGCGGTGCCGGGCATCCACACGTTGAAGCCGCCCGCCTCCGGACGGCGGAACCCGGCGGCGAAGACCGGGTGGTAGCGGTAGACGGCCTCCAGGTTGATCGTCTCGGCCTGGCGGGCCTTCTTCTTCATGGCGTTGATCGAGACGCCGTTGTAGATCCAGCAGGAGGTGTCGCGGGTGAACAGGTGGTTGGGCAGCGGCGGCAGGACGAAGTCGGACTCGTCCAGCACGTGGTAGGCGACGCTCTTGGGGTCGACCCCGCGCTCCATCAGCTCGCCCTTGGTGATGCCGCCGGTGAGGAACTGCTGGAGCTCGGCCGACGGCATGGCGTCCAGGACGTTGCGCACGGCGTCCACGGCCAGCGGGCCGATCCAGCGCTCGTCGACCACGTGCTCCAGCACGTGCTTGCGCGCCTCGGGGATGTCGAGGGTCTCGCGCAGGAGGTCGGCCAGCATGTAGACGGTGATGCCGCGGTCGCGCAGGACCTGCTGCCACTCCTCGTGCTCCTCCAGCGCCCGCTGCACCCACAGGACGTCGTCGAAGAGGAACTCGTCCTTGTTGGTGGGTGTGAGGCGCTTCAGGGCCAGCTCGGGCTTGTGCAGCATCACCTGGTGGAGCCTGCCCACCTCGGAATCGACGTGAAAGGTCATTTCTTCTCTATCCCCTCAGGAAACGCGGGCGTCACGCGGGCCGTACTCGCCCCTCTTGGACTTGACCCAGATGTAGACCGGAACACCCACGAGGAGCATGAGCGTCCCGCCGAGCACCGCCTCGGCGCCGGAGCCGAAGGCCATCCAGAACGCGAACAGCAGCGCGATCACCGCGATGATCATGTCCCTGGCCAGGCGGCGCTTGTCGACCAGGCGCCCTCCGGTGGCCAGCCAGAAGATCTGGGCGGCGGCGGAGAAGAAGTACGGGATGACCGTGGTGAAGGAGGCCAGCAGCACGATGGTGTTGAAGGCGTTCTCCGAGGCGTAGCCGACCAGCAGCATCACCGAGGTCAGGATGGTGCCGGCCAGGATGCCCGCGGCCGGTACGCCCCGGCGCGAGACCCTGCCGAAGACCGGCGGGAACATGCCGTCCTTGGCCGCGGCCAGCGGCATCTCGGCCACCAGCATGGTCCAGCCGTTCAGCGCGCCGATGCCGGAGACGATCGCGCAGGCGGCCATGAGGATGCCGCCGGCCGAGCCGCCGAACATGTTGTTGAGCGCGTCGGCGAACGGCGCCGTGGAGTTGACCAGGCGCTCGTGCGGCACGGTGCCCATGACGGCGACGGTGCTCAGGATGTAGAGCACCGCGCAGGCGAGCACGCCGATGACGCTGGCCCTGCCGATGTTGCGCTCGGGGTTCCTGATCTTCTCGGCGGCGATGGACACGCTCTCGACGCCGGAGTAGATGAACAGGGCGACGGCGCCCGCCATCGAGACGGCGCCGACCCAGTTGCCGTCGGTGGCGTTGAACGCGCCGAAGTTGGCGCCCTGGATGAAGAAGAGCCCGATGACGCCGACGAACAGCAGCGGGGCGAACTTCAGGATCGTGGTGACGAGCTGGAAGGCGGCCATGTTCCTGGCGCCCATCAGGTTGACGACCGCCGGGATCCACAGGCCGACCAGCCCGATGGCGATGGGCACGCCGTTCCAGTCCAGGCCGAATACCTGCTGGGCGAAGTACTGGACGTAGCCGACCCAGGCGACGGCGATCGCGGCGTTGCCGATCCACGCCGTCAGCCAGAACGACCAGGCGTTCCAGAAGCCGGCGAACTCGCCGAAGGCGCTGCGCGCGTAGGCGTAGGGGCCGCCGCCGGCGGGGATGCGCTCGCCGAGCTTGCCGAAGACCATGGCCATGGCGACGGCGCCGATCGTGACCACGACCATGGCGACGAGGCTGACGGTGCCGAAGGCGGCCAGCGAGGCCGGCAGCAGGAAGATCCCGGTGCCGACGACGTTGCCGATGATGAGCGCGATGGCCGAGCCGAGCCCGAGCCCGCCGGAGCCGGGAGCGGTCTCGGTGGGAATCGCGGTCGTGACACCGCCCTCGGGCGGTCGTGGTTCCCCCATGCGGTGCCCCCGTGCACGTCGGTCCGCGGAAAGCCGCAGGCGGAACGCGTGCGACTCACGGTGACGTGCCCGGCACTCAGAGTGCTGACACGGGGCCTTGTCCGGAAATTACCTGATCACGGCGTGCGGCAGATCGGACGGTGAACCGCTCAGCAGCAGTACGACCGTGAAGACCGCGAGGCAGAGCGCGATCAGCGCCACGGGCCAGGCGTCCCAGGCCTGGGGGATGCGCTCGGCCGTCACGACCCCGCTGCCGTGCTCGGAGAGGTCCTTGACCAGCGCCGGGTCCTCCACCGCGATCTGGCGGGCGATCGCGTCCAGGACCGTTTGCTCGCGCGCGGACAGCGCCATGATGAAACCTCCCCCAAGAGACCTTGAAGGAGGTTTTATAATGCTTTGTCCGATTGTGCCAAATCCGTCAGGAGTGCTTGAGCGCCTCCGCGCCGCCGACGATCTCGGTGATCTCCGTCGTGATCTCCGCCTGCCGCGCCTCGTTGGCCTCGCGCGTGAGCTTCTCGATGAGCTCGTGCGCGTTCTCGGTCGCCGCCATCATCGCGGTACGGCGGGCCGCGTGCTCGGCCGCCGCCGACGACAGCAGCATGTACCAGATCCGCGAGCGCACGTACTTCTGCAGCATCTCGTCCAGCACCGCCTCCGGCGAGGGATCGAACTCGTAGGGCGCCTTGGGCGGCCCCGAGGCCGTCCCCGCCTCGCCCTCGACCTCCTCCACCTGCAGCGGCAGGATTCTGGTGACGCGCGGCGCCTGCGTCAGCATCGTGACGAACTCCGTGTAGACCACGTGCACCTCGCCCACGCCGCCGTCCCTGGTCGGCATGTCGAACGCCGAGATGAGCGTCTTGCCGATCTCGGCGGCGGTGTCGTAACCCGGCTGCCCGCTCATCCCCGCCCAGTGCCCGGCCATCTCCCGGCCGCGGAAGCGGAACCAGTCGACCCCCTTGCGGCCCACCACGTAGAAGACCGGCTCCTTGCCCTGCGCCTCGAACATGGCGTGCAGGGCCTGGCCGTTCTTGATGACGTTGTGGTTGTAGCCGCCGGCGAACCCCCGGTCGCTGGTCAGCACCAGCACCGCCACTCGCGAGGTGTCCGGCCGCTCGTTCAGCAGCGCGTGGTTCATCTTCATGTGGTGGCTGACGAGCGCCGAGACCGCCGCGGAGATCTCCCGCGCGTACGGCTGCGCCGCGTCGGCGCGGTCGCGGGCCTTGCCCACCCGCGACGACGC
Source organism: Nonomuraea sp. NPDC059007 (assembly GCF_042740555.1). Lineage (NCBI taxonomy): Bacteria > Bacillati > Actinomycetota > Actinomycetes > Streptosporangiales > Streptosporangiaceae > Nonomuraea > Nonomuraea sp. NPDC059007. The sequence continues at coordinate 401,823 of NZ_JBHYJD010000003.1, read as the reverse complement.
GATCAACTCCTGAGCTCGTGTGATCTTCGCGGTCGACTTCACGGACTTGATCCGCTGCCTGATCAGGCGTAGCTGAGCACCCAATGTGACCCCCCGACTACATGGTGTGCGCGATCAGGCTAACGCGCCGAGGGGGCGCCGCATCGTGGCTGGTGGCGCCTGGTACTGTGTGTCCCGACCGACACCCTTTTAAGTCCCGTCCCGTGAGGCGGGGAAGGTGGTGATGATTTCCCATGTCCGAATCAAGGGCCGTTCTCGAAGGCCCGGACATCCACCGGGCGCTGACCCGAATCGCGCACGAGATCCTCGAGCGCACCAAGGGCGCCGACGGCGTCGTCCTCCTCGGCATCCCGACCCGCGGCGTGACTCTGGCCCGCCGGCTCGGTGAGCGGATCGAGCAGTTCGAAGGCGTGAAGATCCCCGTCGGCTCGATCGACATCACGATGTACCGCGACGATCTGCGGCTCAAGCCCGCCCGCCCCCTCGGCCACACCGAGCTTCCGCCGGACGGCGTCGACGGCAGGACCGTCGTGCTCGTCGACGACGTGCTCTACTCCGGCCGCACCGTCCGCGCCGCGCTCGACGCGCTCAACGACCTGGGCCGCCCGACGGCCGTGCAGCTCGCCACGCTGGTCGACAGGGGTCACCGCGAGCTCCCCATCCGCGCCGACTACGTCGGGAAGAACCTGCCGACCGCCAAGAGCGAGAAGGTCAAGGTCTTCCTCGACGAGATCGACGGGCGCGACGCAGTGGAGTTGATCAAGTGAACAAGCACCTCATTTCCGCCGCGGACCTGTCCAAGGACGACGCGCTGCTCATCCTCGACACCGCCGAGGAACTGGCGGCCGTCTCGGAACGGTCCATCAAGAAGCTGCCGACGCTGCGCGGCCGTACCGTGGTCAACCTGTTCTTCGAGGACTCCACCCGCACCCGCATCAGCTTCGAGGCCGCGGCCAAGCGCCTGTCGGCCGACGTCATCAACTTCTCCGCCAAGGGCTCCAGCGTCTCCAAGGGCGAGTCGCTCAAGGACACCGCGCTGACCCTGGAGGCCATGGGCGCCGACGCGGTCGTCATCCGCCACGGCGCCTCCGGCGCGCCGCACCGCCTGGCCAACTGGGTGCGCGGCAGCGTCGTCAACGCCGGCGACGGCACCCACGAGCACCCCACGCAGGCCCTGCTCGACGCCTTCTCCATGCGCCGCCGCCTCGGCTCGCTGGAAGGCCGCAAGATCACCATCGTGGGCGACGTGCTCCACTCGCGCGTGGCCCGCTCGAACGTGCTGCTGCTGGCCACGCTCGGCGCCGAGGTGACGCTGGTCGCCCCGCCCACGCTGCTGCCGGTCTCGGTCGGCACCTGGCCCTGCGAGGTCTCCTACGACCTCGACGCGGTGCTGCCCAAGTCGGACGTGGTCATGATGCTCCGCGTGCAGAAGGAGCGGATGAACGCCGCCTACTTCCCCAGCGAGCGCGAGTACTCCCGGCGCTACGGCCTGGACCGCGACCGCTTCGCCAAGATGCCGGACGACGCCATCGTGATGCACCCCGGCCCGATGAACCGGGGCATGGAGATCGCCGCCGACGTGGCGGACTCCCCGCGCTCGACCATCGTCGAGCAGGTCGCCAACGGCGTGACCACCCGCATGGCCGTCCTGTACCTGCTCCTCGGGGGAGAGTCCGCATGATCATTCGCAACGTCCGCGTCCTGGGCGGCGAGCCCGCCGACATCCGCGTCTCCGGCGGAACCATCACCGAGATCGGCGCGGGGCTGCAGGGCACCGAGGAGATCGTCGACGGCCGCGGCGCGATCGCGCTGCCCGGCCTGGTCGACCTGCACACCCACCTGCGCGAGCCCGGCCGCGAGGACGCCGAGACCGTCCTGACCGGCACCCAGTCGGCCGCCCGCGGCGGCTACACCGCCGTGCACGCCATGGCCAACACCTCGCCCGTCGCCGACACCGCCGGCGTCGTCGAGCAGGTCTACCGGCTCGGCCAGGAGGGCGGCTACTGCGACGTGCAGCCCGTCGGCGCCGTCACCGTCGGCCTGGAGGGCAGGCAGCTGGCCGAGCTCGGCGCCATGGCCGACTCCGCCGCCCGCGTGCGGGTCTTCTCCGACGACGGCCACTGCGTCGACGACGCGGTGCTCATGCGCCGCGCGCTGGAGTACGTCAAGGCCTTCGACGGCGTCGTCGCCCAGCACGCCCAGGAGCCCCGCCTCACCGGCGGCGCCCAGATGAACGAGGGCGTCATCTCCGGCCGCCTCGGCCTGGCCGGCTGGCCCGCCGTGGCCGAGGAGGCGATCATCGCCCGCGACTGCCTGCTCGCCGCGCACGTCGGCTCCCGCCTGCACATCTGCCACGTCTCCACCGCCGGCTCGGTGGAGATCCTGCGCTGGGCCAAGTCCAAGGGCTGGAACGTCACCGCCGAGGTCACCCCGCACCACCTGCTGCTGACCGACGAACTGGTCGAGGAGTCGCCCAACGGCTCCTACAACCCGATCTACAAGGTCAACCCGCCGCTGCGTACCCGCGCCGACGTCGAGGCGCTGCGCGCGGCCCTGGCCGACGGCACCATCGACGTCGTCGCCACCGACCACGCGCCGCACCCGGTCGAGGACAAGGAGACCGAGTGGGCGGCGGCGGCCATGGGCATGATCGGCCTGGAGACCGCGCTCAGCGTCGTCCAGGAGGCCATGGTCGACACGGGCCTGCTCGACTGGGCGGGCGTGGCCGAGCGCATGTCGCTCAAGCCCGCCGAGATCGGCCGCCTGTCCGGCCACGGCAACCCGATCGAGGCCGGCGGCCCGGCCAACATCACCCTGTACGACCCGGGCGCCCGCACCGAGGTCGACCCGCGTGCCTTCGCCTCCAAGAGCCGCAACACCCCGTACGAGGGGATGACCCTCCCGGGCCGGGTCGTCGCCACCTTCCTCCGGGGCAAGCCGACCGTCCTGGAAGGGAAGCTGGTTTGACACCCGTGCACGACCAGAGGGAGCCACATGTGAACGCGGTGCTTGTCCTGGAGGACGGTCGTGTCTTCCATGGAACCCCCTACGGCGCCGAGGGTGAGACGTTCGGCGAGATGGTCTTCAACACCGGCATGACCGGCTACCAGGAGACCCTCACCGACCCCTCCTACCACCGGCAGATCGTCGCGATGACCGCCCCGCACATCGGCAACACCGGCGTCAACGACGAGGACCCCGAGTCGTCGAAGGTGTGGGTCGCCGGATATGTCGTGCGTGAGCCGTCCCGCGTGGTCTCCAACTGGCGCGCCGACCGCTCCCTCGACGCCTACCTCAAGGAGCAGGGCGTGGTCGGCATCGCCCTGCGCGGCACCCGCGCGCTCACCCGCCACCTGCGCGAGCGCGGCGCGATGCGGGCGGGCGTCTTCAGCGCGCCCACCGTCCCGGTCGAGGAGCTCGTCGAGCGCGTACGGCAGGCCCCGCAGATGACCGGAGCCTCCCTGGCCGAGCAGGTCTCCACCGGTGAGACCTACGTGATCCCCGCCCAGGGCGAGAAGCGGTTCACCGTGGCCGCCGTCGACCTGGGCATCAAGGGCATGACGCCGCACCGCATGGCGGAGCGCGGCTGCGAGGTGCACGTGCTGCCCGCGACCGCCACCTTCGAGCAGATCATGGCCGTCGAGCCGGACGGCGTCTTCTTCTCCAACGGGCCGGGCGACCCGGCCACCGCCGACGTCGGCGCGCTGAAGAAGGTGCTGGAGGCGCGGGTGCCGTTCTTCGGCATCTGCTTCGGCAACCAGCTGTTCGGCCGCGCGCTCGGGCTCGGCACCTACAAGCTGGCCTACGGTCACCGCGGGGTGAACCAGCCGGTCCAGGACGTGCGTACCGGAAAAGTGGAGATCTCCGCGCACAACCACGGCTTCGCGGTGGAGGCGCCGCTCGACGGCGCCTTCGACACCCCGTACGGCCCGGCAGAGGTCAGTCACGTCAATCTCAACGACCGTTGCGTGGAAGGACTGCGCCTGCTCGACGGGCGCGCCTTCAGCGTGCAGTACCACCCGGAAGCCGCGGCGGGCCCGCATGACGCCGCGTACCTCTTCGACGAGTTCTGCGAGGTCATGCAGCGTGCCTAAGAGAACAGACATCCAATCGGTCCTGGTCATCGGCTCGGGGCCGATCGTGATCGGGCAGGCGTGCGAGTTCGACTACTCCGGCACCCAGGCCTGCCGCGTGCTGCGGGCCGAGGGCTTCCGGGTGATCCTGGTCAACTCGAACCCCGCGACGATCATGACGGACCCGGAGTTCGCCGACGCCACCTACGTCGAGCCGATCACCCCCGAGTTCGTCGAGAAGATCATCGCCAAGGAGCGGCCCGACGCGCTGCTGCCGACGCTCGGCGGGCAGACCGCGCTCAACACCGCGGTCGCCCTGCACGAGGCGGGCGTGCTGGAGCGCTACGAGGTCGAGCTGATCGGCGCCGACTTCGACGCGATCCAGGCGGGGGAGAACCGCGAGCGGTTCAAGGAGATCGTCGCCAAGGTCGCCCGCGAGCAGGGGCTCAACGCCTCCAGCGCCGAGTCGGTGATCTGCCACACCATGGACGACTGCCTGGCCGCCGCGGGGACGCTCGGCTACCCGCTGGTGGTGCGGCCCTCGTTCACCATGGGCGGCGTCGGCTCCGGCTTCGCCTACGACGAGTCCGACCTGCGGCGCATCGCCGGAGCCGGGCTCGACGCCTCGCCGACCACCGAGGTGCTCCTGGAGGAGTCCATCCTCGGCTGGAAGGAGTACGAGCTCGAGGTCATGCGTGACAAGCACGACAACGTGGTCATCGTCTGCTCCATCGAGAACATCGACCCGATGGGCGTCCACACCGGCGACAGCGTCACCGTCGCGCCCGCGCTGACCCTCACCGACCGCGAGTACCAGAACATGCGCGACGTGGCCATCGCGGTCATCCGCGAGGTCGGCGTCGACACCGGCGGCTGCAACATCCAGTTCGCCGTCGACCCGGCCAGCGGCCGCATGATCGTCATCGAGATGAACCCGCGCGTGTCCCGGTCGAGCGCCCTGGCCTCCAAGGCCACCGGCTTCCCGATCGCGAAGATCGCCGCGAAGCTGGCCATCGGCTACACGCTCGACGAGATCCCCAACGACATCACCCGGGTCACCCCGGCCTCCTTCGAGCCGACGCTCGACTACATCGTGGTCAAGGTGCCGCGCTTCGCCTTCGAGAAGTTCCGCGGGGCCGACCAGACGCTCACCACGCACATGAAGTCCGTGGGCGAGGCCATGGCCATCGGCCGCTCCTTCACCGAGGCGCTGCAGAAGGCGCTGCGGTCGCTGGAGAAGAAGGGCTCGTCGTTCTCCTGGGTCGGGGAGTACACCGGCAAGGCGGAACTGCTGGACGCGTGCCGTACCCCCCATGACGGACGGCTGCGCACGATGCAGCAGGCCATCAGGGCGGGCGCCACGGCGGAGGAGCTCTTCGAGGCCACCCGCGTGGACCCGTGGTTCATCGACCAGCTCTTCCTGCTGCAGGAGGAGGCGACGGCGCTGGCCGCCGCGCCCGAGCTCACCCGCGAGACGCTGGAGCGGGCCAAGGGGCACGGCTTCTCCGACGTCCAGATCGGCGAGATCCGCGGCCTCGACGAGACGCGCGTGCGCGACCTGCGCCACGCGCTCGGCCTGCGCCCGGTCTACAACACCGTCGACACCTGCGCGGCCGAGTTCGCCGCGACCACGCCCTACCTCTACTCGACCTACGACGAGGAGAACGAGGTCCCCTACGGCGAGCGGTCCAAGGTCCTCATCCTCGGCTCCGGGCCCAACCGCATCGGCCAGGGCATCGAGTTCGACTACGCCTGCGTGCACGCCAGCTTCGAGCTGTCCAGGGCCGGGTTCGAGACCGTCATGGTCAACTGCAACCCGGAGACCGTCTCGACCGACTACGACACCTCCGACCGGCTCTACTTCGAGCCGCTGACGCTGGAGGACGTCCTGGAGGTCGTCCACGCCGAGCAGCAGACCGGCCCGGTCGCGGGCGTCATCGTACAGCTCGGCGGGCAGACGCCGCTGGGCCTCGCGCAGGCGCTCAAGGACGCGGGCGTGCCCGTCGTCGGCACCTCTCCCGAGTCGATCCACCTGGCGGAGGAACGCGGCGCGTTCGGGCGCGTCCTGGCCGAGGCGAACCTGCCCGCGCCCAAGCACGGCACCGCCACCACCGTGGCGGAGGCGCTGGCGGTGGCCGAGGAGATCGGCTACCCGGTGCTGGTGCGGCCCTCGTACGTGCTGGGCGGGGCCGGCATGGCGATCGTCTACGACGACGAGACCCTCACCACCTACATGTCGGCCCAGGAGGGCGGGCATCCGGTGCTGGTCGACAAGTTCCTGGACGAGGCCATCGAGATCGACGTGGACGCGCTCTTCGACGGCCACGAGCTCTACCTCGGCGGCGTCATGGAGCACATCGAGGAGGCCGGCATCCATTCCGGCGACTCGGCGTGCGCGCTGCCGCCGATCACGCTCGGCGGGGCCGACATCAAGCGCATCCGCGCCGCCACCGAGGGCATCGCCCGCGGCGTCGGGGTGCGCGGGCTGCTCAACGTCCAGTACGCGATGTCGGCCGGCGTGCTCTACGTCCTGGAGGCCAACCCGCGCGCCAGCCGTACCGTGCCGTTCGTGTCCAAGGCGACGGCGGTGCCGCTGGCGAAGGCGGCGGCCCGCGTCATGCTCGGCGCCACGCTGAAGGAACTGCGCGACGAGGGCATGCTGCCGGCCGAGGGCGACGGCGGCACGCTGCCGCTGGACGCCTCGATCGCGGTCAAGGAGGCGGTGCTGCCGTTCAACCGGTTCAGGGGCGTCGACACCGTGCTCGGCCCGGAGATGCGCTCGACCGGCGAGGTCATGGGCATCGACGAGTTCTTCGGCATCGCCTTCGCCAAGTCGCAGGCCGCCGCGTACGGCGAGCTGCCCGTCAAGGGCCGCGCGTTCGTCTCGGTGGCCAACCGCGACAAGCGGGCGATGATCTTCCCGGTGCGGGCGCTGGCCGACCTCGGATTCGAGATCCTCGCCACGGAGGGCACCGCCGAGGTGCTGCGCCGCAACGGTGTCCATGCCAAGATCGTGCGCAAGCAGAGCGACGGCACGGGACCCGGAGGTGAGCCCACGATCGTCCAGCGCATCCTGGACGGTGAGGTGGACCTGATCGTCAACACCCCGTTCGGCAGCCCAGGCCAGTCCGGGCCGCGCCTGGACGGCTACGACATCCGCACCGCCGCGGTGCTGCGCGGCATCCCGTGCATCACCACGGTCCAAGGACTCGCCGCGGCCGCCGCGGGCATCCAGGCCAAGGTGCGGGGCGATGTTGGCGTACGGTCCCTCCAGGAGCACGCACGAGCGCTTCGGGGGTGAGCCCCCGCGGGAGGTGAGCGACACTGGCCGGCACTCCGGTGCAGGTGACGGGCACGGTGCTGACGACGCGCCGGGTCGACGCCTATCATGCGCTGACCGTGGTGGCGCCCGGCATCGCCGAGCGCTTCCGCCCCGGCCACTTCGTGTCCGTGTCGGTCGGCGGCGCGAACACCGCGATGGTGACGCGCCGCGCCTTCTACGTGCACGACGTCAAGCCGGAGTACGGCGGCACCGTCGAGCTGGTCTTCAGCGCCGGCGGGCCGGGCACCGCCTGGCTCGCCGAGCGCCGCGCCCGCGACACGATCGACCTCGTGGGACCGCTCGGGCGGCCGTTCCCGCTGCCGCGCGACCCCGTTCACTGCGTGCTCGTCGGTTCCGAGTACGGCTCCGCCGTACTGTTCCCGCTCGCCGACGCGCTGGCCGAGCGGGGCTGCCGGGTCGACTTCGTGCTCGGGGCGGCCTCGGCCGACCGGGTGTTCGGCGCGATGCGGGCCAGGCGGATGGCCGAGCGGGCCACGGTCACGCTCACCACCGAGGACGGCTCGCTGGGCGTGCGCGGCACGGTCAGCGACGCGCTGCCCGCGGTCGTGGCCGGCACCCGCGCCGACGTCGTCTACGCCTGCGGGCCGATGCAGACGCTGCGCGCGGTCACCGCCGTCGCCATGGAGGCCGACATCCCGGTGCAGGTGGCGGTGGAGGAGGCGATGGCGTGCGGGATCGGCATCTGCATGACCTGCGTGCTGCCGGTCATCGGCGACGACGGGGTGACGAGGATGACGCGGGCGTGCGCGGAGGGGCCGGTGTTCAGGGGGGAGCGCGTGCGCTTCGAGGACGTGGGAACGATCCCGTTCGACGCGTTGGGCGCGCCCGGGGGTGGAGCCCGACATGTCAGTTGATATGCGGACTTTTCTGGGACATGTCGAGCTAGCGAACCCCATCACCACCGCGGCCGGCTGCGCCGCCTCCGGGCGCGAACTCGCCCAGTTCTTCGACCTCCACCGGCTCGGCGCGCTCGTCACCCGCTCCATCACCATGGCGCCCCGCGCCGGCCGCCCCACGCCACGCATGGCCGAGACGCCCGCCGGCCTGCTCAACGCCGTCGGCCTCCAGGGCCCCGGCGTCGACGCCTTCCTGGAACGCGAACTGCCCTGGCTGGCCCAGCGCGGCATCAAGACCATCGTCTCCATCGGCGGCGGCACCGTCGCCGAGTACGCCGCCCTGGCCCGCAGGCTCGCCGACGCGCCCGGCGTCACCGCCGTCGAGGTCAACCTGTCCTGCCCCAACATCGAGGACCGCGGCCGCGTCTTCGCCCGCGAAGGCGGCGCGGCGGCCGAGGTCATCGCCTCCGTGCGCTCGGTGATGCGCTACGACGTGCCCGTCATCGCCAAGCTGGCGCCCGACGTGGCCGACATCGCCGCCGTCGCCCGCGCCTGCGTGGACGCCGGGGCCGACGCGCTTTCCATGATCAACAACCCGCTCGGGATGAGCATCGACACCGTCACGCTCAAGCCCGCCCTCGCCGCGGTGACCGGCGGGCTGTCGGGACCGGCCATCCTGCCGCTGGCCGTACGGTGCGTGTGGCAGGTCCACTCCGCGCTGCCCGGCACGCCCATCATCGGCGTCGGCGGCGTCATGACCGGCGCCGACGCCTTCCAGCTCATCCTCGCCGGAGCCTGCGCCGTCGGCGTCGGCACCGCGCTGTTCCACGACCCGTACGCGTGCCTGCGCATCGAGCGCGAACTCGAGGACCTGCTGCGCGCACGCGGCTTCCAGCGGCTGGCCGACGCCGTCGGCCTCGCCCACCGCCCGCCGGGCAGCGCCGCCCGGCACCTGCACGAAGAGAGTTCCCTTTGACGCTCGCACCCGCACGAGGAGAGACCACCGTGACGCCCGCCCCGATCGCCGTCGCCCTGGACGCGCCGGACCTCGAGACCGCCGCCCGCTGGGCCGCGATGGTCACCCCTCACGTCAGCACGGTGAAGGTCGGGCTCGAACTCTACCTCCGCTACGGGCCCGACGTGATCGACTCCGTCCGCGGGGGCAGCGGGGTGCGGGTCTTCCTGGACCTCAAACTGCACGACATCCCCAATACCGTCGCGGGGGCCGCAAAGGCCGTTTCCCGCCTCCGGCCCGCCATCCTGACCGTTCACGCCGCCGGAGGCCCGGCGATGATCCAGGCGGCCGTACAGGCCGCTCCACACACCAAGATCGCCGCGGTGACCGTGCTGACGTCGCTGTCGGAGGCCGACCTGGGCCGGATCGGGCTGTCGGGACCGGCCGACGACGCTGTGCGGCGGCTGGCCGTACTGTCGGTGGGGGCGGGCGCGACCGCGCTGGTCTGCTCACCCCACGAGGTGGCCGCCGTCCGTGCCGAAGTCGGCCCCGCGATCACACTGATCACTCCAGGTGTACGGCCGGCGGGCGCCGAAACCCAGGACCAGGCCCGCGTGGCCACCCCGGAACAGGCGATGGCCGACGGCGCGGACCTCCTGGTGATCGGCCGCCCGATCACGGGCTCGGCGGACCCGGGAGCCACGGCCGCGGCCTTGGCCGCCTCCCTGCGCCGCACCACCTAAGGGCTCGGGCCTCCGCTTTTCGGCGGGGCGCTTCGCGCTGGGGCGGCTCCGGGCTGTGTCCGAGTGGGGGCAGGGCCCCCACGCCCCACTCCAAGGGCTCGGGCCTCGGCTTGTCGGCGGGGCGCTTCGCGCTGGGGCGGCTCCGGGCTGTGTTTGAGTGGGGGCAGGGCCCCCACGCCCCACTCCAAAGGCTCGGGCCTTCAGGCTGTTCCGATTGGGGCTTCGCCCCAAACCCCGGCGAGAGGCCTCCGGCCCCTCGCGCTCCCCGAGCGTTGGCCGGTTGAGAGCCACGTCTTGGCGTTGACCGGAGAGGGGCCGGCATCTCTGCCCTCGATCTTTCGCAGGCCTCCGGCGGTTCGCCCGGCGATCACTTCGATGTGGTAAGCCGCCGCTCCTGCTGGCCGGTCACTTTGGCGATCAGCGGATAGTCCTTGTCCACGTGCAGCACGGTCGCTCCGGCCCGCTCCGCACAAGCGGCGATCATCAGGTCCGTCACAGGCCTGCGCCACTCTCCTGTCTCGGTCAGGAGTCGCTGTACTTCCATGGCCCGATCCATCACCCATGCCATGTCGGCTTCGTAGGTGTCGGTGGAAGGGTCTGGCAGCTGGGCAAGCGACGCCCACCGAAAGCGCAGCCGCTCGTAGTCCTCTGGGTTGCGGGCCGAGTAGAGGACTTCCATTGTGGCCACATGGCAGGTCGCGGTGATCGCCTCACCGGTGATCTGCGTGAAGTCGGCGCGTGCGGCCGGGTCTCGCCGGGCCCACTCCCAGGCGGACTTGTCGACGAGATATACGACGCTCACGACTCTTCTCCGGAGTAGCCCTTGTGCTCGATCTGCCAGGCATCCTCGGACAGGTCGATCTTGAGTTCGTCCAGGAGTGCGAGGGCGTGTTTGGCGGCGCGCCGGTTGGCGATCACTCTCAGCGCGGCGTTCACGGTGTCACGCTTGGTAGACGTGCCGAGCTCTTCGGCGGCGAGCACGAGAGCGTCATCGTCCAGGTCAATCATGGTCTTGGCCATAAGGCTACCTCACGAACTCAACATTGGATGTATCCACCTTCTTATTCTATCTACACTAATAGCCCTTCGGGGTATATCAACCCACCTCGTCAAGAAGTAGGCGAGCTTTGCGCGGCGACCCGGGATCGCTTCGGGATCAGGAAGGTGTCGCGGCGCGGTCGGAGTCGCTGCGCAGGACGCAGAACTCGTTGCCTTCCGGGTCGGCGAGGACGACCCAGCCCGAGCCGTCCGGGTTCCGGTGATCGGCGACCTGGGTGGCGCCGAGGCCCAGCAGCCGCTCGACCTCCTCCTCGCGTGAGGTCTCCGGGCGCAGGCACAGGTGGATCCTGTTCTTGATCGTCTTCTTCTCCGGCACCTGGTTGAAGTGCAGCACCGGGCCCTCCGGCAGCATCACCTGGGTCTCGTGGTCACCCGGCCGGTCCTCCGGATGCCGGGGCCTGCCGGTCACCTCGCTCCAGAATCCGGCCAGCTCAAAGGCATCCGCACAATCGATCGCCACGTTCTGCACTACCGAAACCATGAGGTGGAGCCTGCCTCAGCGCTCCCTCGCGCGCCACCGAATTCGGGAAGTCGTTTGCGGTTGCGGCCGTGAGCGGGCGCGAGGCGTTCGACCTGCTACGGGGTCCCGCGCCCTCGGGAGTCGGCGGCTGGCGGGATGGGCCGCCGTCCTGCTCGCCGGCGTCGTGGTGAGTACTCAGATTCCGGTGCCGGTGGCCGAACTCCTGCCCATCGTCGTGCTCGCGGTGGTCGCGGTGCGGTCGCCTGCCGGGCGGCGGGTCGTGCTCATCGTGTCGCCGCTCATGAGCGTCACCCTCGGCCGGCTGGACGATCCGGTGACCCCTCGGGCGGGGGCCGCGTGCTCGGTGGCGGTGCCGGCCGTCGCGGCGTGGCTGGCGAGAACGATCGCCAAGGAGGTTGGACTCCGTTCGTAGCCCCGGACGGGGGAGCCGTACGGCGGGCCGGATTCTCGGAAGTACCGCACGACCGAGAAACGTGCTCCGGTCGTGCGGTACTTCCCCCTCGCCTGCCCTCGCCGATCCCCACGTCGATCGCGAGTGAGACTCGCGTGCCGCCAAGCTAACCCCGGGTCAGTGCGTGATCACTCCGCCGGGCACCGGCGGGAGGAAGAACCTTCTACCGGATAGAAGAATTCTCTACCCGCAGGGGTGGCGGAGCCGTTCCGGCGAAGAGAAGATCTCGGTTTGATAACGGGTTTTCGGGTCGCGCAAAGACGGGTTTCGGGTGACGGTCAGTAGTCATGATCGTTATCGCCCCTGGCGGGCGACGATCTTCGAGAACCGGGAAGTGAGCGCGATTTGATCAGCTCATCGTAGTTTTACAAACACGGAGAGTTAAGAACTGGATTTTGTGGTGAGAGAAACCGCTCTTGGCGTTGCTTAGGTGGCGATGACCAGCTAGTTTCCCCTCTCGTCCGAGTACATCGACAGAAATTCGAGGTGACCCGGCGTGGCTCTTCCTCCGTTGACCCCCGAGCAGCGCGCCGCAGCCCTGGAGAAGGCTGCCAAGGCCCGTAAAGAGCGTGCCGAGGTCAAGAACCGGCTCAAGCATGGCGCGGTTTCTCTGGCTGAGGTGCTCAAGGATGGGCAGACCGACGACGTCATCGGCAAGATGAAGGTGTCGGCGCTTTTGGAGTCGCTCCCAGGCGTGGGCAAGGTCCGCGCCAAGCAGCTTATGGAGCGGCTCACCATCGCCGAGTCGCGCCGCGTGCGCGGCCTCGGCGCGAACCAGAGGGCCGCCCTTGAGCGCGAGTTCGGTGGCGGCGAGAGCTAATCTCGTCTTCACACGAAAGCGCAGCTTCAGCGGGGGGTAGGAAGTGACCGACATGTCTTGGTCCGACAGTTTGAGGGCCCACGACACACAGGTCGACCTCCTTCCCTCCAGGCGCCTGACGGTCCTGTCCGGGCCGTCGGGCGTGGGGAAGTCCACGGTCGTCGCCGAGATCCGGCGGTCCCACCCCGAGGTGTGGCTGTCGGTCTCGGTGACCACCAGAAAGCCCCGCCCCGGCGAGTCGCACGGCGTGCAGTACTTCTTCGCCGACGACGACGAGTTCGACCGGCTCATCGAGTCGGGCGAACTGCTCGAATGGGCCGAGTTCGCCGGCAACCGCTACGGTACGCCGCGCCGGCCCGTGCTCGACCGGCTCGCGAGCGGCGTGCCCACCCTCCTGGAGATCGACCTCCAGGGCGCCAGGCAGGTACGCAAGACGATGCCGGAGGCGCTCCTGGTCTTCCTGGCCCCGCCCACGTGGGAGGAGCTGGAACGCCGGCTGCGCGGCCGCGGCACCGAGCCGGAGGACGTCATCGAACGCCGCCTGGCCGCCGGACGCGTCGAATGCGCGGCGGAACCCGAGTTCGACATCACACTTGTGAACACGAGTGTCCAGGATGTATGTCATCGGCTGATAGCCTTGATGACAGACCCTCAGGGGGTCACGACATCCACCAACCGAGAGGTCTGACAATCGTGGCAGGCATTGCCCCGGTCGCTGAGGGAATCACCAACCCGTCGATCGACTCTCTGCTCGACATCGTCGACAGCAAGTACTCTTTGGTGATCATGGGCGCCAAGCGCGCCAGGCAGATCAACGCCTACTACTCGCAGCTCGGCGAGGGCCTGCTCGAGTACGTCGGCCCGCTGGTCGAGACCCACGCCCAGGAGAAGCCGCTGTCCATCGCGCTGCGCGAGGTCTCCGAGGGGCTGCTCAACGCCGAGCCCATCGAAGGCGCGGTCTGACCGTTCGACTCCAGCTCTCGACGCCGCCCAGGGCGGAGCCGGGAGCTGCGCCATGTCCGGACCCCGGGCGGAGCCGTACCGGCGCGAAGCTCTAGGGTTGGGGCGATTCGTGCGGAGGAGAGGGGTGGCGGCGCGCCGATGAGGGTCGTACTGGGCGTCAGCGGCGGCATCGCCGCCTACAAGGCGTGCGAGCTGCTCCGCCTGTTCACCGAGTCCGGGCACGAGGTACGCGTGGTGCCCACCCGCGACGCGCTCCGGTTCGTGGGCGAACCGACCTGGGCGGCGCTGTCCGGCAACCCGGTGACCACCGAGGTGTGGGAGAACGTGCACGAGGTGCCGCACGTGCGGATCGGGCAGAACGCCGACCTCGTGATCGTCGCCCCGGCCACCGCGGACGTCCTCGCCAAGGCCGCCCAGGGACTGACCGGCGACCTGCTCACCACCACGCTGCTGACGGCGCGCTGCCCGGTGGTGTTCGCGCCCGCGATGCACACCGAGATGTGGGACCACCCCGCCACCCGCGCCAACGTCGCCACCCTGCGCGAGCGCGGCGCCCTCGTCATCGACCCCGCCTCGGGACGCCTGACCGGCGCCGACACCGGCCCCGGACGGCTGCCCGACCCCGAGGAGATCTTCGAGGTCTGCCGCCGCGTGCTGCGCGGGGCGCCGCGCGACCTGGCCGGCCGCCGGGTGGTCGTCTCCGCGGGCGGCACCCGCGAGGCGATCGATCCGGTCCGCTTCATCGGCAACCGCTCGTCCGGCCTTCAGGGGTACGCGCTGGCGCGCACGGCCGTGGCACGCGGCGCCGAGGTGACCCTGATCGCGGCCAACGTCACGCTGCCCGATCCGGCCGGTGCCAAGATCGTGCGGGTGGAGTCGACCGAGCAGCTGCGCGAGGCGGTGCTGTCGGCCGCGGAGGACGCCGACGCGGTGGTGATGGCCGCCGCCGTGGCCGACTTCCGGCCGGTGACGCGGGCCACGTCCAAGATCAAGAAGACGTCCGGCGATCCCGAGGCCATCCGGCTGACGAAGAATCCCGACATTCTGGCTGAGCTCGGCGTGCGGCGTACCCGGGCCGGGAACGGCGCGGTGATCGTGGGGTTCGCGGCCGAGACCGATGACGTGCTGGCCAACGGCCAGGCCAAGCTGGCCCGCAAGGGGTGCGACCTCCTGGTGGTCAACCAGGTCGGCGAGCACCTCGCCTTCGGCACCCCCGACAACGCGGCCACGATCCTGGTCGCCGGGGGAGAGCCGGTCGAGGTTCCGAGGGGCCCGAAGGAAGATCTGGCCGACGCCCTCTGGTCCCTGGTCGCGCCGCGTCTGGCTTGATCGAGCCCCTGTGACCTGCCTTTCTCACTAATGGGACAAATGTGTACACGCTCCGTAATGTGGGGATGAGACGCCTCAGGGGTCAGTGAAGCTACGACTGGGGGCGGTCGGGGTTGTCAGCATTCAGGCACGTCATACGCGTACTGCTCATCACCGGCGCCCTCCTGGCCATCCCCGCGGCGGCGTCCGCCGAGGCGCCCGAGGCCGTCACCCAGACCGTCACCGACCACGCCGGCGCCCTCGGCGACCGGGCGGGCGAGGTTCAGGCCGCCATCAGCCGGCTCGAAGCCGAGCGCGGCATCCGCCTCTACGTCGTCTACGTCACCGGATTCTCCGGCTGGAACGCCACCACCTGGGCCGACCAGACCGCCGGGCTGAGCCGCCTCGGCCGTGACGACCTGCTGATGGCCGTCGCCACGCGGGAACGCCGCTACGCCGTATCAGCCGACACGAACTTCCCCCTGTCCGCCGAGCAGATGAACGCCGTCGCGCAGGACACGATCGTGCCGGCGCTGCGCAAGGACGACTGGGCGGGCGCGGCCGTCGGCGCCGCCAAGGGGTACGGCACGGCCATGGCGAACCCGGCCAACCCCGAAGGCCGCAGCGCCTGGTGGCTGGCGGGGGCGGGGGTGCTGGCCGCGGCCGGCGGGGGCGTCTACCTGTACTCGCGCCGCCGCAAGACCTCCCGCCACGCCGCCGCGGCCAAGGACCTGGAGACTCGCGCGGGACAGGCGCTCGTCCACACCGACGACGCGGTCAAGACCTCCGAGCAGGAGGTGGGCTTCGCGACGGCGCAGTTCGGCGAGGAGGCGGCCCAGCCGTTCGCCGAAGCGCTCGAATACGCCAAAGGCGAGCTCGACCAGGCCTTCCGGCTCCGCCAGCAGCTCGACGACGAGGTCCCGGAGGACGACGTGACCCGCCAGGCGATGCTGCAGGAGATCGTCAGGCGCTGCGCGGACGCCAACGCCCGGCTCGACGCCGAGTCGGAGGCCTTCGACCGGCTGCGCGACATGGAGAAGCAGGCCCCGCGCGTACTGGCCGAGGTCCGGCAGGCGCACGCCGAGCTCACACCCAAGCTCGCCGAGGTACGGCGGGCCATGGCCGCCACCGCCGAGCGCTTCGCCCACAGCGCCCTGACCCCCGTCGAGGACAACCCGGACGACGCGGCCAACCGCCTGGAGTTCGCCGGCCAGACGCTCACCGCCGCGCAGGCGTCGCTGGACGCGGGGGAGTCGGGCAAGGCGGTCGCCCAGGTGCTGGCCGCGCAGTCGGCCGTGGACCAGGCCAGGCAGCTCATGGAGGCGGTGACCAGGCGGGCCGACGACATCCACCAGGCGGCGGCCGGTCTCAAGCCCGCCCTGGAGACCGTCGCGGCCAACCTGTCGGCGGCGAAGGCGCTGGCCGCCGACCAGGCGTACGCGGCGGACCTGGCGCCCCAGATCGCGTACGCGGAGAGCACCGCGACCCAGGTGGCCGAGGACGTCGTCGCGACCCGCGTGGATCCGATCGCGCTGCTGCGCCGGGTGGAGGAGGCGCAGGCGACGCTGGACGAGGCGCTGAAGGGCGTACGCGACAAGAAGGCCCGTCAGGGGCAGGCGCGCAGCATGCTCGACCAGGCGATGCTCACGGCGCGCAGCGAGATCGCGGCCACCAGGGACTTCATCACCACCAACCGCGGCGCGGTCGGCAGCACCGCGCGCACCCGGATCGCCGAGGCGGAACGCCTGCTGGCCGAGGCGCGGGCGCGGGCGGGGGAGGACCCGTCCGCGGCGCTCGCCGCCGCCCAGCGCGCCGACCAGCTCGCCCAGGAGGCCGGGAGGGCGGCGCGGGGCGAGGTGTCGGCGTTCGGTTACGGACGTACCGGCAACGGCAGGGGCGGCGCCGACGCGATGATGGGCGCGATCCTGGGCGGCATCCTCATCGACGGGATGAGGGGCGGCATGATGTCCGGCCGCGGCGCGGGCCGCGGGGGCGGCCGCCAGACCGCGGGGACGGGCAGGCGCGGCGGCCAGGCGCCGGGCAGCTTCGGCGGCTCGGGCACACGAGGGCGGAGGGGCTCAGGGGGAGCCTTCTGACCCGGAAACGATCACATATCGGGGGAATGAGCAATGTCCAAACAGTCCATCTTCGGCCGTGTCGCCCAGCTGGCCAGGGCCAACATCAACGCGCTGCTGGACTCGGCCGAGGATCCGCAGCTCATGCTCGACCAGATGGTGCGCGACTACACCGACAACATCGCCGAGGCGGAGAAGGCCATCGCGCAGACCATCGGGTCGCTGCGGATGGTCGAGGCCGACTACCGCGAGGACGTCCAGGCGGCGGAGGAATGGGGCAAGAAGGCCATGGCCGCCAGCCAGCGCGCCGACCAGTTGCGCGCGTCGGGGCAGCGGACGGAGGGCGACAAGTTCGACGAACTCGCCAAGGTCGCCCTGGGCCGCCAGATGTCCGCCGAGCAGGAGGCGAAGGCCGCGGAGCCGGGCATCGCGGCGCAGCGGGAGGTCGTCGACAAGCTCAAGGCGGGCCTTCAGCAGATGCGGAACAAGCTTGGCGAGCTCCGGAGCAAGCGCGACGAACTCGTCTCCCGCGCCAAGACCGCCCAGGCCCAGTCACAGGTCCAGGACGCGATCAAGAGCATCGACATCCTCGACCCGACCAGCGAGGTCAGCCGCTTCGAGGAGAAGATCAAGCGGGAGGAGGCGAAGGTCATCGGACAGCAGGAGCTGGCCGCCTCGTCGCTCGACGCGCAGTTCGAGAGCCTGGAGGACGTCAGCGCCCAGGCCGAGATCGAGGCCCGCCTGGCCGCCCTCAAGATGGGCAAACCCCTCCAAATCCAATCCCCCAGCCCCAACTAATCCCATCCCGGCCGCGCCACTTTCTCCGGCGCGGCCGGGCTGTTTTTCGCGTTCCGTTCGTTGCGGCTTGTGTCCGCTGTGGGTGGGCGTCCTTCACGCCCGCCATCCGTTACGGCTCCCGCCGCCTTGCCCGCCCCGCCGTCGCGGGCGGGCGCCTGTCGAGCGCCGGTCGTGAAGGCCAACGGCCTCCCGCCGTGACGACCACGCCCTTGCCCGCTGCCGCGGTCGTCTCCTGGGTTTGGGGCGGGGGATCGGGATTTGGATGTTGCCGCGTTGCCGTACCCCTGCGGATACTTACACAAAGGGGGAGAACGCAGATGCCGGTAGGAACCGCGGTGAGGGACCGCTGCAGGACGCTGCTCGGGCCCGACGAACAGATCAGATACGTGTTTCCCGCGCTGTCGGTGGGGCCGCCGGGGATGGCCAACTTCCTCATCGTGGTCACCGACGGGGCGATCTCGGTGCTCGCCACCAGGATGCTCAGGAGCGACCGGCCGGTGTCGGTCCATGCCACGTTCCCGAGGGCGACACGCCTGGGCCCCATCATGACTGGATCGATCATCGAGCTCGGCTCGATGGCCTTCGAGTTCGATGAGGAGTACGCCGCCGTGGTGAGAGCGGCGGACGCGGAGATCTTCGCGCCCGAGACGCTTCCACCCGACCCACTGCCGGATCTCTGAATCGGCCCGCGGTTTCGCTACCTGGCCTCCCGTGGGGCTAGACTTCGGCGAGGCCCAGGCTGGTGTCCACCTGTCCGAGCCGCACATACGTCAGCAGCCGCTGCATGAGGAGCCACTGAGTTGTCACGTCGCCTGTTCACCTCCGAGTCGGTCACCGAGGGCCACCCGGACAAGATCGCCGACCAGATCAGTGACGCGATTCTCGACGCCATGCTCAAGGACGACCACAAGAGCAGGGTCGCCGTCGAGACGATGATCACTACCGGCCAGGTCCACGTCGCGGGCGAGGTGACGACCGAGACCTATGTCGACATCCCCGGCGTCATCCGCGAGAAGATCCTTGAGATCGGCTACGACGCCTCGCACAAGGGCTTCGACGGCGCGTCCTGCGGCGTCTCCGTCTCGATCGGCGCGCAGTCGCCCGACATCGCCCAGGGCGTCGACGACGCCTACGAGCACCGCGAGGAGGGCGTCGGCGACGAGCTCGACCGCCAGGGCGCCGGTGACCAGGGCCTGATGTTCGGCTACGCCTGCCGCGAGACCCCCGAGCTGATGCCGCTGCCGATCATGCTCGCGCACCGGCTCGCCCAGCGCCTGTCGGAGGTCCGCAAGTCGGGCACCGTGCCGTACCTGCGCCCCGACGGCAAGACCCAGGTCACCATCGAGTACGACGGCGACACGCCGGTCCGCCTCGACACCGTGGTCGTCTCCACGCAGCACGCGGCCGAGATCGACCTCAAGGAGATGCTCGCCCCCGACATCAAGGAGCACGTGGTCGACCCCGTGCTCGCCGGGCTCGAGATCGACATCGAGGGCTACCGCCTGCTGGTCAACCCGACCGGCCGCTTCGAGATCGGCGGCCCCATGGGCGACGCCGGCCTCACCGGCCGCAAGATCATCATTGACACGTACGGCGGCATGGCCCGCCACGGCGGCGGCGCCTTCTCCGGCAAGGACCCGTCCAAGGTCGACCGCTCGGCCGCCTACGCGATGCGCTGGGTCGCCAAGAACGTCGTCGCGGCCGGCCTGGCCGACCGCTGCGAGGTCCAGGTCGCCTACGCCATCGGCAAGGCCCAGCCGGTCGGCCTGTTCGTGGAGTGCTTCGGCACCGAGAAGGTCGAGATCGAGAAGATCCAGGCCGCCGTGCTGCAGGTCTTCGACCTCCGTCCCGCGGCCATCATCCGCGACCTCGACCTGCTGCGCCCGATCTACTCCGAGACCGCCGCCTACGGCCACTTCGGCCGCGAGGGCTTCTCCTGGGAGTCGACCGACCGCGCCGAGTCTCTCCGCACCGCCGCCGGCCTCTGACCGGCACCCGTTCCACCGCCTGAGCCCTGAGCCCCGCCACCCGGCGGCCTCAGGGCTCACGCATGCCCGGACCCAAGCACCTCGGCCCAGGCCCGGGGCTGCCCGGCCCGGGACACGGTCACGGCCGGGGGAAGAGCGGCCCAGGGGCCAGCGGCCTTGGTGCCAGCGGCTCAAAGGTCAGTGGCTCAGGGGGGCTGAGGCTCAAGGGCCAGCGGCTCTGGGACTCGGGCTCAGGGGCCGGCGGCCCAAGGCCCGGCAAGCCCAGGGCCCTGCGGTTCAGGGGGCTGCGGTTCAGGGGGCCGCGGCTCAGGGCCTCCAGGGCTGGCTCCTGTGTGACCACGGGTGTTGCGGGAGGCGGGGGCCTGCGTGCTCGGGGTGAGGGGAGCCCGTGTGTGACGCCCGCGCGGAGCGTCAGGGTGTGGCGGGACCGCGTTCGGAGTGTGCGGCAGGGCGGGGGCCGTGTGTGTCCGGTCCAAGATCCATATAACGTGTTCTCAGGGATCTTCCAGAACCGGGCCCGCCACACGGGGCCGCGGGTGCGGCTTGTTGGGGGTGCGGGACCATGCTGTCGCGGGCAGCCCTCCCCACCGCCGTCACCAGCTTCGTGGGCCGCCGTCAGGAGGTCGCCGGGGTCCGCAGGATGCTCCAGCGAAGCCGCCTGGTCACGGTCACCGGGATAGCGGGCGTGGGCAAGACACGCGTGGCCGTACGCGCCGCGCAGCTCATGCGGCGGGCCTTCACCGACGGCGTCACCTACGTCGAGCTGTCCGGCGCCACCACGGCCGAAGCGGTGGACGAGGCGATCGCCCAGGCCCTGGGCGTCAGCGCGCCCGCCGAGTCGGCGGCCCACGTGGCCGATCGGCGCATGCTCCTGGTCCTCGACACCTGCGAGCACGTCGCGGAAGCCTGTTCCCGGCTGGCCCAGGCCCTGCTGCCCGCCGCGCCCGGCCTGCACATCCTGGTCACCAGCCGCCAGGCCTTACGCGCCCCCGGTGAGCACATCGTGATCGTCCGGCCGCTGGCCGTACCGGGGCCGGAGACCGAGCCGGCGGCGGTCGCGCACGTCGAGTCCGTCGCGTTGTTCCTGGACCGGGTGGCCGCCGTGGACCCGGCGTTCGAGCTGCGGCCCGACAACGCCCCCGTCGTGGCCGAGCTGTGCCGGCGCATCCAGGGCATCCCGCTGGCCATCGAGCTGACCGCGGTACGCGCCCGGCTGCTGCCCGTCGCCAGGCTCCTGCGGCTCATGGACGCCCACGGCTCGCTGGGCCACGCGGACTCGCGCGCCCGCGGCGGGCGCCACTCGACGATGCAGGCGGCCATCGCCTGGAGCCACGATCTGTGCACCAAGGAGGAGCGGCTGCTGTGGGAGCGGCTGACCGTCTTCTCCGGCTCCTTCGACCTGGACGCCGCCGAGCGCGTCTGCTCCGACGCCGGCCTGCCCGGCACTCTCGTCTACCCGACACTGGCCGCGCTGGTCGAGAAGTCGATCGTGGTCCGCGAGCACGACGGACGGCGCACCGTGTACCGGATGCTGGACGGCCTGCGCGAGTACGCCATGGGACGCGTGCCGGAGCCCGAGGCGGAGCGGCTGCGGGTGCGCCACCGCGAGTACTACTTCGCCGTCGCCCGCCGCTTCGGCGTGGAGCGCGCCGGACGCGACCGCGTGGAGGAGGTGCTGCGGGCACGTTCCGACTGGCCGAACCTGCGGGCCGCCCTGGAGTCCTACGCCGCCGACCCCGCCGGGCGCGCCGCCGGTCTGGAGATGGGCCTGCGCCTCGGCTACCTGTGGGTGTTCGGCGGCATGGCCAGGTACGGCCGGCAGTACCTCGACCGCCTGCTCCCCGGCACCGAGGCCCCCGACTGGGTCCGTCTGGGCGCCCACCTCGAACTCGCCCACATCGCCATCGGCCAGGGCGACCTGCCCGCCGCCCGGCGCGCGCTGGACGGCGCCGCGGAGCCGGCGGCCCGGCTGGGCAGGCTCGGCGGCCTGCACCTCACGAAGATGCGCGGCACGCTGCGGTTCTGCGAGGGCGACCTGGAGGCGGCCGAGCGGCTGCTGCGCGAGAGCGTGGACGGGCTGGCGGGACACGGCGGCGTCCACCTGCTCAACGGCCTGATCGAGCTGGGGTTCACGTTGCTGACGGCGGGCCGTACCGAAGAGGCGGAACGGGTGCTGACCCGGGCGGCGCGGCTGTGCGGGCAGGCGGGTGACGGGTGCGGCGCGGCGTGGGCGGACCTGGCGCTGGCGCTGCTGCTGCGGCGGTGCGGACGGACCGGCGAGGCCGAGGGGCACGCGCGCGCGGCGCTGCGCACGCACGCGCGGGTGGAGACGACGTTCGGGCGGGCGTTCTGCGTGGAGGTGCTGGCGTGGCTGGCGGCCGACCGCGGCGCGCACGCGCGGGCCGCGCGGCTGCTGAGCGCCGCGCACCGGCTCTGGGGCGCCGAGGTACGGCCGCTGCTGGGCTCGCCGCACATGGCGGCCGAGCGCAAGCAGTACCAGGACGAGCTGGCCGAGGCCCTGGGGTCCCAGCTGGAGCGCGTCAAGGCCGCCGGACGGGCGCTGTCGGCGGAGGAGGCGATCGCCGAGGCGCTGTCCGGCGAGCCGGAGGAGAGCGAGCCGCGGGCGGTTCCGGCGTGGGCGCCGCTGACGCCGCGCGAGGCCGATGTCGCCGACCTGGTCGCCGCCGGGCTCACCAACCGGCTGATCGCCCACCGGCTCGTCGTGTCCCGGCGCACGGTTGACACGCACGTCGAGAACATCCTCGCCAAACTCGGCTTCTCCGGACGCAGCCAGATCGCCGCATGGGTGATCAGGCGCAGGCAGAGGGAGGAAGACTGAGCAGGATAGGCATAATCCCCGATGTCGCCATGGGTGATGGCGTGAATACTCAACGTGTCCGTTGTCCGGGGATGCGGGGGCGGTTCGCGCGCTGACGCGAACCTACAAGGTCCGCGGCACGGACGGCCCGCCGCCAGGAGGGAGGGGTCCATGGTCGAGCGAGGCAGGGGGAATCTCCCCGCCGAGTTCACCAGCATGATCGGCCACGCGGCCGAGGTGGCCGAGGGCCTGCGGGCGCTGGCACGCACGCGCCTGCTCGCGGTCACGGGGCCCGGAGGGGTGGGCAAGAGCCGCGTGGCGGTCAGGGTCGCCCGCCACGCCCGGCGGCGTTTCCCCGGCGGGACCTGGTACGCCGAGTTGTCGGCGGTGACCGGGGAACCGGCGCTGACCGCCCGTGTGGCGGCCGCGATCGGCCGGCCGCAGGCGCGTACCCCCGAGGGGATCGCCGCGGCGCTGCGCGAGCGCAGGGCGCTGCTCGTGCTCGACACCTGCGAGCACCTGATCGGGCCCGTCGGGCGTCTGGCGGAGGTACTGCTGCGCCGGGCGCCCCACGTCAAGATCGTGGTGGCCGGACGGCAGCCGCTCGACCTGGCAGGGCAGCGCCTGCTGTACGTGCGGCCGCTGGCGGAGGCCGACGCCGTCACGCTGTTCGCCGAGCGCGCCGCCGCCGTCGACCCCGACTTCTCCCTGTCCGGCGGCACGCGCGCCGCGGTCGCCGAGATCTGCCGGAGCCTGGACGGCCTGCCGCTGGCCGTCGAACTGGCCGCGGCGTGCCTGCGCTCGCTGACCGCCCCGGAACTGCGTGACCGGCTGCGCGACCGCTGCCCCCTGCTGGCGGCGGGGACCACCAACACGCTGCCGCGCCAGCGCGACCTGCGCGCCATGGTCGAGTGGAGCCACGCGCTGTGCGGGGTGGAGCAGCGCACGCTGTGGGCGGCGTTGTCGGTGGTGGACGGCGGCTTCGACCGGGAGACGGCCGAGGCGATCGGCGTCGAGGCGGGCCTGCCCGGGGCGCGGGTGGCCGCGGTGCTGGGCGACCTCGTCGCCGGTTCCGTGGTGCTGCGGGAGCCGGCCGGTTACCGGCTGCTGCGGCCGTACCGTCAGGTCGGGCTGGAGCTTCTCGAGGCGCGGGCGCGCAGGCGCCTGACGGCCCGCTACGGCGCCGCCACGGCCGCGCCCGTGCCCGCGCCCGGCGGCGGCCCCGAGGCCGGTGGCGTGGTCCTGAGCCCTCGCGAGCTGCAGGTCGCCAAGCTCATCGCCGAGGGCCTGACGAACCTGGAGATCGCCGGGCGGCTGGTGATCTCGAAGCGGACGGTCGACGCGCACGTCCGCAACATCCTCGCGAAGGGGCATCTCGCTTCCCGCACCCATGTCGCCGCTTGGGTGGCTTCCGGCGATTAATCGGCACTTCTCCGGATGCGGGAGGCCGGGTCGGCGACGAACTGTTGTCATGCCGGCGGGTGACCACCGGCGTCGTCCAGGGGAGGGGTCCCAGGGTCCGGCGCCCCGCGTCCATCCGCCGGCACCACAGCGACGAGGGGAAGCCGATGTCGATCGACCCCGCCCTGGTGCGGGCCAGCCTCGCCCGGGTGGAACCACACGCCGAGCGCGCGGCCGCGTACTTCTACGGGCGGCTGTTCGCGGAGGACCCCGCGCTGCGGGCGATGTTCCCGCCGGTCATGGACGTGCGCAGGGAACGGCTGTTCGTGTCGCTCGGCCAGATCGTCGCCCTCCTCGACCGGCCGCGGGACCTGCGCGAGTACCTGGGACAGCTCGGGCGCGACCACCGCAAGTACGGCGTGGCGCCCGAGCACTACACCGCGGTCGGCCGGGCCCTGATCGCGGCCGTGCGCCGGTTCAGCGGCCACTCGTGGGACAGCGCCACCGAGTCCGCCTGGGTCAGCGCCTACACCATGGCCGCCAACCACATGATCGGCGCCGCCGCCGAGACCGACGGGCCCGCCTGGACGCGGGCCGAGGTCGTGGCGCACGAGCGCAGGGGCGAGTCCATCGCCGTGCTGACGCTCCGGCCCGCGGCGCGCCTGCCGTACCGGGCCGGGCAGTACGTGAGCGTCCTGACCACGCGCCACCCCCGCATCTGGCGCACCTACTCCGTCGCCAACGCGCCCGCGCCCGACGGCCTCATCCGGCTGCACGTACGGGCGGTGCCCGGCGGGCACGTCTCCACCGCGCTGGTCAACGAGACCAGGGCGGGAGAGGAGCTGACCGTCGGGCCCGCCATGGGCACCATGGCCGCGCCGGAGGGGGAGCGGGAACTGCTGTTCGCCGCGGGCGGGACCGGCCTGGCGCCGCTGAAGGCCATCATCGAGCAGATCCTCGCCTCGGGCCGGCGGCCCGGCATCCACCTGCTGTTCGGCGCCAGGAGCGCCCAGGACCTCTACGACCTGCCCGACCTGCTCGTCCTGGCCGCCCGCCATCCCCGGCTGCGGCTGGTGCCCGTCGTCTCCCACGGCGGCCCCGCCGGAGGGCTCGCCTCCGGGGACACGCTGAGCGGCATGCTGCCCGACGCGCTGGAGCGCTTCCGCGCCTGGACCGACCACGAAGCCTACGTCTGCGGGCCGCCGGCCATGGTCGAGGCCACCGTACGCAGGCTGCTGCGCGACGGCGTGCCCCGCGCCCGCATCCACCACGACCTGGCCAGTGACCGACCGGCCTTACCGGAGGCCACGGTCTGGTAGACGTAGTGCGTGACCGAGACCGACCACGCCCTGCTGCCGCTGGATGCGGTACGCCCGGCCGCGCAGAAGGCCAAGGGCTCGGTCGTTCCCGCCCCCGAGGCGCCCGTGGCCAGGGTGGCGGTCGACAACCCGCTGCCGCACCTCGACCGGCCCTTCGACTACCTCGTGCCCGCCGCCCTGCACGACAGCGCGCTGCCGGGGGTGCGGGTCAGGGTGCGGTTCGCCGGCAAGCTCGTGGACGGGTTCCTGCTGGAGCGGACCGAGGAGAGCGAGCACCGGGGGAAGCTGGCCGCGATCGAGCGGGTGGTGTCGGCGGAGCCGGTCCTCACGGCCGAGGTGGCCGCGCTGGCCAGGGCCGTGGCCGACCGCTACGCCGGGACGCTGGCCGACGTGCTGCGGCTGGCCGTACCCCCGCGGCACGCCAAGGTCGAGGCGGAGCCGGAGCAGGCGGCCGCCACGGACGGCCCGCCGGAGCCCGGAGACGGTCAGGCCTGGGCCGGATACCCGATGGGGACGTCGTTCCTGGACGCGCTGGAGCACGGACGGGCGCCCAGGGCCGTGTGGTCGGCGCTGCCCGGGGCCGGAGGGTGGGCCGAGGCGATCGGCGAGGCGGTGCGCGCCACGCTGGCCGGCGGCCGGGGCGCGCTGGTCGTCGTGCCGGACGGCAAGGACGTGGCGCTCGCCGACGAGGTGCTTGAGCGGCTGCTCGGCGACGGCGCGCACGTCGCGCTCACCGCGGGACTGGGGCCCGCCGAGCGCTACCGGCGCTGGCTCCGGGTGCTGCGCGGGCAGGCGCGCGCGGTGGTCGGCACCCGCGCGGCCATGTTCGCGCCCGTCGCCGACCTGGGGTTCGTCGCCCTCTGGGACGACGGCGACGACCTCCACGCCGAACGGCTGGCGCCCTACCCGCACGCGCGCGAGGTGCTCGCCCTGCGCGCCCACCGCGGCGGCGCGGCCATGCTCATCGGCGGCTACGCCCGCACCGCCGAGGCCACCCAGCTCATCGCCACCGGCTGGGCCAGGCCGATCGTGGCCGCCCGCGAGACCGTGCGCGCCAAGGCCCCCAGGGTGCGCCCGGCGGGCGAGGACGCCGAACTGGCCAAGGACCAGGCCGCCCGCGCCGCCCGCCTGCCCAGCGTCGCCTGGCGGGCGCTGCGCGAGGGGCTGGAGTCCGGCCCGGTGCTGGTCCAGGTCCCGAGGCGCGGCTACCTGCCCTCGATCGCCTGCCGCCAGTGCCGCCGCCCGGCCCGCTGCGCCCTGCCGCCCACCCGTACCGCCCCCGACCAGGGCAACAGGATCGACGACGCCGTGCCGGGGAGGGCCGCCTGCCACGGGCCGCTGGCGCTGCGCAGCGGGCACACCGCGCCCTACTGCCGCTGGTGCGGCCGGGTGGACGCCGCCTGGCGCTGCGAGCACTGCGGCGGCGCGCACGTGCGCGCGGTCGTGGTCGGCGCCCGCCGCACCGCCGAGGAACTGGGGCGGGCCTTCCCCTCCGTGCCGGTCAAGACGTCCGGCAGGGACGGGGTCCTGGCGCGCGTCGGATCCGGAAAGGCGCTGGTGGTGGCCACGCCGGGCGCGGAGCCCGTGTCCGACGGCGGGTACGCCGCCGCCGTGCTCCTGGACGGCTGGGCCCTGCTGGGCCGCGCTGACCTGCGGGCGGCCGAGGAGGGCGTGCGCCGCTGGATGAACGCCGCCGCCCTGCTGCGGCCCGGCGCCGAGCTGGTGGTGCTGGCGGACATGGCGCTGCCGGCCGTACAGGCGCTGCTGCGGTGGGACCCCGTCACGCACGCCGAGCGCGAGCTCGCCGACCGCGCCGAACTCGGCTTCCCGCCCGCGGTCCGGATGGCCACGCTCACCGGTACGGCCGCCGCCGTACGCCAGATGCTCGACGAGGTCCGCCTGCCGGACGAGGCCCAGGTCCTCGGCCCGGTCCAGGTCGACGACGAGCGGGAACGCGCCATGATCCGGGTCCCGAGAGCCTCCGGCGGCGTGCTGGCCGCCGCGCTCAAAGGGGCCACCGGAGTGCGTGCGGCGCGTAAGGCGGCTGATGTCGTCCGGGTGAGTGTCGACCCTCTCGACCTGATTTAGCCGCTTTCCCCGATTCGCTCATCTGTTGGCCAGCCGTTAGCGTCTCCCTGTGTCGATCGAATGGGTGAACCGGGCCATCGACGACCTGCGCGCATGGGGGCGGGCGCGGGGCGTCGAGGTGGACGCCGACGAGGTGCGGCTGCTCTGCGACTACGCCAGCGACTATCTGGGCGTGAACGAGCTGGCCGACTTCGCTCCATCGACCTTCGACGACCTGCTGCTGTCCATCTACCCGCGCAAGGTGATCGCGCCGCCGGAGAGCGCCCCCGAGTCGATCGCCGCGGCCGGCACGCTCGTCGACTACCTCGAGTCCTCCGGCGCCGCCGGCGCCGACCGGGCGCGGGCCATGCGCGCGCGGCTGAGCGAGATCGCCGAGGAGATGCCCGCCGCCCTCGCCGACCCGGCCAACTTCGGCATGGCCAAGAGCCTGTTCAGCTCGATCGGCCCGGAATCGCTGGAGCAGGACATCGCGATCCCCTCCGCCGACGCGCCCGGGAGTGAGCTTCCCGAGATCGAGGAGGCGCCCTGCGACTGCCCGGCGTGCACGCCGCTGCCCGCCGTACGGCTGGCCTCCGCGGGCGAGCTGGAGGCCGCGCTCGGCGAGGTGGCCCTGCTGGCCGACCGCGACCGGCTGCTGGCCTGGCTGGGCGACCGGGGCAGCACCCCCACGGCCAAGGGCGCGCTGCGCGCCAAGGACGCCGCCGCCGCGCCGGTGCCCGAGCCGAGGCTGCTGTGGGCGCTGGCCGGGCACCAGGGGCTCGGCGGCTGGGCGAGTACCGTCGCCTACCTGGTCGAACACGACACCGCCGGCGCGGTCACCGGCCTGCCCGAGCTCGACGACGCCCTCTACGACCTGCTCGACCGCCTCTACCGCCTGCAGGCGCGGGTGCCGGACGAGGTGGTCGCCGACCACGTGTTCGAGCTGGCCGACGCGGACGTGGACGTCGAGGCGGTGCTCGACCGGCTGGCCTGGTGCGGGCTGGTCGAGCGCCGGCACGACGGCGCCGGGCTGAGCCCGCTGGCCGTCTGGGGGCTGCGCGAGCTCTACCTCGCCCATGGCCGCGACGCCCCCGAGGCGCCCGACCTCGCCGTCGCCGACGCGGTCGGCCTCATCGAGGGACTGCTCGACGGCATGCCGACCGAGGCGGCCGAGCACGACATCGAACGCTGGCTGGCCGGGCGCACCCCCGAGCGGGCCGCCGCCGAACTGCTGGCCGCCGCCACCGGCGCCCCGGCCGTCGCCCGCGGCATCGCGGTCACCATCGTCGACCACCTCGGCGCCGCCGCGGAACCGGCGCTGCGCGCGGTGCTCGGCGACGAGGAACTGCGCCCGCACGCCATCCACTGGCTGACCTCCAGGGGCATGCCCGCGCCGCCGCTCACCCAGGACGAGCTCCTGTGGGTCAGCGTGGACATGCTCGCGCTGGCGATGCCGGCGGCCCGCGAGGACCCCGAGATCTTCGCCGAGAACATGGCCGCCTCCGGCCCGCCCGCCCACCTCATCGAGGAGATGTGGCGGGTCGACCACCCGGACGTGGTCGAGGTGCTCGAACTGCTCGGGCGGTCCCTGCCGGGCAGCGGAGAGGCCAAGGCGGCGCGCAAGGCGGCGTTCAAAGCGCGCTCACGAGCCATCCGATGAAGTACATCCCTGTGACTCGTGTGCAGTAAGTTTCGTGGGTGGCAAACAACGTCTTCGACCTCGCCGAGCTCCGCAAGCTGATCGAGGAGCCCGCTCCAGTGGAGACGCCCGCGCCCCAGGTCAGGGAGGCATTGACGTTCCCGCCTGTCGCGCCGGCCGCCGACGCGGAGCTGGCCGCCGCGGTGCCGGGGGTGCCGCTCGTCGCCGACGCCATCAAGCTCACCTCCTGGACCGGCGAGCGCCCGGTCACCGATGAGGGGCTGCTGTCCGAGAGCGACGCCGCCGCCGCGGCCAAGGAGCTCGGCGTCTCCCCGGCCCGGCTGCGGCTGGCCTGGATCGTGGCGGTCAACACCCGCCTGCTCCAGATCGTGCGCGGCACCGCCTCGCGCGGCGCGCTGCCCCTGCGCCTGCCCGTCGAGGGCACGCTGGAGTTCTGGGACGGCGTCGTCATGGACGTACTCGACCAGGCCGAGTCCTCCCGCCTGACCGGCTCGCGCGTCATCGACGGCCACCTGGCCGAGACCCTCGCCACCATCTACTCCGTACGCTCCGGCGTCGCCATCGCCAACCTCGCCAAGGGCCTGCTGCAGTCGCACGAGGTCGCCTGCGAGCCGAGCCAGGCCGAGCTGCGCGAGCTCAGCGGCAGCCTGCCGGGCGAGCTGCTGGAGGCGCTGTCCCTGCTCACCTACTGCGGCCTGGTGCAGCAGACCGGCACCGGCCGGATCGCGCTGACCCCGCTCGGCGTCTGGGCCGTCCGCCACGACCTGCTGCGCGAGGGCCACGAGGCGCCCACGCTGGCCGAGGTCGAGGTCTTCGCCGGGCTCGACGCGGAAGCGCTGGTGGAGTCCCTGGTCAGCGGCGCGGTCACGCAGAGCGCCGTGACGACCTGGCTGGAGCGCCGCCCGCCCGAGCAGGCCGCCCGCGACCTTCTGGCCGTCGCCACGGCCGGCGGCGCCGGCCACCGCGGCGCCGTGGGCGCCATACTCGAAGAGCTCGGCCCCGAGGCCCAGTCACCGGTACGCGACTCGCTCGCCGACCCCACCATGTGGCGCTACGCCGCCTCCTGGCTGCACATCCGCGACCTCGACGCGCCGCCGCTCAGCTCCGACGACCACACCTGGATCGCCGTCGACTCCGTCGCCGCCCTGCTCCACATCTCCGGCAGCCCGGAGTCCGTCGGCGAGTTCGGCGCGCTGGAGTCCGGCGAGGACCTGGTCAGGAGCGTGGGGGAGATGGCCGGCTCCAGCCACCCCGACACCGTGGCCGTCCTCGAACTCCTGGCCTCCACCCACGGCGACGCCGCCGTCGCCAAGGCGGCGCGCAAGGCCGCGATGAAAGCAAGGTCGCTCCTGACCACTAAACTGGGCTGATCCCACCCTGCCTTCGCGGAACGGAGTTGGCCTCTTGGCGATCCAGTCGATCCGGCTGTTCGGAGACCCGGTGCTGCGCACCCCGGCGGCCCCGGTCGTCGACTTCGACAAGGAGCTGCGCAAACTGGTCAAAGACCTGACCGACACGATGATGGACGCGCCGGGCGCCGGCCTGGCCGCCCCGCAGATCGGCGTGGGCCTGCGGGTCTTCACCTACTACGTCGACGACCAGCTCGGCCACCTGATCAACCCCGACCTCGACCTGTCGGCCGACCTCGACGAGGAGGGCGAGGAAGGCTGCCTGTCCTTCCCCGGCCTGTCCTTCCCGACGCCCCGCGCCATCCGCGCCGTCGCCAAGGGACTCAACATGCACGGCGAGCCGGTCACCCTCGAAGGCACCGACCTGATGGCCCGCTGCTTCCAGCACGAGACCGACCACCTCGACGGCATCCTGTTCATCGACCGGATGGACTCCGCGCAGCGCAAGCTCGCGATGAAGGCCATCCGCGAGGCCGAGTGGAGCGGACTGACCCCGCCGGCGGTCAAGATCTCCCCGCACGCCACCGGCGGGAAGGCCCTCTGATCATGCGCCTGGTCTTCGCCGGCACGCCCGAGACGGCCCTGCCCTCGCTGCGCGCCCTCATCGACTCCCCGCGCCACGACGTCGTGGCCGTGGTCACCCGCCCCGATGCCCAGACCGGCCGCGGCCGCAAGGTGCACCCGTCGCCCGTCGCCGAGCTGGCCGAGGAGGCCGGCATCGAGGTGCTGCGCCCGGCCAAGGCCGGCGACCCCGCGTTCCTCGACCGGCTGCGCGCGCTGGAGCCCGACTGCTGCCCGGTCGTCGCCTACGGGGCGCTGCTGCCGCAGTCCGCGCTCGACGTCCCCAGCCGGGGCTGGATCAACCTGCACTTCTCGCTGCTGCCCGCCTGGCGCGGCGCCGCCCCCGTGCAGCACTCGGTGCTCCACGGCGACGAGATCACCGGCGCGGCCACCTTCCAGATCGTCAAGGAACTCGACGCCGGGCCCGTCTACGGCGTCGTCACCGAGGAGATCCGCGCCGGCGACACCAGCGGAGCGCTGCTGGAGCGCCTGTCGATCTCCGGCGCCGGACTGCTGGCCGCCACCCTCGACGGGATCGAGGACGGCACCCTGGAGCCCCGGCCCCAGCCCGCCGACGGCATCAGCTACGCACCGAAGATCAACGTGGACGACGCCAGAGCCGACTGGCAGGCGCCCGCCATGCGGATCGACCGGCTCGTGCGCGCCTGCACGCCCAACCCCGGCGCGTGGAGCGAGTTCCGCGGCCAGCGGGTCAAGCTCGGCCCGGTCCGGCCGCGGCCCGACGCCGCCCGGCTGGAGCCCGGGGTGATCGCGGCAACCAAGCATGAGGTGCTGGTCGGCACCGCCACCCATCCGGTCGAGCTGACCGAGGTGCAGGCGCAGGGCAAACGGGCGATGAGCGCGGCCGAGTGGGCCCGCGGCTCGCGCCTGGGCGAAGGGGACAAGTTCGCGTGACGGCTTCACGGGGGGACGGCGGCGCACGGGGCCGCGGTCGTGGTGACGGCGGCTACGGCCGGGGCAGGGGCGGCGGGAGCCGTACCGGGAAGGGGCCGGTGCGGGACGAGCCGCGCAACGCGGCCTTCGACGTGCTACGGGCCGTCGACGAGCGGGACGCCTACGCCAACCTGCTGATGCCGCGCCTGCTGCGCGAGCGGCGGCTGGGCGGGCGCGACGCGGCGCTCGCCACCGAACTGGCCTACGGGACGCTGCGCGGGCTCGGCACCTACGACGCGATCATCGAGTACTGCACCGACCGCGCGCCCGACCCCGACGTGCGCGACGCGCTGCGGCTCGGCGCCCACCAGCTGCTCAAGATGCGCGTGCCGCCGCACGCCGCGGTGGGCACGACCGTCGATCTGGTACGGCTGCGCGTCGGCGTCGGCGCCTCCAAGTTCGCCAACGCCGTCCTGCGCAAGGTGGCCGCCAGGTCCCTCGACGACTGGATCCCGATCGTGGCCCCCGAGGACCCGGTCGGCCACATGTCGATCGCCCACAGCCACCCGCGCTGGATCGTGTCCGCCTTCCGCGACGCGCTCGGCGGCGACGACGCGGAGACGGCCGATCTGCTGGCGGCCGACAACGTGCGCCCGCTGGTCACGCTCGTGGCCCGTCCCGGCCGCAGCTCGGTGCCCGAACTGCAGGACTCCGGCGCCGAGGCCGGCCGCTACTCGCCCTATGCCGCCTACCTGCCCGAGGGCGACCCGGGCCAGGTGCCGGCGGTGGCCGAGTACCGCGCCGCCGTGCAGGACGAGGCCAGCCAGCTCGTCGCCCTCGCCCTGGCCAGGGTGCCGGTGGAGGGCCGCGACGAGTTCTGGCTCGACATGTGCGCGGGCCCCGGCGGCAAGGCGGGCCTGCTCGACGCCATCGCCGCCTACGGCGACCCCGACGAGGGCTTCCCCGGCGGCAAGCACCTGCTGGCCGCCGACGTCCAGTACCACCGGGCCCGCCTGGTCTGGCAGACCACCCGCGAGGCCTCGGTGATCACCGCCGACGGCACCGAGCCCGCCTGGCGGTCCGGCGCCTTCGACCGGATCATGCTGGACGCGCCCTGCACCGGCCTGGGCGCGCTGCGCCGCCGTCCCGAGGCTCGGTGGCGCCGCGACCCCGCGGGCGTGCCCGGTCTCGGCGCGCTGCAGCGCGGCCTTCTGGGCACCGCCCTCGACGCGGTACGGCCCGGCGGCGTCGTCGCCTACGTCACCTGCTCGCCGCACCTGGCCGAGACCGGGATCGTGGTCTCCGACGTGCTGCGGGGCCGGGAGGACGTCGAGCAGCTGGACGCGCGCTCGTACCTGACCGAGGTGCCCGATCTCGGCGACGGCCCGCACGCGCAGTTCTGGCCGCACCGGCACGGCATGGACGCGATGTTCCTGGCCCTGCTCCGCAAGCGGTAACAAGCAAGCGTTAGGTTACGATTCGCCTTCTAAGCCTGTCCTTGCCCTGGGCCGGTGTGGTCCCATCGGCCACGTGGACATCCTCGACGGCCTGCGCGGGGCCGAACTCGGGCCGATCATCGCGCTCCAGGGGCTGCCCGGCTGGCTGGAACCGGTGATGGAGGCGGTGTCGCTGTTCGGCAGCGAGCAGACCTTCCTGTTCCTGCTGCCCGTCCTGTACTGGTGCGTCAGCCCCCGCCTCGGCCTGCGGATGGGCGTGGTCGTGCTGGGCGCGGCGGCCAGCAACGCGGTGCTCAAGCTGCTGTTCCACGCGCCGCGTCCCTACTGGGTGGACGCCCGGGTCAGGCCGCTGTCGCTGGAGGGGACGTTCGGGCTGCCGTCCGGGCACGCGCAGATCGCCACGGCCACGTGGGGCGCCCTGGCCGCGGCCGTGCGGCGGCCGTGGGCGTGGTGGGGCGCGGTGGCGGCGGTCGCGCTCATCGGGCTGTCCCGGGTCTACCTGGGGGTGCACTTCATCTCCGACGTGGTGGCGGGGGTGCTGCTGGGCGTGGCCGTCCTGGTGCTGGTGGTGAAGCTGGAGCCGCCCGCCGTACGGTGGTGGCGGGGGCTGACGCTCGGCTGGCAACTGGCCGCGTCGGCGCTGGTCTCGGTACTCCCGCTGGGGGCGGCCGCGCTGGCCAACGTGCCTCATGCCGGGTGGTCGCTGCCCGCGGCGTGGCAGCAGGCCGGGGACGTCGATCCCGCCGCGCTCGACACGCTGGTGGCGATGTGCGGGTCGGTGCTGGGGATGCTGGCGGGGGCGTCGGTGATGTACCGGCTCGGGTGGTTCTCGGTGCGCGGGACGCTCGGGCGGAAGGCGGCGCGGTGGGCGCTCGGGTCGGTGGTGGTGGCGGCGGTGTGGTTCGGGCTGCGGGAACTGCTGCCGGAGCACGATGTGCTGCGCTATCTCCGGTACGCGCTGCTGACGTTGTGGGTGCAGCTCGGGGCGCCGCTGACGTTCATCCGGCTGGGCCTGATGGACGGAGCCGGACGCAAGGTGCCGTAGAAGGTTTCCCGGGAGACGGCCGGTGCCCGGTGCGGGTCCGGGGCTTCCCTAGAATCGGAGCGTGCAGATCTCGCCCAGCATCCTGTCCGCCGACTTCGCCCGGCTCGCCGACGAGGCCGCCGCGGTGCCCAACGCCGACTGGCTCCACGTGGACGTCATGGACAACCACTTCGTGCCCAACCTCACCCTCGGGCTGCCCGTCGTCGAAGCGCTGCTCAAGGCCACGTCCACGCCGATCGACTGCCACCTCATGATCGAGGACCCGGACCGCTGGGCCCCCGCCTACGCCGAGGCCGGGGCGGGCAGCGTGACCATCCACGCGGAGGCGGCCAAGGCGCCGGTACGGACGCTGCGCCAGATCAGGGCGCTGGGGGCGCGGGCCGGTTTCGCCCTCAACCCCGCCACCGACGTCACCCCGTACGAGGACCTGCTGGGCGAGATCGACATGCTGTTGCTGATGACGGTCGAACCCGGCTTCGGCGGACAGCGCTTCCTCGACGTCGTGCTCCCCAAGGTCCGCCGCGCTCGTGAGCTGGTGGCCCGCCACGGGGGGCAGATCTGGATCCAGGTGGACGGAGGGGTGGCCGCCGACACGATCGAACGCTGCGCCGAGGCGGGCGCGGACGTGTTCGTGGCCGGCAGCGCCGTCTACGGGGCCACCGACCCACGCGCCGCCATCGACGAGCTGCGCGCCCTGGCCGAGAGCGTCCCCCGCCCAGGCGGCGCGATCTAACCCGCCCCCGGCACCGGAAGCCCGCTCTTCCGGTGCCGGCGTGCTGGACCACTGACCCCAGCGCGAAGAACGGCCCTCCGGCCCTGGGAGACCGAGTGGCTCGCCGGGGTCCGTGTTTCGGGCCGGTGGCGGGGGCTTGAGGTGGGATCCCTTGGCTCCAGGGGGCGTACTGGAACGTTTGTCTGGTTGGGGGTTATGGGTAACTGTTTACTTATGACGGACCATGGGCTGTTCGGGCCGGAATCGGTGACGTGGCGGGTGATGGGGGAGCCCATCCTTCTGGTGGGCGGGTTCCGGGCGCTGCTGATGCAGGGGTTGCACCCGAGGGCGATGCGCGGCGTCCTGCAGAACTCCGCGCTCATGCACCCCGACGAGGCATGGTCGCGGTTCATGCGGACCACCGAGTTCGTCCGGGTCCGGACCTACGGCACGCTGGCCGAGGTCGAGCGGGCCGGCAAGCGGGTGCGGAAGATCCACTCCATGCTTCGCGCCGACGACCCCGACACCGGTGAGCGCTTCCGGCTGGACGAGCCCGGTGCGCTCATGTGGGTGCACGTCGGCGAGGTGGACTCCTACCTGTCGGTGGCGCGGCGGGCGGGTGTACGGCTGTCGGCCGAGGATGCCGATCGGTTCGTCCTGGAATGGCGGCGGGCCGCGGAGGTCGTCGGCCTGAATCCCGGTGACGCCCCGGGCAGCGTCGCCGAACTGCGCGCCTACGTCGAGGCGGAGCGGCCGGGACTGCGCCTGGTGCCCGAGGCGGGGCACCCGCTGCTGCAGTCGCTGACCGCGCCATTGCCGCTACGGCTGGCGCCGCTCAAGCCCGTGCTTCCCGCCCTGACGCTGCTGGCGTTCGCCACCCTGCCCCGCTGGGCGCGCCGCCTGTACGGCCTGCCCGCCACCCCCGTCGGCGACCTGTGGGCCACCGCCACGCTGCGGACGTTGCACGCGGGTCTCGGCCTGGTGCCCGCCCAGATGCGCTACGCCCCCGACGCCCGCCGGGCACGCAAGCTCATGGCCGCTTGACCAAGCGAGCGCTTGGTTGAGAATATGGGGGCGGTCGCAGATGCCGATTCGGGCATGGCAGACTGATAGGCGAAAGAAGAGCTAGCGTGCTCCGGGGTCGGTGAAATTCCGAACCGGCGGTTACAGTCCGCGACCCGGCCGATGCCATCGGCCGGTTGACTCGGTGAAATTCCGGGACCGACGGTTAAAGTCCGGATGGGAGGAAGCGCGCAGGCGTCCGGCCGTGGCCGGGCGCCGTTGTGGTGGCGTACGCGCACCACGCACCCCCGGGGTTCGCCGTGGCTTGGAGCTACTGGCGAGTAGGAGGTCCGGGGGTGGACGAACCCTTCCGGGATGACCCCCCTTCCGATGAACGGCGCCCCGCAGCCGAGCGGCACGCCGCAGGTGAACAACGCACCGCAGATGAACGGCACGCCTCCGGTCAACGGCACGGCGCGGGCACGTGGGATGCCGCGGGGGAGTGGGATGCCGGGCACATGGCGCGGGCCGTCGAGCTGGCCGCGTTCGGTCTCGGCACGACCAGCCCCAACCCCGTCGTCGGCTGCGTCATCCTCGACGCCCACGGTGAGGTCGCGGGCGAGGGCTTTCACGCCTACGCCGGTGGCCCCCACGCCGAGGTCGTGGCCCTGCGCTCGGCCGGTGAGCGGGCCCGTGGCGGCACCGCCTACGTCACCCTCGAACCCTGCGACCACACCGGAAGCACCGGCCCGTGCACCGAGGCGCTCCTGGCCGCCGGTCTCGCCCGGGTCGTCTACGCCGTCCCCGACCCCAACCCGCTCGCGGCCGGCGGCGGCGAACGGCTGCGCGCCCACGGTGTCGAGGTCGCGCACGGTCTGCTGGGCGAGGAGGCCGAGCGGGTCAACGCCGCGTGGCTGACCTCGGTGCGGCTGGGCAGGCCGCATGTCACGTGGAAGTTCGCCGCCACCCTCGACGGGCGTTCGGCCGCCGCGGACGGCACCAGCAAGTGGATCACCTCGCCCCAGGCCAGGCAGGACGTCCACCGGCTGCGGGCCGCCTCCGACGCGATCATCGCCGGCATCGGCACCGTCCTGGCCGACGACCCGCTCCTGACCGCCCGCCCGGCGAAAGCCGTACCGGACGACGGGCTGGAGAACGGGCCGGACGGAGGGCCGGCGAGCGAGCTGGGAGACGGGCTGGACGGCAGGCTGGGACGCGGGCTGGACGGGGTGATGCGGGAGCAGCTTGCCGAGGCGCGGCGGCGGGCGCGGCCGCCGTTGCGGGTGGTGGTCGATTCGGGAGCCCGTACGCCCGCCGGAGCGCGGGTGCTCGACGGGGCGGCGCCGACCCTCGTGGCCATCGCCGACACCACGCGCACCGGTCTGACGGCCGAGCTCGCGCGGCTGCCGTACCGGCCGGACGGGCTGGATCTGCACGCGCTGCTCGCGGAGCTGCGGCGGCGCGGCGTGCTGAGTGTCTTTCTGGAGGGCGGTCCGACGCTCGCGGGCTCGTTCGTCAGGCAGGGCCTGGTCGACCGGGTCGTGGCCTACGTCGCACCCGCGCTGCTCGGCTCGGGGCGGGCGGCGCTGGGGCAGGCGGGCGTGTCCACGATCGCCGGCATCCACTCCTTCGTCTTCGAAGAGGTTTCCATGATCGGCCCGGACCTGCGGCTCACCGCGCGGCCGGGTTCCCCTAAGGAGAAGTGATGTTCACCGGAATCATCGAGGAAATGGGCGAGGTCGTCGCCCTCGAAACACGCGGGGACTCGGCCGTGCTGTCGGTACGCGGCCCGATCGTCACCTCCGACGCCCGCCACGGCGACTCCATCTCCGTCAACGGCGTCTGCCTGACCGTCGTGGAGTCGGCGGACGGGGTGTTCACCGTCGACGTGATGAAGGAGTCGCTGGAACGCACCTCGCTCGGCGGGCTCAAGGAGGGTTCGGCGGTCAACCTGGAGCGCGCGGTCCGCGCCGACCAGCGGCTCGGCGGTCACATCGTGCAGGGCCACGTGGACGGCACCGCCGTACTGCTGTCGAGGGAGCCCGGCGAGGCGTGGGACAACCTGCGCTTCAGCCTGCCCGCCCAGCTCGCCCGATATGTGGCGGAGAAGGGCTCGATCGCGATCGACGGAATCAGTCTCACGGTCACGACGGTTGACGACGACAGCTTCGGGGTGAGCCTCATCCCGACCACGCTGCGCCTGACCAACCTGGGACGGCGGGTGGCCGGGGAGCTGGTGAACCTGGAGGTCGACGTGATCGCCAAGTATGTGGAAAGGCTGGTGGCACTGCGGTGAGCTGGGCAGATGCCTCAATCAATGTGTTCGGGTTGCCGGTCAAGTGGACCGATCTGCTCGGCAACGTGTTCGCGGTGGCGACCGTGCTGTTCGCCATGCGCAAGTCCATCTGGACGTGGCCGGTGCAGTTCGTGGGGGCGGTGCTGCTGTTCATCGCCTCGGTCAGCGCGCACGTCACCGGAAACGCCCTGAAGCAGGTCCTGTTCGCCGCGCTGGCGGTCTACGGCTGGTGGAAGTGGCGCCAGGGCACCCAGGGCGGCCAGGCCCTTGAGGTGCGCCCGGCCCGGTTGGGGGAGCGCGTCGGGCTGATCGCCGCGATGCTGCTCGGTACCGCGTTGGTCGCCACGGTGTTCTACGGGGCGTGGGTGCTGTTCGAGCTGCCGCTGTCGTGGGGCGTGCACGCGCCGGGGCCGGAGAGCCTCTTCCTCGTGGCCGCCGACGCGTACATCTTCGTCGGCGGGGCCGTCGCCACCTGGGCGCAGGGGCGGGCGCTGGTCGACTTCTGGATCGTGTGGATGGCCGTCGACCTGGTCGGCGTGCCGCTGCTGTTCCGCTCCCAGCTCTACGTCTCCGGCGCCGTCTACGGACTCTTCTTCATCCTCGTCCTCATCGGCTTCGTGAAGTGGCTGCGCGAGTACCGCACACGAACCGCCGAGCTCAAGCCCATGGCGGTGGCGACATGACCATGCTGGACCAAGTCGAACGGGCCATCAACGACATCCGCGACGGCAGGCCCGTCATCGTCGTCGACGACGAGAACCGCGAGAACGAGGGCGACATCATCTTCGCCGCCGCGAAGGCCACCCCCGAGCTCCTGACCTTCACCATCCGCCACACCAGCGGCGTCATCTGCGTGCCCATGGAAGGCAAGGAGCTCGACCGGCTCGGCCTGCCGCTCATGGTGTTCCAGAACCGCGAGCGCATGCGGACCGCGTACACCATCAGCGTCGACGCGCGCGACGGCGTCACCACCGGCATCTCGGCCGCCGACCGCGCCAAGACCATCCGCGCGCTCGCCGACTCCGCCACAGAACCCAATGAGCTGGTACGGCCCGGCCACATCTTCCCGCTGCGCTACCACGACGGCGGCGTCCTGATGCGCAGGGGCCACACCGAGGCCGCCGTCGACCTGGCCCGCCTGGCCGGGCTGTCACCGGCGGGCGTCCTGGCCGAGATCGTCAACGACGACGGCACCATGGCCAGGCTGCCCGAGCTGCGCGCCTTCGCCGACGAGCACGACCTCGCCCTCATCTCCATCGAGCAGCTCGTCGAGCACCGGCGGCGTACCGAGAGCATGGTCACCCGGGTCGCCGAGACCCGCCTGCCCAACGGCCACGGCACGTGGCGCGCGTACGGCTACTCCAGCTCGCTGGACGGCGGCGAGCACCTCGCGCTCGTGCTCGGCGACCTCGGCGACGGCGAGAACGTCCTGGTCCGCGCCCACTCCGAATGCCTGACCGGCGACGTGTTCGGCTCGCTGCGCTGCGACTGCGGCGTACAGCTCGACCACGCCATGGCCGCCATCGCCGAGGAGGGCAGGGGCGTCGTCGTGTACCTGCGCGGGCACGAAGGACGTGGCATCGGCCTGCTGGCCAAGCTCAAGGCGTACAGCCTGCAGGACAACGGCAGCGACACCGTCGACGCCAACCTGGAGCTGGGGCTGCCGGTGGACGCCCGCGAGTTCTCCAACGCCGGCCAGATGCTGGCCGACCTGGGGGTCAAGTCGATCCGGCTGCTGACCAACAACCCGGCCAAGCTCAAGGGCATGGACGGCTACGGCATCAAGGTGCTGGGCCGCGAGGCCATGCCCGTGGCCGTGAACCCGCACAACGAGCGGTACCTGACGGCCAAGCGGGAACGTCTCGGCCACTTCGTGGAGGAGACCTCATGAGCGGAGAAGGACGGCCCGGGGCGTCCGTGGTGGACGCCTCCGGCCTCAAGGTCGGGATCGTCGCGGCGAGCTGGCACGCGGGCATCACCGACCGGCTGGTGGCCAGGGCCGTGCAGGCCTGCGACGACAGCGGCGCCCGCGCCACCGTGGTGAGGGTGGCCGGTTCGCTGGAGATCCCCGTGGTGGCGCAGGCGCTGGCCAGGCGATGCGACGCGGTGGTGGCGCTCGGGGCGGTGATCCGCGGTGAGACCGCCCATTTCGAGTACGTCTGCGACTCGGTGACCGCGGGACTGACCAGGATCTCGCTCGACGAGGAGACCCCGGTCGGCAACGGCGTCCTGACCTGTGAGAACCTCCAGCAGGCCGAGGACCGCTCGGGCGGGCCCGGCGCCAAGGAGGACAAGGGTTACGAGTCGGCCCTGGCGGCGCTGGAGACGGCGCTGCTGCTACGCGGGCTGACCGTCTGATCGCCGGGCGCCGGCCAGGTGGCGGGCGGCGCGGTCGCGGGCGGCCTGCCACGGAGTGTGGCCGGTGGCCGCGGCCGTCCGCTCGCCGGACCGACCCCGACGTGCGGTAAGTTTCCTGCGTGCCCGAGCCAGTCAGCCCGCCGCCGCTGCCCGTGACCTTCCGGCCGCGCCGCGGCAGAATCGTCCCGTACGGCTTCGCCGTGGTCATCCTCATCGGCGCCGTGCTGATGGCCCTGTTCATCGCCGAGCCGTTCCAGCTGGCCGACCGGATCGCCATCGTGCTGTTCGGCTGCGCGGTGGCGTACATCCTGCATCTGCTGGGCCGCGTCCGCGTGGATGCCGACGACGAGGGCATCACCCTCGTCAACGCCCTGCGCACCCACCGCTACACCTGGCCCGAGGTCCTGGACGTCACGCTGATGGTCGGCGACCCCTGGCCCAAGATCGACTTCTCTGACGGCCGCACCGTCGGCGCCATGGGCATCCAGGGCTCGGAGAAGGCCCGCGCCAAACAGGCCACGGCCGAGCTCAAGGCCCTCATCCGCACCCGGGGCGAAGCCGGCGAAGACTGAAGTGGCCTGGCGGTTCGGGGGTGAGGTGGACCTTTGCCGGTGACCACCCCGGGGCTACGCTGCACGGACATGAACGTGATCGCGCATCTCAGCGACATTCACCTCGACGCCGATCCGCGCAGCTCCGACCGCACCCGCGCCGTCATGGACTACCTGAACGACCTCCCGTACGACCTCGACCTCGTCCTGGTCACCGGTGACATCGCCGACCACGGCCTGCCGGAGGAGTACGCGCGGGCCCGTGAGCTGCTGGACTCCCGGCACCCCGTCCTGGTCTGCCCCGGCAACCACGACGACCGCGCCGCCTTCCGCGCGCACCTGCTCGGCGGCGAGGCCGCCCCAGGCCCGGTCAACCAGGTGCACCACGGCTCCGGCTTCGTCGTGGCGGCGTGCGACTCCTCGGTGCCGGGCAAGGACGAGGGGCTGCTGGAGGACGAGACGCTCCTGTGGCTGGACCAGGTCCTGGCCAGGGCGGGGGAGCGGACGGCGCTGGTCGCCTTCCATCACCCTCCCGCGCTGCTGCACGTGCCGTTCGTCGACGGCATCAGGCAGTACGGCGAGCGGCGCCTGGCCGACCTCCTGGAGCGCCACCCCCACGTGGCCGCCCTGCTGGCCGGGCACGCCCACACCCCGGCGGCCACCACGTTCGCGGGCCGGCCCCTGCTCGTGGCGCCCGGTGTCGTCTCGACGCTCCGGCTCCCCTGGGAGCTGCCCAAGGGCGTGGTGGACCTCGACCAGCCACCGTCCCTGGCCTTCCACGTGCTCGACGAGGGCCGCGTGACGACGCACTACCGAACGATCCTCTGAATGTCGGCGTAGCCTGAAGGGGTGCTGAGGCGGACCATCAGAGCGGCGGACATCGAGTCACCGGAAAAGCTGATCGAGCTGCTCGACCGGTACTCCTACCTGGCCGACGAAGGACTGGCGACGGCGGCGTTCCTGGCGCTGCGGATGGGCCGGCCGCTGTTCTTGGAAGGGGAGGCGGGGGTCGGCAAGACCGAGCTGGCCAAGACCCTGGCCGATCTGCTCAAGGCGCCGCTCATCAGGCTGCAGTGCTACGAGGGCCTCGACGCCGCCCAGGCCCTCTACGACTGGGACTTCGCCCGCCAGCTCCTCCACCTCAAGGCCGCCGAGGCGGCCGGGGTCACCGACGTGGCCCGGCTGGAGAGCGAGATCTACGACCGGCGCTTCCTCATCGCCCGGCCCTTGCTGAAGGCGGTCGAGACGCAGCCCAGCGTGCTGCTGGTGGACGAGATCGACCGGGCCGACGACGAGTTCGAGGCGTTCCTGCTGGAGGTGCTGTCCGACTTCACGATCTCCATTCCCGAGCTGGGCACGATCAAGGCGGCCACGCCGCCGGTCGTGGTCGTCACCTCCAACCGGACGCGGGAGGTGCACGACGCGCTGAAGCGGCGCTGCCTGTACC
This sequence comes from Nonomuraea sp. NPDC059007, assembly GCF_042740555.1. Lineage (NCBI taxonomy): Bacteria > Bacillati > Actinomycetota > Actinomycetes > Streptosporangiales > Streptosporangiaceae > Nonomuraea > Nonomuraea sp. NPDC059007. Next base: position 358,933 of record NZ_JBHYJD010000003.1, on the reverse strand, counting down.
ACTGGCTGGAGCACCCGGGGTTCGACCGTGAGGTGGCGATCCTGCTGCGCAGACTGCCCTCGTGCACGCAGACGCTGGCCGTACAGGTGGCGGGGGCGGCGGAGCGGCTGCGGGCGGCCGAGCTGATCAAGCCGCCCGGCGTGGCCGAGACCCTCGACTGGACCGAGGCGCTGCTGACGCTCGGCGCGCGCGAGCTCGACCCGGGGCTGGCGGCGGCCACGCTGGGCGCGGCGCTGAAGTACCGGGAGGACGTCGAGGCGGTGCTCGCGAACGGGCTGCTGCGCCATGGATGAGCTGGCCGCGACCATGACCGGGTTCGCCAGGACGCTGCGGGCGGCGGGGGTCGCGGCCGACCACGAGCGCACCCGCAACCTGCTGCTGGCGCTGGACCACCTCGACGTCGGCGACCCGGCGCGCGTGTACTGGGCCGGGCGGCTGACGCTGTGCGCGGCGCCGGACGACCTGCCCCGGTACGACCGCTGCTTCGCCGCCTACTTCGGCGGTCTGCGGGCGGCCGGCCGTACCGCGGACAAGGTCGTCACGCGGCACGTGGCGGTGGGCGAGGCGGGCGAGGACGGCGAGCAGGAGGACGCGGACGCGGCGCCCGGCACGGCCAGCCGCACCGAGATCCTGCGCCACCGCGACGTGGCCAGGATGACCGAGGCGGAACGCGGCGAAGTGCACCGGATGCTGGCGATGCGGCGCTCGCGGCGCCACCAGCCCGCCCACCGCGGCGTCCTCGACCCGCGGCGGACGATCCGCGAGGCGCTGCGCAAGGGCGAGGTGGCGCGGCTGCGCAGGAAGACGCACGCCACGCGCCCGCGCGAGGTGGTGCTGCTGGTCGACGTGAGCGGGTCGATGTCGCCGTACGCGGAGACGCTGCTGCGGTACGCGCACGCGCTGGTGCGCAGCGAACCCAGGGCGACCAGGGTGTTCTCGATCGGGACGCGGCTGACGCACGTCACCGCCGAGTTGCGCCACCGCGATCCGGGCACCGCGCTGAACGCGGCGTCGCGGGTGATACCGGACTGGAGCGGGGGCACCCGGCTGGGGGAGGAGCTCCGGAGTTTCCTGAAAAATCATGACGCGCGCGGCGCGATCGTGGTCCTCGCCTCGGACGGCTGGGAACGCGGCGACCCGGCGCTGCTCGGCGCCCAGATGGCCAGGCTCGCCCGGCAGGCGTACCGGGTGATCTGGGTGAACCCGCACAAGGGGTATGAGGGTTACGAGCCGCTCACCGGTGGGATGCGGGCGGCGTTGCCGTACATCGACGACCTCGTGGCCGGGCACAGCCTGGCCGCGTTCGAGGCGCTCAGCGAAAGGCTCGGCCATGCGTGAGGTGCTCCCGGAGATCATGCGGTGGTGGCGCTCCGGGCTGAGGTTCGGGCTGGCGACCGTGGTGAGCACGTTCAGCAGCGCGCCCCGGCCGCCCGGCGCCTCGATGGCCGTGCGCGGGGACGAGGTCGTCGGCAGCGTCTCCGGCGGCTGCGTCGAGGGCGCGGTGTTCGAACTGGCCGCCGAGACCGAGGTCCCCGTCCTGCGGCGGTACGGCGTGAGCGACGACGACGCCTTCGCGGTCGGGCTCACCTGCGGCGGCATCATCGACATCCTCGTCGAGCCGGTCTCCATCGAGACCTTCCCCGAGCTCGGCGACATCTACGCCTCGGTCCGCGCCCACGAACCCGTGGCCGTCGCCACCATCGTCGGCGGCCCTGGCCGGATGGGCGCGAGAAGGGTGATCTGGCCCGAGCGCACCGCGGGCACCCTCGGCCTCGACCGCCTCGACCAGGCCGTCGACGACGACGCCCGCGGCATGCTCGCCCAGGGCCTGACCGGCATCCGCCACTACGGCGGCCACGGCGAGCGCCGCCTGGACGACCTGGCGGTGTTCGTGCACTCCTTCGCGCCGCCGCCGCGCATGCTGGTCTTCGGCGCCATCGACTTCGCCGCCGCCGTCGCCCGGGTCGGCAAGTTCCTCGGCTACCACGTCACCGTCTGCGACGCCCGCCCGGTCTTCGCCACCCCCAAGCGCTTCCCCGAGGCCGACGAGGTCGTGGTCAAGTGGCCGCACGACTACCTGGCCACGCAGAAGGTGGACGAGCGCACGGTCATCGCCGTGCTCACCCACGACCCCAAGTTCGACGTGCCGCTGCTGGAGCTGGCACTGCGCACCGACGCCGACTACGTGGGCGCGATGGGCTCGCGCCGTACCCACGCGGACCGGCTGGAACGGCTGCGCGAGGCCGGGCTCACCGACGCCGAGCTGGGACGGCTGCGCTCGCCCATCGGCCTCGACCTGGGCGCCCGCACCCCCGAGGAGACGGCGGTGTCCATCGCCGCCGAGCTCATCCAGCTGCGGTGGGGCGGTTCCGGACGGCCGCTGAGCGAGACGCGTGGACGCATTCACGGATGGGCAGAAAAGCGGGATGAAGCGATCTAGCGTGGCGGGGCTGCTGCTCGCGGCCGGGCGCGGAGCGCGGCTGGGCACGCCCAAGGCGCTCGTGGAGTACGAGGGCGAGCGGCTGGTCGATCGCGGGGTGCGGCTGCTGGAGACCGGCGGCTGCCATCCCGTCGTCGTGGTGCTCGGGGCGGCGACCGTGCCCGTGCGCGGCGCCGTCGTCGTGCGCAACCCCGACTGGCGCACCGGGATGGGCTCCTCGCTGCGCGTCGGGCTGGCCGCGCTGCCGCCGGACGCCGCCGCCGTCGTGGTGGCGCTGGTGGACCAGCCGTTCGTGTCGCCCGCCGCGGTGGCGGCGCTGATCGCCAGCGGGGGTGAGGTGGCCGTCGCCACGTACGGCGGCGCCCGGCGCAACCCGGTGCTGTTCGGCCGGGACCACTTCGCCGAGGTGGCCGGGCTGGCCGTGGGGGACGTGGGGGCCAGGCCGTTCCTGAAGGCGTATCCGGAACTGATCACCGACGTGCCGTGCGACGGGCTGGGCAGCCCGGCCGACATCGACACGCCCGAGGACCTGGAGCTTCTGAAAGGCCTCTAGCTCATTCGTAGAGATGCGAGTGCGGCGCGGTGGTCGCTGCCGACGGCCGGGGCGACGCCCGCCTTGGTCGCGGTCATGCCCTTGTACAGGATGTGGTCGGGCCGGGTGATCGGGAACGACGACGGCCAGGTGAACCCGAACCCGTCGCCCGCCTCGCGCTGCGCGTCCCGCAGCGGCGGCGTCAGCCCGGACATGCCGCGGTCGGTGGTGGCGGTGTTGAGGTCGCCCATGAGCAGGATGCGCTTGCTGGAGTCCTTGTCGACCAGCGAGCGCGCGTGGGCCAGCGACTTGTCGCGGAAGGCGGTGTGCCCGGGGCGGGCCGAGGCCAGGTGCATCACGTACACGGTGACCTTGCCCTTCGGCGTGTCGGCCACCGCCCGCAGCGCCCTGGGCCAGCCCATGCCGACGTCGAGCTTCTGCTGCTTGCTCAGCGGGTAGCGGCTCCACAGCCCGACCGTGCCGACGGGGTACTTGTGCGGGAACATCCGGTCGAGCTGCTTGGCGGCCGGTCCGCCCGGGGTGAGTTCCTGGGCCGCGACCAGGTCGAGCCCTTCGGCGATCTTGCGCATGGCCTCGCCTGAGGCGCTGTTGGTGACGCCGACGTTGACCGTGGCCACCTTGAGGTCGCTGGCGCCGCCAGGCGGCGACTGCAGCATGGTCGAGCCGAACATCAGCGCCCACACCAGGCCGGGCACCAGGGCCGCGACCGCGGCGCCCTTCGAGCGTGACAGCGCCGCGCCGAGCAGAAGCATGGGCACCGTGAGCCCCACCCAGGGCAGCATGCTCTCCCAGATGGGTGTGAATCCACCCATGGCCGGAAAGAGCTGATGACCCGCCAAGGCCACGGCGACCAGGGCGGACACGACGATGACGACCCGACTCAGCACCCGTCCCAGGCTAGCCGGTGCGGGCTCGGGATGCGGACAGGCTAACCTGGTGCCGAATATAGTTCGGTTACTACTCGGTTCGAGGGAGCCCGGCATGCGGATCGGTATGGCGCTCAACTATTCAGGCGGCTTCAAGGAGACGGTCGCCGAACTGGCCGACTACGAGCGGGCCGGGCTCGACATCGTCTTCGTGGCCGAGGCCTACAGCTTCGACGCGGTCAGCCAGATGGGCTACATCGCCGCCAAGACCGACCGCCTCGAGATCGCCTCCGGCATCCTGCCGATCTACTCCCGCACCCCGACCCTGCTCGCGATGACCGCCGCCGGGCTCGACTACGTCTCCGACGGCCGCTTCACCCTGGGCCTCGGCGCCTCGGGCCCGCAGGTGATCGAGGGCTTCCACGGCGTGCCCTATACGGCGCCGCTGGGCCGTACCCGCGAGGTCATCGACATCTGCCGCCAGGTGTGGCGCCGCGAGAAGCTCACCTACTCCGGCAACCACTACACCCTCCCGCTCCCGCCCGAGCAGGGCACCGGACTCGGCAAAGCCCTGAAGATCATCAATCATCCGGTACGGCCGCGCATCCCGATCGTGGTCGCCGCCATCGGCCCCAAGAACGTCGAGCTGACCGCCGAGGTCGCCGAAGGCTGGGAGCCGATCTTCTACGTACCGGAGAAGGCGGCCGAGGTCTGGGGCCCGTCACTGGCCGCCGGAGCCGCCCGCCGCGACCCGGCCCTCGGCTCCTTGGACACGATCGCGCAGGCCGCCCTGGCGATCGGCGACGACGTGCAGGGGTTGCTGGAGCTGGGGCGTGGCATGGCGGCCCTGTACATCGGCGGGATGGGCGCCAAGGGGCGCAACTTCTACAACGAGCTCGCCCGGCGCTACGGCTACGAGAAGGAGGCCGAGCAGATCCAGGACCTGTACCTGGAGGGGAAGAAGCAGGAGGCGGCGGCTTTGGTGCCGCAGGAGTTGCTGGAGAAGATGTCGCTGATCGGATCGGAGGGCTTCGTCCGGGACCGGATCCAGGCTCTGCGTGAGTCGGGTGTGACGACGCTGAACGTGACGCCCCTCGCCAACACCCACGAGGAGCGCCTGCGCCTCGTGGAAAAGATGAAAGAACTGACCGCCTAACCGCCCGGCACACTTCCACCCCGGCACCCTGGTCCGCCCGCCTCCACCCCGGTCGCCCGTCCGCCCGGGGTCCGGCCTACCCCGGACCCCGCTCCACCACCCGCCTCCACCTCGGCACCCTGGTCCGCCCGCCTTCACCCCGGTCGCCGTCCGCCCGGGGTCCGGCCTGCTCCGGACCTGCCGCTTCCGTTCTCTCCACCACCGGCCTCTCCCTCCCTCCGCCACCGGTCCAACCCCCCGGCCCGGCCTCGACCCCGGCCCGGCCTCGACCCCGGCTTCGGCCCCTGGCCCGCTGCCCCCTGGCTCGCCGGCCCTTGGCCACCCGGCCCTCGGCCACCCGGCCCCCTGGTCACGGGTTGGGTTCCGGAGGCTGGGGCTGTCTTGGTCGTGGGTTGTCCGGGTCTGAGGGGGTTGCCGGGGTTTTGTGCGCCGCGCGGGCGGAAGGGGTACGGCGGGGTTCGGCGCACCCGGTGCGGTGCCCGGCGTGGGCCACGGCGGCCGGCCGGCGGATGGCTGTCGCGGCGCCCCGCCGGAGTGCGGTGGGGAGCATCGGCTGCGGCGGCGCGCTGGGGGCGGTGGGCGGTGGTTCGTGGGCGGAGCCGTAAAGGATAGTGATCTAGATCACACAGGACGACGGGAATAGCCAGAGATAAGAGTGGTGTTGTGACGGTTCGTGAGGTTTTCGGTAGTCATCGTGTGGCTCGTTGAGCGGCTGCACATCGACCTGTGCCGCGTGACGGGGACGAGCTGTCGCTGATCGCGCCATGACGCGCTAGATCGCCACTCACCCCTTTTCTCCTTTCCGGTGCGCCTTTGGCATGCCGTCATCTCCGGAGCCTTCCTCTCGTGAAGAGATTCAGCTTTTCCCTGCAACTGCTCGCCGGCCTCGTGGCCGGCATAGCCCTCGGATTCGTCGCCAAGATTTGGGACGTCTCCTGGCTGGCAGAGACCCTGACCCAAGTCGGCAAGATCTTCGTCCAGCTGCTGAAGCTGGCCGTCCCGCCGCTGGTGTTCACCGCGGTGCTGGTCAGCGTCGCCAACCTCCGCAACGTCAACGGCGCCGCCAGGTTGGCCTCGAAGACCCTGTTCTGGTTCCTGGCGACCGCCTTCATCTCGGTCGCCTTCGCCATCGGCCTCGGTCTCATCATCAACCCCGGCCAGGGCGTCACCCTCGACACCAGCACCGCCAAGCCCGTCGACACCGAGGGCGCCGGGACCTGGCTCGACTTCGTGACCGGCATCATCCCCACGAACATCGTCACCGCCTTCACCGAGCTCAACGTCCTCCAGATCGTCTTCCTCGGTGTCGTCCTCGGCGCCGCGGCCCTGGCGATCGGCGACAAGGCCGAGCCGTTCCTGAACCTCAGCCGCTCGGTCCTCGAACTCGTCCAGAAGGCCCTGTGGTGGGTCATCCGCCTGGCCCCCATCGGCACCGCGGGCCTGATCGGCAAGGCCGTGGCCACCTACGGCTGGGACCTGCTGGCGCCGCTGGCCAAGTTCTCGGCCGGCGTCTACATCGGCTGCTTCATCGTCCTGCTGGCGATCTACCCGACGCTGCTGGCCGTCTTCGGCAAGGTCAACCCGCTGAAGTTCTACCGCAACGCCTGGCCCGCCATCGAGCTCGCCTTCGTCTCCCGCTCCTCCGTCGGCACCCTGCCCCTGACCCAGCGCGTGACGGTGGAGCGCAACGGCGTCGACCGCGACTACGCCTCCTTCGCCGTGCCGTTCGGCGCCACCACCAAGATGGACGGCTGCGCCTCGGTCTACCCCGCGCTGGCCGCCATCTTCGTGGCCCAGGTCTTCAACGTCCCGCTGGGCGTGGGCGACTACCTGCTGATCGCGTTCGTCTCGGTCGTGGGCTCGGCAGCGACGGCCGGCCTGACCGGCGCCATCGTCATGCTCACCCTGACCCTGAGCACCCTGGGCCTGCCCCTGGAAGGTGTCGGCCTCCTCCTCGCCATCGACCCCATCCTGGACATGATCCGCACCGCCACCAACGTCGCGGGCCAGGCAGTGGTCCCCGTCCTGGTCGCCCGCTCGGAGGGCCGCCTCGACGAGGCCGTCTTCAACGCCCCACCCCAGCCCCTCGACAACGACGCCCCCGCGGCCAAGTCCCCCGCCAGGGAACCGGCGCTGGCATAACCGCACAATCGCGAAAGGGCGAGAGGCTCCCGGCCTCTCGCCCTTTCGCGTGCTGAAAGACTTAGGTGTGCCCCGGCGGAGCGGCAGAAGTCTTTGCGGCGGGATGCGGTTCGCTGTGAAGGTCACGCGCCAGCGTGCGGATTTCGCGGAAGCTGCCGACCATTCCGGCTGTTCGGGCCTGGACGAGGATGTTGCCCAGGGCGGTGGCCTCTACGGGGCCGGCCACCACGGGGAGGTCGCAGGCTTCGGCGGTTAGCCGGCACAGGAGGCGGTTGCGGGAGCCGCCGCCCAGCAAATGGATGACCTCCACCGGGTGACCGGACAAGGTTGTCGCGTCGGCCACCGCGTTTCTGTGGGCCAGGGCCAGGCTTTCCAGGATGCAGCGGACTGTCTCGGCGCGCGTTCTCGGGGCTGGCTGGCCGGCTGCTCGGCAGGCTTCGGCTATGCGGGTGGGCATGTCGCCGGGGGCCAGAAAGGCGGGGTCGGCGGCGTCGATCAGGGAGCGGAAAGGTTCGGCTTCCTCGGCTGACCGCAGCAAGGTGGGGAGGTCGGGTGTGCCCCAGGTGGTCAGGCATTCCTGGAGGAGCCACAGGCCCATGACGTTGCGGAGGTAGCGGGTGGTGCCGTCCAGGCCGGTCTCGTTCGTGAAATTTCCGGTACGGCTGGCCTCTGACAGCACCGGAGAAGAAAGCTCCACGCCCACCAGCGACCACGTACCGCAGGAGATGTAGGCGAAGGCGTCCGTGGTGGCCGGGACGGCGATCACGGCGGAGGCGGTGTCGTGGGAGGCCACTGTCACGACCGGGGCCGACCAGTCCGGGAAGGCGTCCCGGCAGCACGACGCGGGCGCGTGGGCGGGGGTCATGACGCCGATGGGGGCGCCGGGGTGGCGGATCGGCGGGAAGAGGTGGGTGGGGATGCCCGCTTTGCCCGCCAGGTCGTCCGACCAGGTCCGGGTGTGGATGTCCAGGAGGCCGGTGGTCGAGGCGTTGGTGACCTCCGCGCCGATCTCGCCGGTCAGCCAGTACGCGATCAGGTCGGGAATCAGGAGTATGGTCGCGGCGCCGGTCAGGTCGTCGGCCAGTAGCTGGAAGACGGTGTTGATGGGGTGGGGCTGGATGCCGGTGGCCGCGTAGAGAGCTCCGGCGCCCAGGCGGTCGATGGTGGGGGACACCACTTTTTCGGTACGGCTGTCGCGGTAGCTCACCGGGTCCCGGAGCAAGGTGCCGTCGTAGCCCAGGAGACCGTAGTCGACGCCCCACGAGTCGATGCCGATCGAGTCGACCGGTCCCGCTTTGGCCAGGCCGTACAGGATCTCGTGGAAAATGCGGTGGATGTCCCAGCGCAGGGCGCCCTCGCGCAGGGTGGCGCCGTTGGGGAAGCGGTGGACCTCGGTCAACGTCAGGGACTCGTCGCTGACGATGACGCGGCCGCTGGACGCGCCGAGGTCGATGGCGGCGAAGCGGGTCATCGGGTGGACTCCCTCACGACCAGTTCGGGCTGGAAGACGATCTGCTGGTGGGCGTGGGCGCCGGGGCGGTCGCACTCGTCGAGCAGCAGTTCCGTGGCGACCTTGCCCAACTGGTAGGTCGGCTGGCGGATGGAGGTCAGGGAGACGGCCGAGGCCGACGCGAAGTCGATGTCGTCGTAGCCCATCAGGGCCACGTCGTCCGGGATGCGGACGCCGAGTTGCGTGAGGCCGCGCAGGACGCCCAGTGCCAGCAGGTCGTTGGCGCAGAAGACGGCGTCCGGAATGCCGGAGTCCAGCAGCAGTTGGGCGGCTCTTTCTCCGGCGCGGGCGGTCATGGCGGGCATCTGGATCAGGCGCAGGGTGCCGGGGAACGTCCGGGAGGCGCCCTCGAAACGATCCTGGCACTGGCGGATGGTCAGGGGGCCGCTGACGTAGGCGACGGAGGTCGCGCCGCCGGCCAGGAGATGCTCCACGGCCAGCTTGCTGCCGACCACGTCGTTCACCGCCACCGAGCACTGGTCGGCGCGGTGGGGCGGGTGGTCGACGAGGACGACGTTGATGTTGTGGGCGCGCAGGCGGTCCAGGCGCGCGGGGTCCTCGTCGGACGGGGTGATGAGCACGCCGCGGACCCGCTGCTCGGCCAGGACGCGCAGGTTGCGTTCCTCTTTGGTACGCGAGCCCGCCGAGTTGCCCAGGATGACCGCGTACCCCAGGGCACTGGCGGTCTCCTCCACGCCGGCGGCCACGTCGGTGAAGAACGGGTTGCCGATGTCGATCACCGACAGGCCGATGGTCCGGCTGTAGCCCGCGCGCAGCGTCGAGGCCGAGGCGTGCCGGACGAAGCCGAGGTCCTCGATGGCCGCCTCCACCCGCCGGCGGGTCGTGGGGGAGACTTTCTCCGGGCGGTTCAGGACGTTCGAGACCGTGCCGGGGCTGACTCCGGCCAGTTCGGCGACCTCCTTGATGTTCACCACAGGACCTGATTAAAACGTAACAACCGAGAAACGGCAATTGACGGGAGCGAGATCGCTGTCTAGCGTCGCACACGTTGTTAAAACGATTCAAAGGATTGCCCTCATGGACATCAGAGCGCGGCTCAGGGAGCAACGGATCGAGACCCCCTCGTGGGCGTACGGGAACTCGGGCACCCGCTTCAAGGTCTTCGCCCAGCCCGGCGTCCCCCGCGACCCCTTCGAGAAGCTGGCCGACGCCGCCCAGGTGCACCGCTTCACCGGGATCGCCCCGAGCGTCGCCCTGCACATCCCCTGGGACAAGGTGGACGACTACGCCGGCCTGCGCCGCCACGCGGAGGGCCTCGGTCTGAGCATCGGGGCGATCAACGCCAACGTCTTCCAGGACGACGACTACAAGCTGGGCAGCGTCACCAACCCCGACCCGCGCGTCCGCCGCAAGGCCCTGGACCACCTGCTGGAATGCGTCGACATCATGGACGCCACCGGGTCGGACACGCTCAAGCTCTGGTTCTCCGACGGCACCAACTACCCGGGCCAGGACGACATCCGCGCCCGCCAGGACCGCCTGGCCGAGGCTCTTGAATCGGTTTACGCCCGGCTGGGGGAGGGGCAGCGGTTCCTGCTGGAGTACAAGCTGTTCGAGCCCGCCTTCTACACGACCGACGTGCCCGACTGGGGCACCGCCTACGCCCACTGCCTCAGGCTGGGCCCGAAGGCGCAGGTCGTCGTGGACACCGGCCACCACGCGCCCGGCACCAACATCGAGTTCATCGTGGCCTTCCTGCTCAGGGAGGGCAAGCTCGGCGGCTTCGACTTCAACTCGCGCTTCTACGCCGACGACGACCTGATGGTGGGGGCGGCCGACCCGTTCCAGCTGTTCCGGATCATGTACGAGGTGGCGGAGGAGCCCGGGATCGCGTTCATGCTCGACCAGTGCCACAACCTCGAGCCCAAGATCCCCGGCCAGATCCGCTCGGTGATGAACGTCCAGGAGGCCACCGCGAAGGCCCTCCTCGTCGACAAAAACGCCCTCAAATCCGCGCAGGCCGCGGGCGACGTCCTCGGCGCCAACGCCGTCCTCATGGACGCCTACAACACCGACGTACGCCCCCTGCTGGCCGACCTCCGCCAGGAGACGGGCCTCGACCCGGACCCCATGGCCGCCTACGCCAAGTCCGGATATTTCCAGGAAATCAGCGCCACCCGCGTCGGCGGCGCCCAGGCGGGTTGGGGAGCCTGATGGCCAGCACGAGCAGCACGCGCCACGACACGCCCGCGCAGGTCAGGGAACTGCTCGACCGCGCCCACGCCCTGGGCGGCGACCCCCGCAACACCAACTACGCGGGCGGCAACGCCTCCGTCAAGGCCGCCGGCCACGACCCCGTCACCGGCCAGGACGTCGATCTGATGTGGGTCAAGGGCTCCGGCGGCGACCTGGGCACGCTGAAGGAGAGCGGCCTGGCCGTCCTGCGGCTCGACCGCGTACGCGCGCTTAAAACGATCTACCCGGGCGTTGAACGCGAAGACGAGATGGTGGCGGCGTTCGACTACTGCCTGCACGGCAAGGGCGGCGCCGCGCCGTCCATCGACACCGCGATGCACGCCCTGGTCGAGGCGGCGCACGTCGACCACCTGCACCCCGACGCCGGCATCGCGATCGCCACCGCCCAGGACGGCCCCGCCCTGACCGAGCGGATCTTCGCCGGCCGCGTGGTGTGGGTGCCCTGGCGCCGTCCCGGCTTCCAGCTCGGCCTGGACATCGCCGCCATCCAGGCCGCGAACCCGCGGGCCATCGGCGTCATCCTCGGCGGCCACGGCATCACCGCCTGGGGCGCCACCTCGGAGGAGTGCCGCGCCAACTCGCTGGAGATCATCCGCACCGCCGAGCAGTACATCGCCGCCCACGGCCGCCCCGACCCCTTCGGCCCGATCGTCCACGAGACCCCCGGCGAAGAGGTACGGCTGGCCAACGCGGCCCGGCTCTTCCCCCTGCTGCGCGGCCTGGCCTCGACCGACGCGCCCATGGTCGGCCACTACACCGCCACCCCCGAGGTCCTCGACTTCCTCGCCCGCGCCGAACACCCCCGCCTGGCCGCGCTCGGCACCTCCTGCCCCGACCACTTCCTGCGCACCAAGATCGCCCCGCTCGTCCTGCCCCCGGACCCCGAAGAGGAACGCATCAGGCATCTCCACGCCGCCTACCGCGCCGATTACGCCGCGTATTACGCCCGCAATGCCGTACCGGAATCACCCCCGATGCGCGGCGCCGACCCCGCGATCGTGCTGGTACCCGGCGTCGGCATGTTCTCCTTCGGCAAGGACAAGCAGACCGCGCGCGTCGCCGGCGAGTTCTATCTCAACGCGATCAACGTCATGCGCGGCGCCGAGGCGTTGTCCGCCTATGCGCCGATCGAGGAGAGCGAGAAGTTCCGCATCGAGTACTGGGACCTGGAGGAGGCCAAGCTCCGCCGCCTGCCGCCGCCCAAGCCGCTGGCCACCCGGATCGCGCTGGTCACCGGCGGCGGTTCGGGCATCGGCGCGGCGACCGCGCGCCGCCTGGCCGCCGAGGGGGCCCTCGTGGTGGTCGCCGACCGCGACCTCGCCGCCGCCGAGAAGGTGGCCGCGCGGATCGGCACGGCGGACGCGGCGGTCGCGGTCCGCGCGGACGTGACCGACGAAGCGCAGGTCCAGGACATGGTACGGCGGGCCGTGCTGGCCTTCGGCGGCCTCGACCTGGTCGTCAACAACGCGGGACTGTCCCTGTCGCGCCCCCTGCTGGAGACCACGGCGGACGACTGGGACATCCAGCACGACGTCATGGCGAAGGGCTCGTTCCTGGTCTCCCGCGAAGCCGCCCGAGTCCTGATAAAGCAGGGCATGGGGGGAGACGTCATCTACATCTCCTCCAAGAACTCGATCTTCGCCGGTCCGAACAACGTCGCGTACGGCGCCGCCAAGGCCGACCAGGCCCACCAGGTCCGCCTGCTCGCCGCGGAACTGGGCGAACACGGTATCCGTGTCAATGGCGTCAACCCGGACGGCGTCGTCCGTGGCTCCGGCATCTTCGCCTCCGGGTGGGGCGCCAACCGCGCGGCCGTCTACGGGGTGCCGGAGGAGCGGCTCGGCGAGTTCTACGCCCAGCGCACGTTGCTGAAGCGCGAGGTCCTGCCGGAGCACGTGGCGGCCGCGGTGTTCGCCCTGACCGCCGGCGACCTGAACCTCACGACGGGCCTGCACATCCCGGTCGACGCGGGCGTCCCCGCCGCCTTCCTCCGCTAGCCCCACTCACCACCCACCACCCACCACCCACCACCCGCCACCCGCCACCCGCCCCGCCCTGCCCGCCCCGCCCTGCCTGCCCGCCCCGCCCTGCCTGCCTGCCCGCCCCGCCCTGCCTGCCCGCCCCACCCGCCCCACCCGCCCCTTCGCCCACTCGCCCCTTCGCCTGCTTAACCCGCTCCGCCCGACCTCGCCCACCCGTCGGCCCCGCCCGCTCGGCATTCCGCATCGGCTTGGCGGGACACGCGGACAGGCACGCCCGGCTTCGGCTCGGGTGGCCCGCATCCGGGCCCTTGCCCGGCGGCAGCCTGACGCGGAGGTCTGGCGGACAGCCGGCGGTGGGGCGTGGCGATATGCGTGGGCGGGGGATGCGGCGGCTCGCCTGGGCGGGGGATGCGGTGGTGTGCGTGGGCGGGGGCACGATGACTCGCGTGGTGGAGACGTGGCGGGCTGAGCGGTGTGGGGAGGAGGAGGTCGTGGCGTGGGTGTGGGCGCGGCGGTTTGCGTGGGTGGGTGATCTTCGTGGGCCTGGGGTCAGGTGGTGGAGTTCGGGGGCTTGAGGGCGGGTGAGCCCCTAAGGTTGGGGGCAAATTGCCAACCTTGAGTGCATTGGCGGGGATATGTCCGAGGAGACGCTGGTCGCGGGCCGCTACCGGCTGGACGAGCTCATCGGCCGAGGGCAGGCCGGTGAGGTGTGGCGGGCGCACGACGAGAACGCCGACTGGACCGTGGCGGTCAAGATGCTCACCGCGGGCTCCAGCGAGCTGGCGCACAAACATGCCCAGACCGTGGCCAAGGTCGTGCATCCTCATGTGGCCATGGTTCTGGACATCGGTGGCCATAACGGCGTGCCGTACCTGGTGATGGAGTTTTTGACGGGGGCGAGCCTCGGCGAGGAGCGTGTCGCGCACGGGCCGCTGGGGGTCGTCGAGGCGTGCGACCTGTTCGGACAGGCGGCGGGCGGGCTTGACGCGGCGCATCGGGCGGGGGTGGTGCACGGGCAGATCGACCCGGACTCCTTCCGCCGGGCGGGCAGCGGGGTGCTCAAGGTGGTCGGGTTCGGGATTCAGGGGGCGGATCCGGGGCCGGTGACGCCGTACCGCGCGCCTGAGCAGCTTGACGGGCCGGGCGGGCCTGCCGCCGATCTGTATGCGCTGGCTGCGGTCTGTTATGAGATGTTGTGCGGGCGGCCGCCGTTCGAGGGCGAGGGGGAGGAACTGGCCGAGCGCATCCGCACCGCCGAGCCCGAGCCGCCGACGCGCCACCGTCCCGCCGTTCCGGCCGAGCTGGAGCAGTTGTTGCTGGCGTTGCTGGCCAAGGATCCCGCCGCACGTCCTGCGGGCGGTGACACGGTACGGCGCCGCCTGGCCGGCATCGCCCGCCCCGGCGCCACCCAGCGCACCGGCCCCCTCCCCAACCTCCCGGACGCCCAGACTCCCTTCACCGGAAACACCGACGGCCAGCCATCCGCCTACGCCGGACCGGGCCCGCAGACAGGCCACGGCGGCTCACAAGCGGGCCACGGCGCGCCAGGTCACGGCGGCCCGCAAGCGGGTCATGGCGCCTCAGGTCACGGGGGTCCGCAAGCGGGCTACGGCGCCTCGGGTCTGGGTGGTCCGCAGACGGGCCAGTACAGCCCACAACCAGGCCCGCAAACCGGGTTGCACACGGCCCCAGGTGGTCAGCCGCCCTTCAAGGACGGCCACACCCAGATCTTCGAAGGCCCCATCCCGGACCCGCCCAACCAGAACCGCCGCCTGATCATCCAGATGGTCGCGGCCCTGGCCGTCATCGCTCTGGTCACGATCGGCTTCATCGTCCTGTCCGGCCGCGACCAGCCCGCCGCGACCCCCGTACCCAGCGCGACCTTCACCCCGCAACAGCCAGACCCGACACCGACGGCCACCACGGAAGAGCCAGAACCGACCTTCACCCCGGAAGAGCCGACCCCGGAACCCACAGGCCTGGTCGACACGCTGGGCCCGGCGAACCCCCTGGACACCCTCACCCCCCAGCCTCGCGACACCACCGGACTGCGGCAGACCCCGCCGGGCGGGTGGCAGAACTGGCTGGGCCGCTTCGACGAGGCGGTGCGGCTCCAGCAGCAGCTGAACGGCATCGACGGCGGGGTCGCCGCCGACGCCCGCAAGAAGATCGCCAGAGCGATGGACCGGATCAGGAAGGGCCGCGAGGACCAGGCCCGCCGCCACGCGCTGGAGGCGGCGGCCGACCTGCGCGAAGCGGCCGGCGACGGCGACATGGCCGCCACCGGCCCCCTCGCGAACTTCCTCGCCGACTGGGGCCTCAACCGCCCCGCGACATCAGCGTGAGCGCGTACAGCGCCACCGCGGCGAAGTCGTCGGCGGGTTCTGACGCCTGCCACGACCGGACGTCGTCGACGAAGCGGCTGCCGCGCCCGGTGAACGGGGCGTAGCGGTCGACTCCGTCGGCGGGGCAGGGGCTCATGCGGTCCATGTGACCCCCCAGCCCGTCGTCGAACAGCGAAGCGCTGTTCGGGCCGTTGACCACGGCGCCGGTCGGCGGCCTGCCGGTGAGGTTGGACATCTGATAGTGCGGGCAGGTGATCGCGTCGTCGCCGACCCCGGAGACGAACGACACGCCCCACGCGTTGGCTCCGAAGGCCCAGCCGCGCTGGCGGGTGCCGAAGGAGTCGTAGGAGCGGTCGCCGCTCACCGACCGGTAGAGGCGCGAGGTGGCCGCCAGCCCGAACGCGTGCGGCACCGAGTCGAACTGGTCATAACGCGCACCGGCCTGGAACGGGTCCTGGGCGGCCCGTGCGGCGCCGATCTCCAGCTGCGCCCTGAGGTCCCCGACGAGCTGCCGCTCGGTCACCGGCAGTGTGCCGCCACGAGCCTGGCGGATGGCCTTGACCAGGTCGGCGTGGCCGAGCGCGCTGACGTCGTACAGGTTGAAGGTGTCGCCGCCGGCGTCGTGCTTCAGGTACTCGCCGGCCCAGTGGGCCGCCTGCCGCAGCCATTCGCCGGCCCGCGGGTCGCGCAGGCGCTGGGCGGCCAGGGCCAGTTCGGCGCCGCCCAGCTCCATGTCGTCGCGCCAGACGCTCTCCGGGTAGAAGGCGTGGGGGAGCGAGGTGACGAGCGGGCCGACGTTCTCGGTCTTGGCCATGGCGTAGACGGAGGCGCCCTTCTCCAGCAGTTCGCGGGCGCGCCCGCGGTCGGGCTCCACCTGCGCGGCCAGGGCGAAGGCGGCGGCGGTACGGCCGGCCAGGTTGGGACTGATCGGCTGGCCGGGCGCGGCGGCGCGGAAGACGGGCCGGTCGCGGATGTACTTCTCGGTGGAGTGGTCGTCCTCCTCGGGCATGCGCCAGATGTCGTGGTCGCCGGCGAAGGTGCCCTCGGCGTTGCCGGCCCCGATGCCGACCTGGATGTAGAGGGTCTTCGACGTCTCGTCCCACATCTTGTCGAGGAACTTCAGGCCGTGGTCGGCCTCGCCGCGCAGGCGCGGGTCGATGGCGCCGTCGCGCTTGGCCGCCCACAGGAGCGTGTCGACGTAGGCGAGGATGTGGGTGAACTTCAGGTAGTCGCCCGCGTCGAACCATCCGCCCGACACGTCCACCGGGCCGCCGACCTTGGTCAGGTCGCCCTTGATCTGGTCGGTGTCCGGGCCGGTGAACTCGGGCCAGTCATAGACCGAGGCGGCCTTGTCGCCCTTGTGCCAGCGGTCGCGCTGGCCGCCGAAGAACGTCACGATCTTGGCCGCGGGCAGCGACAGGGCGATCGAGGGGGCCACGGCGAACTCGGCGGAGGTCTGCCCGCCCGCCTTGACCCGGTAGCTGCCGGGGGTACGGAGCCTGGACAGGTCCAGGCGGTAGACATGACGGTAGGTGTCGTTCCACTTGCCGAGGTCGCGGCCCGCCGTACCGCGCAGGACCACCCGCCCCCGGCGATCGACGACGGTGAAGGGGAGTGGACGGTCCGCCATGAGGTAGGCCTCTTTGGCCTCCTCCGGCGCGAAGCCCACCTGGTCGACCCTGATGAACGACGCGCTCTCGGCCATCGCTGGGCTCCCTGCGATCAGGACGGATAACGCGGTCAACGCCGCTGCCAGCTTCATGCACGCTCCTTGAAGGTTAGGAAACCTTACTAACCTTGCTGCGCACGGTAGCCGCGGAGCGTGAGGAAGGTCAAGACGCGTACATTGACGAAATGACCGACACTCACGCGCGGCGCCGAGCCGCCCTGGCCGCGCTGCTGCCCGAGCGCGCGGTCCCCGCGGTGCTCGTCTCCTCCCTGATCAACGTGAGGTACCTGACCGGGCTCGACAGCTCCAACGCCGCGGTCCTGGTGCGCGCGGACGGCAGCGCCACGCTCGCGACCGACTCCCGCTACATCGAGATGACCCGCGACCTGGGCGTCGAGGTCGTCGAGGCGCCGGACACCGCGGGCGCCCTGGCCGCGCCGGGCACGGGGATCGAGGCCGCGCACATGACGGTCGCGACGTTCCGGCGGCTGGGGGAGGGCCTGGTCCCGCTGGAGCCGCTGGTGGAGCTCCTGCGTACGGTCAAGGACGAAGAAGAGATCGAGCTCCTGCGTACGGCCTGCGCCATCTCCGACCAGGCATTCAGCGATATTTCCGAAAAAATCCGCCCCGGCGCCACCGAACGCCAGATAGCCCGCGTCCTTGAGCACCGGATGATCGAACTCGGCGCCGACAAGGTCGCCTTCGAGTCCATCGTCGCCGCGGGCGCGAACGGGGCCGTACCCCATCACACTCCCACCGACCGTGAGCTGCGCGAAGGCGACCTGGTCACCCTCGACTTCGGCGCCAACTACCGCGGCTACCACGCCGACATGACCCGCACCGTCAGCCTGGGCGAGCCCGCCGCCTGGCAGCGCGAGATCTACGACCTCGTCGCCGCCGCGCAGAAGGCCGGTCGTGAGGCCCTCGCGCCCGGCGTCACGGCCAAGGAGGTCGACTCCGCCGCGCGCGGCGTGATCGCCGGAGCGGGCCACGCCGAGCACTTCCGGCACGGCCTCGGACACGGCGTCGGCCTGGAGATCCACGAGGAGCCGTTCCTGGGCCCCGCCAGGACCGGTAGACTAGAGGATCGAGTTCCCATCACCGTCGAGCCGGGGGTCTACCTCCCGGGACAAGGCGGGGTCCGCATCGAGGACACGCTGGTCACGCGTGTGGGCGGGCCGGAACTCCTCACGAAGACGACCAAAGAGCTGCTCGTCCTTTAAGAGCGGCAACACGCGGGAGAAAACGAGTGGCGACGACCAACGACCTCAAGAACGGCATGGTGCTGAAGCTCGACGGCGGTGAGCTGTGGGCCGTTGTGGAGTTCCAGCACGTCAAGCCGGGCAAGGGCGGCGCGTTCGTGCGCACCAAACTCAAGAACGTGCTCTCCGGCAAGGTCGTCGACAAGACCTTCAACGCCGGGGTGAAAGTCGACGTGGCCAACGTCGACAAGCGCGAGATGCAGTACTCCTACAAGGACGGCGACGACTTCGTCTTCATGGACACCGAGACCTACGACATGGTCAACGTGCCCGCCAAGACCGTCGGCGACGCGGCCAGCTACATGCTCGAGAACACCATGGCCACGATCGCCTTCAACGAGGGCGCCGCGCTCTACGTCGACCTTCCGGCCGCGGTCGAGCTGCTGATCTCCAACACCGAGCCGGGCCTGCAGGGCGACCGCTCCACCGGCGGCACCAAGCCCGCCACGCTGGAGACCGGCGCCGAGATCAAGGTCCCGCTGTTCATCACCACCGGCGAGAAGGTCAAGGTCGACACCCGTAGCGGCGAATACCTCGGCCGGGCCTGAGGTGTCGGCACGCGGCAAAGCACGCAGGCGCGCCCTCGACATCCTCTTCGAGGCTGAGGCCAGGGAAGAAGACCCGCTGAAGATCCTCGCCGAGCGGGTGGAGCGGAGCGAGCCGCCGGTCAACGAGTACACCTCGGCGATCGTGGAGGGCGTGGCCCGCCACCGGGCCCGCATCGACGAGCTCATCACCACCTACTCCGAGGGCTGGACGCTGGAGCGCATGCCCGCCGTCGACCGCAACCTGCTGCGCGGCGGCACCTACGAGCTGCTGTGGATGCCCGACGTCCCCGAGGGCGTGGTCATCAGCGAGTGGGTGCACCTGGCGGGCGAGCTCTCGACCGACGAGTCGCCCAGCTTCATCAACGGCCTCCTGGCCCGTTTCAAGCAGCTCAAGCCGAGTCTGTCGCTGTAGTGGGGGCGCGCCGTGATCATCACGGCGCACTCGGGAAGGCGCGCCGTGATCTTCATGGCGCGCCTCCTTTCCGTTACGGCTCCCGCCACCCCACCCGCTCCGCCGCCATGGGCGCGCGCCCGTCGAGCGCCGCTCGTGAGGGCTCACGGGGTCCCCGCCGCGACGACTCCGCCCTTGACCCGGTAGAAAGGCCTCAAGGGTGTGTGATCTGGATGCCGTCAGGGCTCAAGGGTGGCCGACTGGGTGCGTAGATGGTCGAGCATGACCTTCGCCGCCGGAGTCAGCGCCCGTGACCCCGGCAGCGTGACGCCGACGGAGCGTTTCACCGAGGCCAGCGGCACCGGCAGGCACACGAGCTGCGGATCGGACCGGACCAGCAGCGCCGGCAGCGCGGCCACCATGTCGGTCTGCAGCAGCAGTGACCGGATCGTCAGGATCGACGTGCATTCCACGCGGTCCTCGGGCAACGGCAGGTCCTGGTTCTTGAAGACCTGTTCCAGTTCCTGCCGCAGCGACGTCTGCTCCAGCGGCAGGATCCACGGGTAGCCGAGCAGCCCGGCCAGGGTCGAGGCGGTCGAGGCGGGGTGGCCGGAGCGGGCGACCAGGAGGATGGGCTCGTCGTAGAGCGGGATCTGGCGCAGCCCGTGCCGGTCGTCGATGGGGTTGAGGCGGCCGAGGACCAGGTCGGTGTCGCCGTCGATGAGCCGGGGGACGAGCGAGTCGAACGTGCCCTCGCGCACGATGACCGTGATGCCGGGCCGTTCCGCCTTGAGCGCGGCGATCGAGCGGGGCAGCAGGACGTTCGTGGCGGCCAGCAGGGTGCCGACGGTGACGGTGCCGGTCTCGCCGTTGGCCAGGCCCGTGATGCGGTCACCGGCCCGGCGCAGCTCGGCCTGGACGGCGCGGGCGTGGTCGACGAAGGCGGTGCCGAACACGGTCGGCGTGACCCCGCGCGGCCCCCGGGTGAACAGTTCGACGCCGAGGATCTGCTCCACCTCGCGCAGGCCGCGTGTGGCGGCGGGCTGGGCGAGGCGGAGGTGTTCTGCGGCGCGCAGCACGCTGCCGTGGTCGGCGATGGCGGTGACCAGCACGAGGTGGCGGAGCTTGAGGCGGCCGCCGAGCAGGTCCAGAGCGCGGGTCATCACCATTTCAGCATAGCTTTCAGCTCTTGACGGCCCGATCGGGTATGGCTCCGGGGACGTCGCCGAAGCGTTCGGCGTCGTTGCGGGGCAGGACCAGCGCGGCCACGAGGCTGATCGCGGTCACGACCGCCAGGTACGCGGTGATCGACCACGACGAGCCGGTCGAGGCCAGCAGGGAGGCGGCCACCAGCGGGGTGATGCCGCCGCCGAGCAGCGCGGCGAGCTGGTAGGCGGCCGAGGTGCCCGAGTAGCGGATCGAGACGGGGAAGAAGCTGGCCGTCAGCGTGCCCTGCGCCGCGTGGGTCATCGCCAGCACCGCGCCCATGGCCACCATGAAGACCGTGATCAGCACGTGGTTGCCGGTGTTGACGACGGGCAGGATGGCCACGGCCCCGGCCAGCAGGACCCACGAGCCGTGGGAGAACAGGGCCCGGAGCCCGAATCGGTCGCCCAGGTGGGCCCAGAGCGGCGCGGTGGCCAGCCAGACCGTGGCGCCGCCGATCACGCAGGTCAGCAGGAAGGTGCGGGACAGGCCGATCGCGGGGGCCTGGCCGTACTGGAGGATGTAGACCATGAAGACGTAGGCGACGGCGCTGTTGCCGATGATGACCGCGATGCTGTGCACGACCCCGCGCCAGTGGCCGCGCAGGACCTCGGCGATCGGCAGCTTGACCGGCTTGCGCTGGACCACGAAGTCGGGGCTCTCCTCGATGCGCAGCCGCAGGTAGATGCCGACCACCACGAGCACGACGCTCAGCAGGAACGGCACCCGCCAGCCCCACGACATGAAGGCCTCCTCGCTCAGCGCCGAGGAGGTGCCCAGGAAGACGAGGTTGGCGCAGAGCATCCCGGCGGGCGTGCCCATCATCGGGAAGGCGCCGAACAGGCCGCGACGGCCCTTCGGCGCGTGCTCCATGGTCAGCACCACGGCCCCGCCGAGTTCGCCGCCGAGGCCGATGCCCTGGGCGATGCGCATCACGACCAGCAGCACCGCGGCCCAGATGCCGATGCTGGAGTAGGTGGGCAGCACGCCGATGAGCGTGGTCCCGATCCCCATGATCAGCAGCGAGACGACCAGCGTGTTGCGGCGGCCGAGCCGGTCGCCGAAGTGGCCGAAGACGATGCCGCCCAGCGGGCGGGCCAGGAATCCGACGGTCATGGTGCCGAAGGCGGCGATCGAGCCGGCGACGGGGTCCATGGCGGGGAAGAACTGCTTGTTGAAGACGAGCGCGGCGGCCGTGCCGTACAGGAAGAAGTCGTACCACTCGATGGTCGTGCCGATGAAGGCCGCCCACGAGACGCGGCGCGCCGCCCTGCGGCGGTCAGTGTCCATTTTGCGGCTTTACCTTTCCGATCAGGGGGTACGGATGAGGATGCACGCTGGTGCTATGTCGCGGCGAATACTGTTCTGGCCGTCGCCTATGCAAAAAACGTCATATATCGGGATTGGTATGGCTCGGCCGCGATCAGGTATTGGCCTGATATGGCGCCTCGGCCGGACAATGGCGCCATGAAGCATTACGTCAACGGGGTCTTCGAGACCACGGGGACCCCCTTCCCGCTGATCTCGCCCGTCGACGGGCGCCAGATGGGGACCGTCCCCGAGGCCCCGCGCGAGGTCGTCGACGCCGCGGTCGTCGCGGCCAGGGCGGCGCTGGCCGGTCCCTGGGGCGCCACGAGCAGCGAGGAGCGCTGCGCCTGGCTGCGGCGGATCGCCGACGGCATCGAGGCCCGGTTCGACGCGTTCGTCGCCGCCGAGGTCGCCGACACCGGCAAACCGCGCGACCTGGCCGCCACCGTGGACGTCCCCCGCGCGATCGGCAACTTCCGCGCCTACGCCGACCTGTCCTACGGCCGCCCGGAACGCGCCCACCACACCCGCGTCCCCGGCTGGAGCGGCACCGGCGAGGCTCTCAACTACACCGTGCGCCGCCCGCTCGGCGTCGTCGCCGTCATCTCACCCTGGAACCTCCCCCTGCTGCTGCTCACCTGGAAGGTCGCGCCCGCCCTGGCGGCGGGCAACGCCGTGGTGGCCAAGCCCTCGGAGGAGACGCCCTCCACCGCGACGCTGCTGGCCGAGGTCATCGACGAGGTACGGCTGCCGCCCGGCGCCTTCAACCTGATCCACGGCCACGGCGCCGGAGCGGCGGGCGAGTTCCTGACCTCCCACCCCGGCGTGGACGCCATCGCCTTCACCGGCGAGTCGGCCACGGGCTCGGCCATCATGCGCGCCGCCGCCGACCACGTCACCCCGGTCTCCTTCGAGCTCGGCGGCAAGAACCCGGCCCTGGTCTTCGCCGACGCCGACCTGGACGAGGCGGTCGAGGGCACGATCCGCTCCAGCTTCACCCACTCCGGCCAGATCTGCCTGTGCACCGAGCGCGTCTACGTCCAGCGCCCGATCTTCGACGCGTTCACCGCGAAGCTCGCCGAACGGGCCAGAGGCCTGAAGGACTACGGCCCGATGATCTCGGCCGAGCACCGCGACAAGGTGCTGTCCTACTACCGCCTGGCCGTCGAGGAGGGCGCCACGGTCGTCGCCGGGGGCGGCGCCCCGAGGTTCGGCGACGAGCGCGACGGCGGCTTCTACGTCGAGCCCACCGTCGTCACCGGCCTGCCCGAGAGCGCCAGGACCGTCCGCGAGGAGGTCTTCGGCCCGATCTGCCACGTGGCGCCCTTCGACGACGAGGCAGAGGCGATCCGGCTGGCCAACGACAGCCCGTACGGCCTGGCCGCCACCGTCTGGACCGGCGACCTGTCGCGCGCCCACCGGGTCGCGCCGAGGATCGAGGCCGGGATCGTCTGGGTGAACTGCTGGAACCTGCGCGACCTGCGCACCCCGTTCGGCGGGGTGAAGGCGTCGGGCATCGGCCGGGAGGGCGGCGAGTACTCGCTCGACTTCTTCTCCGAGCCGGTCAACGTGTGCGTGAAGATATGAGGTCATCGGTGACGAATGTTCAACAGGCCGCCGAGCGGCTGCTGGGGGCGCACGCCTCCGGCCGGCCCTGCGAGCCCGTGCGCGATCTGGTCGGCGGGGTCGAGGAGGCGTACGCCGTACAGGATTGGCTGACCGGCAGGTGGCTGGGTGAGGGACGGCGGCTGACCGGCCGCAAGATCGGCCTGACCAGCGCGGCCGTGCAGAAGCAGCTCGGCGTGGACCAGCCGGACTTCGGGGCGCTGTTCGCCGACATGGCGGTTCCCGACGGCGCCGAGATCCCGGCCGGGACCGTGCTGCAGCCGCGCGCCGAGGCCGAGGTGGCGCTGGTGCTGGAGCACGACCTGCCGCACGAGCGCCACACGGTCGCCGACGTGATCAAGGCGACCGCGTTCGCGCTGCCCGCGATCGAGGTGGTCGGCAGCCGGATCCGCGGCTGGGACATCACGCTGGCCGACACCGTCGCCGACAACGCCTCCTCCGGCCTGTACGTGCTGGGCAACCGGCCCGTCCCGCTGAAGGACCTGGACCTGCGCCTGGCCGGGATGGTCATGGAGCGCCGCGGCGAGCAGGTCTCGACCGGGATCGGCGCCGCGTGCCTGGGCCACCCGCTGCACGCCGCCGTCTGGCTGGCCGACACCCTGGCCCGCCTCGGCCGCCCGCTGCGGGCGGGCGACACCGTGCTGACCGGCGCGCTCGGGCCCGTGGTGCCGGTCGTGCCCGGCGACGTGCTGGAGGCCAGGATCGACGGGCTCG
The DNA here is from genome assembly GCF_042740555.1 of Nonomuraea sp. NPDC059007. NCBI lineage: Bacteria > Bacillati > Actinomycetota > Actinomycetes > Streptosporangiales > Streptosporangiaceae > Nonomuraea > Nonomuraea sp. NPDC059007. The sequence goes on along the minus strand of NZ_JBHYJD010000003.1, from coordinate 334,998 downwards.
GCGACGTCCGGGCCGCCTTCGCGAAGGAGAGCGCGTGAACCGCCTGGCGCAGCGCCTGGACGAGGCGGCGCTGAGCCGTACCGCCATCGCGAAGCTGACCGAGGAGACGGCGCTCGACGTGCCCGCCGCCTACCGGGTGCAACGCGAGGTCATCGCCCGCCGCGAGGCCCGCGGCGAGAAGCTCATCGGCGTCAAGATGGGCTTCACGAGCCGGGCCAAGATGATCCAGATGGGTGTGGACGACGTCATCTGGGGCCTGCTGACCGACGCCATGCTGATCGAGTCGCACCTGGACACGGGCACGCTCATCCACCCGAGGGTCGAACCCGAGATCGCCTTCCTGCTGGAGCGCCCGGTGCGCTCGCCCGCCGACGTGGGCGCGGCCGTCGGCGGCGTGGCGGTCGGCTACGAGGTGCTCGACTCCCGCTTCGCCGACTTCTCCTTCACGCTGGAGGACGTCATCGCCGACAACGCCTCCGCCAGCGGGTTCGGCCTCGGCCCCTGGCACACGCCGCGCGCGGTCGCCAACGTCGGCCTGACCCTGGAGATCGACGGGCGGACCGTCGCCTCGGGGTCGTCGGCCGCCATCCTCGGCGACCCGATGCGCTCCCTGCACGCCGCCGCCCGCCTGGCCCAGGCCGCCGGGATCGAGCTGGAGGCGGGCTGGATCGTCCTGGCCGGGGCGGCCACCGCCGCCGTCCCGCTGCCGCCGGGCGCCCACGTGCGCGTCAGCGGCCAGGGCCTCGGCCACGCGGAGGTGACCACGTGAGCGAGGAGTCGATGCTGGTGCCGGGCAAGGCGCGCCCGCGCGGGCGCTTCCCGCACTTCAGGCGGGCCGGCGACCTGGTCTTCGTCTCCGGTACGAGCTCGCGCCGCCCCGACGGCACCTTCGCCGGGGCGAGCGCCGACGAGATGGGCACCACCAGCCTCGACATCCGCGAGCAGACCCGCGCCGTCATCGGCAACATCGCCGACATCCTCAAGGCCGCCGGAGGCGGGCTGGCCGACGTCGTCAACGTCACCACGTACCTGGTCTCCATGAACGACTTCGGCGGCTACAACGAGGTCTACGGCACGTACTTCGACGAGCACGGCCCCGCCCGCACCACCGTCGCCGTCCACCAGCTTCCCCACCCGCACCTGCTGATCGAGATCTCCTGCACCGCCCACATCCCGACGAGGAGCATCCCATGATCCCGCCGTTCAACCTCGCCACCTGGATCGACGAGCACGCCGACCAGCTCAAGCCGCCCGTGGGCAACGTCCAGATCTGGAAGGAGGCCGACCTGATGGTGACCGTCGTCGGCGGCCCCAACCAGCGCACCGACTTCCACGACGACCCGATCGAGGAGTTCTTCTACCAGCTCAAGGGCGGCATGGTGCTGCGCGTCATGGAGGAGGAGGGCAAGCCGCCGGTCGACATCCAGATCCGCGAGGGCGACGTCTTCCTGCTGCCGCCGCACGTGCGCCACTCCCCGCAGCGGCCGGTGCCCGGCTCCATCGGCCTGGTCGTCGAGTACGCCCGCCCGCAGGGCGACCTGGACGCCTTCGAGTGGTACTGCGTCAACTGCCACCGCCTCGTGCACCGCGCCGAGGTGCAGCTGGAGTCGATCGTGGACGACCTGCCGCCGGTCTTCAACGCCTTCTACGGCAGCGACCGCACCTGCCCGCACTGCGGCGCCGTACACCCGGGCAAGGACTGGCCCGACGCGCTCCGCCCGGTGGTCCAGTGATCGACATCCACGCCCACGTCTTCCCGCGGATCTCCCGCGAGGAGGCGCGCACCCTGGCGGGGGCCGGCGAGCCGTGGCTGCGCGAGGGCATGATGATGAGCGGCGACGAGGACTACCGCCCCGTCACCCCCGAGCTGTGGGACGCCGGGGCGCGCCTGGCCGCCATGGACCGCACCGGCGTGGCGGTGCAGGCCGTCTCCTCCACGCCGCTGCTGTTCGGCTACGAGGCCGAGCCCGGCCGCGCCGCCGACTGGTGCGACATGGTCAACGACCGGATCCTCGCGTACTGCTCGGCGGACCCCGCCCGGCTCGTCCCGCTGTGCCAGGTGCCGCTGCAGGACCTGGGGCGCGCCACCGAGACCCTGGCCAGGGCGAAGGCCGCCGGGCACCGGGGCGTGCACATCGGCAACCACGTCGGCCCGCGCAACCTCGACGACGCCGATCTGCTCGCCTTCCTGGAGCACTGCGCCCACCAGGACATGCCCGTCCTCGTGCACCCGTGGGACATGATGGCCGCCGACCGCATGCGCGGCTACATGCTGCCCTGGCTGGTCGGCATGGCCGCCGAGACCCAGCTCGGCATCCTCACGATGATCCTTTCCGGCGCCTTCGAGAAGCTGCCCGCCGGCCTGCGGCTGTGCTTCTGCCACGGCGGCGGCAGCTTCGCGTTCCTGCTCGGCCGGGCCGACAACGCCTGGCAGCGGCGCGACCTGGTCCGCCGCGACTCGCCCAAGCCGCCCTCCGCCTACACCGACCGCTTCTCCGTGGACTCCGCCGTCTTCGACCCGCGGGCGCTGCGCCTGCTCGTCGACGTCATGGGCGCGGAACGGGTCATGCTCGGCACCGACTTCCCCTTCCCCCTGGGCGAGGAGGACCCCGGCTCGGTCGTGCGCGCCTGCCCCGGGCTGAGCGAGGCCGAACGCGAGGCGATCCTCGGCGGCAACGCCGCCCGCTTCCTGGGCCTGACCGAGAGCGCGCCGCGCGCATGACGCTCGCCCACACCCGGCAGGGCACGCTGCGGGGGCGCGGACTCGGGGGAGCGCTGGCGTTCAAGGGCATCAGGTACGCCGCCCCCGCCCGCCGCTTCACCGCCCCCGAGCCGCCCCGCCCCTGGGAAGGGGTACGCGACGCGCTCACCCCCGGCCCACCGGCGCCGCAGCGGCCGGGGCGGATGGCGTGGGTGCCCGGCCTGGAGATCGACCCGGCCGCGGGCCGCGAGGACTGCCTGTTCCTCAACGTCTGGACCCCGGGCACCGAGGGCCGCCGCCCGGTGCTGGTGTTCCTGCACGGGGGCGCGTTCGTGTTCGGCTCGGGCGCCCAGGCCATGTACGACGGGACCGTGCTCGCGCGTGAGCACGGCCTCGTGGTGGTGACCGTCAACTACCGGTTCGGGGCCACCGGCCTGTGGTACGGCCCGGGAGTGCCGTCCAACCTGGCGTTGCGCGACCAGATGGCGGCGCTCACGTGGGTACGGAACGCCATCGACGCCTTCGGCGGCGACCCGGGCGACGTGACGCTCGCCGGGCACTCGGCGGGCGGCACCAGCGTCCTGGCCCTGCTGGCCTGCGCCCCCGGCCTGTACGCGCGGGCGGCGGCCATGAGCCCCGTCCCCTACGGCTTCGCCACCCCCGGCCAGGCGGAGGCCTGGACCAGGGCGGCCGCCGTCGCCGACCCCGCCACGGCGCCGATCGAGACGCTGTTGGCGGGGGAGGAACGGGCCGCCCGCGCGCGGCCCCCGGCGGGAGGACTGCTGCCCGTCGCCCCGGTGCTGGACGGCGACCTGCTGAAGGAACACCCCATGTCAGGAAATCTCGCGAAAGTGCCGCTGTTGGTGACCACCACCGCGCAGGAGGGGCGGCTGTTCGCCGCGGCCGGCATGGGCGAGCCGTCCACCCGCGAGATCTTCACCGAGCCCGCGCGGGAACTGGTGCGCGTCCACCCCGGCCCCGCCCGCCATCTCGTCAGCGACGCGCGTTCACCCATGACGCGCGACGGCGTCGAACTCGGCGCCTGTCACCTCGCAGACGTGCCGCTGTACTTCGGCAACCACGGCACCCCGTTCACCGGCCACAAGCCGGTGCCGGAGATGACCCAGGAGTTCGCCCGGTTCTGCCGCGGCGAGGAGGACACATGAGCAAGATCGCCATCATCGGGTCCGGCAACATCGGCACCGACCTGATGATCAAGGTGAAGCGAACGTCCGCGTCGCTGGAGGTGGCCGCGATGGCCGGGATCGACCCCGGCTCCGACGGCCTGGCCAGAGCCCGGCGGATGGGCGTGGCCACCACCCACGAGGGCGTTGCGGGCCTGCTCGCGCTGCCCTGCTTCGAGGAGGTCGCGGTGGTGCTCGACGCCACCTCGGCCGGGGCCCACCGGCACAACGCGGCGGCGCTGGCGCCGTACGGGAAGAAGGTCGTGGACCTGACGCCCGCCGCCATCGGCCCGTATGTCGTGCCCGCCGTGAACCTCGGCGAGCACCTCGGCGAGGACAACGTCAACATGGTCACCTGCGGCGGCCAGGCCACGGTGCCGATCGTCGCGGCCGTCTCCCGCGTCGCGCCCGTCCGTTACGCCGAGATCGTCGCCTCGATCGCCTCCCGCTCGGCCGGTCCGGGCACCCGCGCCAACATCGACGAGTTCACCGAGACCACCGCGCGCGCCCTGGAGAGCGTCGGCGGCGCCGAGCGCGGCAAGGCGATCATCGTGCTCAACCCTGCGGAACCACCGGTGATCATGCGCGACACCGTCTACTGCCTCGTGCCCGGCTGCGACGAGGCCGAGGTCGCCGCCTCGGTCAAGGAGATGGTGGCCGCCGTGGCCGCCTACGTGCCCGGCTACCGGCTCAAGCAGGACGTGCAGTTCCGCCCGGCCGACGGCGGCACGCTCGTCTCGGTCTTCCTGGAGGTCGAGGGCGCCGCCCACTACCTGCCCGCCTACGCCGGCAACCTGGACATCATGACGTCGGCGGCGCTGCGCGTCGCGGAGAGGATGGCGGCCCGATGAAGCTCTACATCCAGGACGTGACGCTGCGCGACGGCATGCACGCCATCCGCCACCAGTACACCGCCGACCAGGTCGCGGCCATCGCGCGCGCCCTCGACGCCGCCGGGGTGGCCGCCGTCGAGATCGCCCACGGCGACGGGCTGGCGGGAAGCAGCGTCAACTACGGGTTCGGCGCCTGCCCCGACGAGGAGTGGATCGAGGCCGCCGCCTCCGCCATGGACCGCGCGGTCCTCACCACGCTGCTGCTGCCCGGCATCGGCACCATCGCCGACCTGCGCCGCGCCCACGCGCTCGGCGTCCGCTCGGTGCGCGTGGCCACCCACTGCACCGAGGCCGACATCTCCGCCCAGCACATCGGCGTCGCCCGCGAGCTCGGCATGGACGTCTCCGGCTTCCTCATGATGTCCCACCTCGCCCCGCCCGCCGAGCTGGCCCGCCAAGCCAAGCTCATGGAGTCGTACGGCGCGCACTGCGTCTACGTCACCGACTCCGGCGGCCGGCTGACCATGGACGGCGTGAAGGAGCGCGTGCGCGCCTACCGCGAGGTCCTCGACCCCGGCACCGAGCTCGGCATCCACGCCCACCACAACCTGGGGCTCGGCGTCGCCAACTCCGTCGCCGCCGTCGAGAACGGCGTCACCCGCGTCGACGCCTCCCTGGCCGGCATGGGCGCCGGGGCGGGCAACTGCCCGCTGGAGGCGTTCGTTGCCGTCGCCGACCTGATGGGCTGGGAGCACGGCTGCGACCTGTTCGCGCTCATGGACGCCGCCGACGACCTCGTCCGCCCCCTGCAGACCCGCCCCGTCCAGGTGGACCGCGAGACCCTCACGCTCGGCTACGCGGGCGTCTACTCCAGCTTCCTGCGCCACGCCGAGGACGCCGCCGCCCGCTACGGGCTCGACACCCGCGCCATCCTCGTGGAGGTCGGCCGCCGCGGCATGGTCGGCGGCCAGGAGGACATGATCGTGGACATCGCGCTCGATCTGGCCGGCCGCCGGGGGTGACAATCGGTTCATGGTGACCGAGGAAGACGTCCGCCGGCTGGCCCTGGCCCTGCCGGAGACCGGCGAGAAGCTCATGTACGGCACGCCCGCCTTCTACGTGAAGGCCAGATGGTTCGCCCGCATCCGCGAGGAGGGTGACGTGCTGGCGCTGCCGCTGGCCGCGGAGGAGGACAAGCACGAGCTGATCGCCGCCGACCCGGACGTCTTCTTCACCCTCCCGCACTACGACGGTTACGCCGTCGTCCTGGTCCGCATGCCGGTCGTCGGGCAGCAGGAGATGGCCGAACTGCTCACCGACGCCTGGCGGCTGCGCGCGCCCGGGAAGCTGCGCCCTCTCGTCCCCTGAGCCCGCTACCCTGAGCGTTCATGCAGGTAGCCGCCTTCACGCAGTTCATGAGCGCCGACCGGATCGCCTCCTACGTCTACGGCGGCGCCGACCCGGGCGAGGACCCGTTGTGGCGGCGGTCGGGCGCGCGCACCCGCGAGGAGTACGCCCGCTGGTGCCGCCACGCGTGCGGGATGGCCTGCCTGCGCATGCTCCTGCACCACCGCGACGGACACGCGCCACCCCTGCTCGACCTCGTGTACGGCTGCCGCGCCTACGGCGGCTACCGCGAGGAGCCCGAGGGCATCAAGGGCCTCTACTACGCCCCCTTCGCCGACTACGCGCGGGCCGAGCACGGCCTGGCCGCCGAGGTCCACCCCCTGATGGACCTGGGCGAGCTCGAAGAGCTGCTGGCCGCGGGCCGGATGGTGATCGCCTCCGTCCACCCGGAGATCCGCCGCCCCGAGCGTCCCGCGCCCGGACGGGGCGGGCACCTGGTCCTGGTCACCGGGGCCGCGGACGGGACGGTGCGCTTCAACAACCCCTCCGGCCACACCGAGGACAGCAGGCGGGCCAGGCTGCCGCTGGCCCGCTTCGGCGACTTCTTCGCCGGGCGGGGCATCAGCGTTCCCGCCCCGGACACCAGGGTGGCGCCGGAGAGCGTAGGCTGACACCGGCTGGCTCGAGTGGGAGGGGAACGCGTGACGAGAAGCCCGGTGCGCACTGCCGTGGTCTGGGACGCTCTGCGGGCAGTGCTGGCCGAACGGGCCGGATCCGCCGGGCGCGGCGTGCTCGACATCGTGGACGCCGGAGGGGGCACGGGCGGCTTCGCCGTACCGCTGGCCGAGCTCGGGCACAACGTCACCGTCGTCGACCCCAGCCCCGACTCGCTGGCCGCGCTGGAGCGGCGGGCCAAGGAGAAGGGCGTCGGGGTCAGGGCGATCCAGGGCGACGCCGCCGACCTCGGCGAGTTGCTGCCCAAGGACAGCGCCGACCTGGTGCTGTGCCACAGCGTCCTGGAGTATGTCGAGGACCCCATCAGCGCGCTGACCGCCGTCTCCGGGCTGCTGCGTCACGGGGGAGCCGTCAGCGTGCTGGCCGCCAACCCGCTCGCCAGCGCCCTGCACCGGGCGCTCACCGGCCATTTCGACGAGGCGCTCGCCGTACTGGACGATCCTCAGGGGCGCTGGGGCGATCGCGACCCCACGCCGCGCCGCTTCACGCCCGCCGCGCTGTCGGAGCTGCTGGCGGCGACCGGGCTCGCGGTCGGGCCGGCGCTCGGGGTGCGGGTCTTCGCCGACCTGGTGCCCAGCAGGCTGGTCGACGGCGAGCCGGGGGCCGTGGAAGCGCTGGTGGCGCTGGAGCAGGCCGCCGCCGCCCATCCGGTCCTGCGGGAGATCGCCGCCCAGGTCCACATCCTCGCCCACAAGCCATAGAACGTCTGTTCGGATAGAATCACGGAGTGGCACGCAAGCAGATCACCGGCATCGGCCCCGCTCCCACCACCGGGGCCGACGACACCGGCTGCCCGATCCTCCACGTCGACATGGACGCCTTCTTCGCCAGCGTCGAACTGCTGGAGCGGCCCGAGCTCAGGGGCCGCCCGGTCATCGTGGGCTCGCCCGCTGGCCGCGGCGTGGTGCTCAGCGCGACCTATGAGGCCAGGGCGTTCGGCGTGCACTCGGCGATGCCCATGAGCAGGGCGCGCCGCGTGTGCCCGCAGGCCGTGATCATCCCGCCCGGACACGGGAAGTACTCCGAGGTCTCCAAGGGCGTCATGGAGATCTTCCACTCGATCACCCCGCTGGTCGAGCCGATCGCCTCCGACGAGGCCTTCCTCGACGTCGGCGGGGCGCGGCGCCGGCTGGGCTCGCCCGCGGAGATCGCGGTCCTGATCCGGGAACAGGTTCGGGAAAGATACGGCATCACCTGTTCCGTGGGCGTGGCGGCGAGCAAGTTCATCGCCAAGCTCGCCTCAAAACAGTGCAAGCCCAACGGGTTGCTGGTGGTGCCGGCCGGCGAGATCGTCGGCTTCCTCCACCCGCTGCCGGTCTCGGCGCTGTGGGGGGTGGGTGAGCGCACCGAGCAGGCCCTCGTCCGCCTCGGCATCCGTACCGTGGGCGATCTGGCCAGGGTGCCGCCCACGACGCTCCAGCGCGAGCTGGGCCCCGCCGCGGGCGGTCATCTGGCGGCGCTGGCCTGGGGACGCGACGAGCGCGCCGTGACCGTCCACACGCCCGACAAGAGCATCGGCAACGAAGAGACATTCGCCACAGACGTCGACGATCCCGAGACGATCAAGCGTGAGCTGCTTCGCCTGTCGGAGAAGGTCGCCGCGAGGATGCGTAAGAGCGGACACGTGGGCAGGACGGTGAGTGTGAAGCTGCGCCGTGCCGACTTCTCCACGATCAGCCGCTCCCGCACGCTCAGGGAGCCGACCGACGTGGCCCAGGAGATTTACGCCACGGCCTGCGACCTGTTCGACGCGGCGGGCCTGGAGCGCGTGCGGCTGCGCCTGGTGGGCGTCCGGATGGAGAACCTCGGCCCGGCGCAGGCGGCGTCCCGCCAGCTCAGCCTGGGTGCGCGGGAGACCGGCTGGCGCGAGGCCGAACAGGCGATGGACAAGGCGATCCGGCGCTTCGGGCCGGATGCGGTACTCCCGGCTTCGCTAGTTCGGGGCAGACTTGATGAAATGGAGGCATGACGCCCATGTCGCGAATGGCCCAAAATGGAGGTATGACGTCACCTCCGGTTTGGTCTGCGTTGGACGTTTCCTTTCGCCTACGTCTACAGGCTCGTATTCTGGGGATAACCGACCGCGAGGTTCGGACACCCCGTGTCGTCCGTTGCCGTCTTCCCCGTCCTGGGGCCGTCCTTGGGAGGCGCCGTGCCGCTCTCTGAGCACGAGCAGCGCTTGCTCGACCAGATCGAGCAGGCCCTCTACGCCGAGGACCCGAAGTGGGCCAACACCGTAAGGATCAGTGACCCGCGCAGCCATTACAAGCGCCGCCTGATCAAAGCCTCCATCGGCTTTGCTCTGGGCGTCGTCATCATGATGGTTGGCGTCGTCATCCAGATGATCCCGCTCGGCGTCGGCGGTTTCGTGGTCATGCTCGCCGCGTGTCTGTGGGGTCTGTCCAGCTGGAAACGTATGAACGGGTTCGGTGACTCCGGCTCTGCCCAAGGCGCTCCGGTGCCCGGCAGCAGCAAGGGAGCCAGGAAGAGCCGTGGCTCGTTCATGGAGCGCATGGAGGAGCGCTGGCGCCGTCGTCACGACGACCGCTGACCTTTCTCCATCCGTTACGGCGGTGCCGCCCCACCGCCACCCGCCGATGAGGGCTGGCCTCGATCGGGGGGATCGCTTCTCACGTCGGACGTGGTCCCCGCCGTGACGGTCACGCTCGACCGGCTGACGGGGACGATCTGACACGGGCGCACAGACGAAGGTGGCCTGCCCGGAACCGGGCAAGCCACCTTCCTTCATCCGATCTACCTGGTCGCGCTTCTCCTGAACCTGAGGTTCTCCAGGCGGTCGAAGCCGTCCAGCACGCCCTCGCCCATGGACCGCAGCCTGCGCAGCGTCGACGGGGGCAGCAGCGCCGCCCTGATCCGCCGTCCCCGCGAGAGCGTGGCCGCCAGGGCCCGCCGTACCTTGCGCAGGTCCTTGCCCAGCGGTCCGACCACGCCCGGGTCGCGCGCGAACAGCACCCGCTCGACCGTCGCGGCGATCGAGGTCATGGCCGCCGCCGACTCGGCGTCGAACTCGTAGCGCTGCGTCAGCCGCCGGGCCAGCGCCCGTGGCGTCTCGCTGGGCTCGCGGGCCATGCCGTAGTCGTACAGGATGTCGTCCAGCTCCGCCCACGCGGCGGCCACCGACGGGTGGCTGCCCGCGATCACGCGCGCGGTAAGCTCGTCGGAGGGCGCGGAGACCTTCCAGCCGAGCGCGCGCACCCGGCGGCTGCGGGTGATCTGCCGGATCGCCGCCGGGATGAGCAGGATCAGCAGCAGGATCGCGACCCCGATGCCGATCTTGGCGATCAGCGGCGTCGGCTCCTCCGCCGGCAGGCCGTTGCCGCCGAGCCTGGCCTCGCGGTCGTCGATCTCGCGCGGGTTGCGGCCGGGCTGCTGACCGGGCGGCAGCTCCTCGCCCTGCGCGGTGGCGCCGGGCGTCGGGCTGGAGGAGGTCGTGGCCGGCGTCGGCTGCGGGCGGGCGTACTCCGGGACCCGCGCGCTGCCCTGACCGGCGGAACCCGCCGGCGTCGGCTCGAACGGCAGCCAGCCGACGCCCTCGAAGTAGAGCTCCGGCCAGGAGTGGGAGTCGTCGGTGCCGACCGTCCACAGGTCGCCGGTCTTGTCGCCGCCGGTGTAGCCGATCGCGACCCGGGCCGGGATGCCGATCGCCCTGGCCAGCACCGCCATCGCGCTGGCGAACTGCTCGCAGTACCCGACCTTGCTGCTCAGCAGGAAGTCGCGCAGCGCCGAGGTGCTGCTGCCCTGCGTGCGCAGGTCGTAGGTGAAGTTGCCGGTCTTGGTGAAGAACTCCTGCAGCTTCAGCGCCGCGTCGTACTGCGTCTCGGCGCCCTTGGTCTGCTCATAGGCCAGGTCGCGCAGGTCGGAGGGGAAGTCCTCCGGCAGCCGCAGGTAGCGCGCCTCGACGTTGGGCTGCTGTGGCCGCTGGAGCGCGCGCAACTGGTCGGGCGTCGGCTTCGGCTCGCTCGTCGCCACCTGGTACTCCAGGCCGGAGGCGCTGTCGCGGGTGGAGAAGACCATGAGCGTGCTCACGTCCGCCCGCCAGTCGCCGTCCGCCCGCACCTCGCGCGGCGGGTACGGCAGCGGCAGGAACGCCAGGTTCTCGACCTCTTCGCTGATCTTGATGTCGGTCACCGCGTTCACGGTCTCGACGCCGCCGCCCAGCCCCGGAGGAGGCGGCAGCGGGCCGGCGTCGGTGCGGTTCTCCGCCGCGCCCTTCGGCTTGGTCAGGCCGAACTGGTCGCCGTCGAAGGTGTCCAGCGAGTAGATCCGCAGGTAACGCGGGACGTCGTCGTTGTTGGTGTAGGTCAGCACGGTCCGCTTCTCGGGAAGCGTCAGCTGGCCCTTCATGTTCGTGACCGGGTTGGGGATCTGGATCATGTTCCCCCTGCCCCCGGTGCCCTGGCCGCCCACGCCGAAGCTGAAGAACGACACCGGCTCCAGCGGCGGCAGGAACGCCGGCACCACCACGGCGATCGCGATCGCGGCGAACCCGATCCGCTTGCCCGACAGCCGCAGCCCCCGCGTGTCCGCGCTCTCGCCCGGCGACGGGGTGGTGGCCGCGCGGGTCCTGCGTACCAGGACCGCCCGGCCCCAGTGCCCGACCCGCTCGCGGCCGTCGGCGATCAGCAGGCCGGTGAAGCCGAGCGCGGCGATGATGAACGCCCACCAGGCGATCGGCTCCAGCAGGATCGTCGCGGGAACGGTCGCCAGCGCCAGCATCGGCAGCCCGGCCAGGGCCGCCCGCCGCATCCGGGCGGCCAGCAGGTCCACCGCGATCGCGATGATCCCCACGCCGCCGGTGGTCAGCAGCGCGATCCCCGGGTTGTCACCGGGCACCGGCGCGGCGAAGCGCTGGATGTCGTCCCAGCCGGTGGCCAGCAGCTTCAGCAGCTCGGCCGCCGAGCCCTTCGTGGGTACGAACAGCGCCCACGCCTTGTCACCGGCGAACGAGGCGGTCAGGTAGACGCCGAGCGTGGCCAGGCTGACCAGCGCCGCCGCCCACGTGGGCAGCGACAGCCGGCCGCTGATCGCGCTGGCGACCAGGATGGTCAGGACCGCGCCCAGCGAACCCCAGAACCAGGCGCCGCCCTCGAACAACGGGTGCAGCAGGATGGCCGCGCAGAACGTGGCGACGGCCGCGGCGACGGACAGCCTCATGCCGCACCTCCGGGATGGACGGCGAAGCGGCCCCGGCTGGCGGCGTCCTGCCACACCGAGGCGATGGACGTGCCGGCCGGGAGCCTGACGGTGCGCCAGCCGTACCCGGCGAGGACGGTCTGGACGGCCAGGTAGCTCTCCGAGGTGTTCGGCTGGGCGGCGTCCCAGGTGTCGACGTCGAGCAGGACGGCCACGCCGGTGATGCCGCTGTGCCTGATCCTGGCCAGGTCGCGGGCCTCCTCCGGGTCCATGGCGCCGAGCACGGCGACGACCAGGCCGTCGCCGCTGCCCTGCCGCAGCGCCGAGACGCCGATCTCCAGCGAGCGCGCCGGGCTGTTGCGGACCATCGCGAGGGTGTCGAGCAGCGACCAGCTCAGCCCGCTGTCGGTCAGGTGCTCGGCGCCCTGGTCGGTGACCAGCCGCAGGCCGAGCCCCTCGTGCGCCAGGTGCACGCCGATGGAGGCCGCGGCCGAGACCGCCACCTCGAACGACGAGCGCGGGCCCTCGCCGCGGTGCGCCGAGCGCCGGGTGTCCAGCAGGAGCGCGCCGCGGCTCTGCCACTGCTGCTCCTCGCGCCGCACCATCAGCTCGCCGTGGCGGGCGGTGGAGCGCCAGTGCACGCGCCGCAGGTCGTCGCCCTGCCGGTACTCGCGCGGCGCCACGTCGTCGTCGCCCGCCGCGGCCACACTCCTGGTACGGCTGTCGCCGCCGCCGGTCCACTCGCCCGACAGGCGTACGTGGGGCAGCGCCACGACCTGCGGCGTCACCACGAGCGTGTCGCTGATGGTGAAGGCGCGGGCCAGTTCCACCAGCCCGAACGGGTCGGCGATGCGCACCGACAGCGGCCCGATGGTGAACCGGCCGCGCAGGTCGGAGCGGACCCGGTAGTCGATCTCCCTGATGCCCTTGGCCTCCACCCGGTCCAGGACGAAGCGCGGGCGTACGCCCAGGGCGTACGGGACGGTGTCCTCGATCAGCAGCAGTCCGGTGGGCAGCCGGGTGACGTTCTCCAGCCGCAGCGTCACGGTGGCCTCGCCGCCGACCTCGGCCCGCGAGGGCGACAGGCGGCGGGCGCAGCTGAGCCGGTACCGGGTGCGCGCCACCACCATCGCGGCCAGCAGCGGCAGCGCCGTCACCAGCACGCCGATGCGCAGCAGGTCGTGCTCACCGAGCAACAGGGCCATGAGCAACGCCGCCAGCCCCGCGGCGAGGAACGACCTGCCGCGCGCGGTCAGTGCGCGCAGTCCCGTTCTCACGCCCGGGTCTCCGGTACGGGCACCCTCCTGACCAGATCGCCCACGACCTGCTCGGGCAGGCGGCGCTGGCCCTGCGCCTCGACGCTGGGCAGCAGCCGGTGGGCCAGGACCGGCACGGCCAGGTCCTGGAGGTCGTCGGGGATGACGTAGTCGCGTCCGGACAGGGCCGCGTGGGCGCGGGCGGCGCGTACGAGCTGCAGCGTGGAGCGCGGGGAGGCGCCCAGCCGCAGGTCGGGGGAGTGGCGGGTGGCGACCGCCAGGTCGATGGCGTACTTCTTGACCGGCTGCGAGACGTACACGCCGCGCACGGCCTCGATCAGCGCCCGCACCTCGGCGGTGGTGGCCACGGGCTCCAGCTTGTCCAGCGGAGGGGTGCCGCCGTGCACGTCGAGCATCTCCAGCTCGGCGGCCGGCTCGGGGTAGCCCATCGCCACGCGGGCGGTGAAGCGGTCGCGCTGGGCCTCGGGGAGGGGGTAGGTGCCCTCCATCTCGATCGGGTTCTGCGTGGCGATGACCATGAAGGGCGACTCAAGGTGGTACGTCACGCCGTCGACCGTCACCTGGTGCTCCTCCATGCACTCGAGGAGGGCGGACTGCGTCTTGGGGGAGGCGCGGTTGATCTCGTCGCCGACCACGATGTTGGCGAAGACGGGACCGGGCTTGAACTCGAACTCGCGCGTCTGCTGGTTGTAGGCGCTGACGCCGGTGATGTCGCTGGGCAGCAGGTCGGGCGTGAACTGCACGCGGCGCACCGGGCAGTCGATGGAGCGCGCCAGGGCTTTGGCGAGCATGGTCTTGCCGACTCCGGGCACGTCCTCGATGAGCAGGTGCCCCTCGGCGAGCAGCACCGTCAGGGTGAGGCGGACGGCGTCGCTCTTGCCCTCGATCACCGACTCGATGGCCTGCCGAATCCGGTGCGCGGTGGACACGAGCTCTTCCAGCCGCTGAGGGACATCATGGGTTACTGCCACCAGGCCTCCATGAGAAGTGCGACGGCTGTCCCGCTGGAGCGTGCGTTGGCGGGAGCCATGCCATTCCTTTTCCATTGTGTGTACCGACCCTACGACGCTGGGGGTTCTTGAGCGACATTTGTCGGTATTCCTCCAGTCCTGACAGTGTTCGAAGGAACCTTCGTGTTCTTGTCCCGTCGCGGTGCGAATCCCGTGACAGTCGGTGGCGCGAAGCGCTCCACTTTCCTCCACCACTGCCCCCGCGGGACCCCTCCAGGCCCCATTCCGTGGGGCGTTTCAACTCTCGACACGCCCATGAGGGTTGACCGGCCGCCCAGCCCGCTCCACCGAGCACCATCGCTCTGACCTGGGGTTTTGCAAGACGTATAGGCGGCGACCTGGGTTGTAATCAGTTGACGGTGGGGAGAAGTGGAGTATGGTGGTGCGCAGTGGAGGGCCGGTGCACCAGCGCTAGGCGCTTCATGAGGCACGGGAGGTGGGGCCGATGTTCCTCGGCACCCATCGGCCGCGTCTCGACGACAAGGGACGGCTGTTCCTGCCGGCTAAGTACCGTGAGGAGCTGGCGGAGGGTCTTGTGATTACCAAAGGCCAGGAGCGATGCCTCTACGTCTTTCCGGTGGAGGAGTTCCAGCGCATTACCGAGGCTCTCAGCACCGCCCCGGTCACCGCCAAGGCGGTGCGTGACTACAGCCGTGTCTTCTTCGCCAGCGCGTCCGACGAGACTCCGGACAAGCAGGGACGCATCACGATCCCGCAGGGCCTGCGCACGTACGCGGGCCTGGAACGTGACTGCGTGGTCATCGGGGCCAACACCCGCCTGGAGATCTGGGACGCGCAGGCCTGGGAGACCTATCTCAACGCACAGGAGCAGGCCTTCGCCGATCTCTCGGAGGAGGTGCTGCCAGGGATTCTGTAATCGTCACGGTCGATTCGACGGTGTGGTCGTTCGGCGAGGTCTCCACCCGCAACCACTGTCCGGCAGCTGATGCACCTTCCCCGGTGTCAGATGTACCGGTATCTCGAAGAGGATGCGGATGGGGACCTGGCCGGACGGGCACCGGGTGGGGACCTTTGGAAGGATCGGCCGTCGCGTCATCCGCGAGCAAGGACGCGAGAGGGGGGGTGGAGAGATGGCAGAGAGCGCTCACGTTCCGGTGATGCTCGAGCGCGTTCTGGAGTTGCTGGCGCCGGCGTTGGCCGGTGCGCACCCCGTTGTCGTCGACGCCAACCTCGGCCTCGGTGGCCATACGGAA
Source organism: Nonomuraea sp. NPDC059007 (assembly GCF_042740555.1). Taxonomy (NCBI): domain Bacteria; kingdom Bacillati; phylum Actinomycetota; class Actinomycetes; order Streptosporangiales; family Streptosporangiaceae; genus Nonomuraea; species Nonomuraea sp. NPDC059007. The sequence goes on along the minus strand of NZ_JBHYJD010000003.1, from coordinate 319,543 downwards.
GCCCTGCTCGCCGCCCACCCTTCACTGCACGTGATCGGGATCGACCGCGACCCGTTCGCGATCGAGTTCTCCACGCGGCGGCTCGCGCCGTACGCAGAGCGGATCTCGCTCGTCCACGCGACATCGGACGAGCTGGCCTCCGTGCTCGCGCGGCTGGGCCGTGAGAAGGTCGACGGAGTGCTGTTCGACCTGGGCGTCTCCTCGCCTCAGCTCGACGAGGCCGAGCGCGGGTTCGCCTATTCCTACGACGCTCCGCTCGACATGCGGATGGACACGAGCCAGGACCTCACGGCGGAGAAGGTGGTCAATACCTACTCGGCTGGGGAGCTAACCCGCATCCTTCGTGATTACGGAGAGGAACGGTTCGCACCGCGTGTCGCAGGCCTAATCATCAAGGAAAGGGCCAAGGAGGCCATAACGTCGACTAAGCGGCTTGCCGACATCGTCCGAGAGGCGATTCCTGCCGCTACCCGGCGCACAGGGGGAAACCCCGCCAAGAGGACTTTTCAAGCGCTGCGCATCGAGGTGAACGCGGAACTCGCCGCCCTGGAGGCGGCGCTGCCCGCCGCCCTCGACGCGCTGGTGCTGGGTGGGCGAGTCGTCGTGCTCGCCTACCACTCCCTGGAGGACCGGCTGGCCAAGCAGGTCCTCACGGCGCGAACCAGGGACACCAGCCCGCACGGGCTGCCCGTCCCGCTCCCGGCACACCAGCCGAGGTTCCGCCTGCTGACGAGGGGAGCGGAGCTCCCAAGTGAAGAAGAGGTCACCCGCAACCCGCGGGCGACCTCGGCCCGGCTGAGGGCGGCAGAGAGGATCCGTGTTGACGACGAGGACTGAGCAGGAGATCAGGAGGAGCGCGCCCGCACGCGGCGCCGGCACGCCGAAGAGTGGCGCCGGCAGGTCCGGTTCGGCGAACAAGCCCGTCCCGCCCCCGCGTCCCGCCGCCTCCACCCTTGACCATGCCGACGAGGCCCGCGACGAGCGTACCGGCGCGGCACGGCCCCGCCAGGGCGCCGAGCCCCGCGACGAGCGCACCGCCGCCACCCGCGCCCGCCGCGGCCCGACCGGCCGCGCCCGCCGCGCCGAGGACACCGACGACCGCACCCCGGCACGCGGCGCCGACCGTGACGGGCGTGCCGCCACGCGGCGTGCCGACGGCGGCGAGCGTGTCACCACGCGGCGTGCGGAGGATGGTGCCGGCGAGCGTGCCGGGGCGCTGCGGACGCGTCAGGGTGACGAGCTTCGCGATGGGCGGTCCGCTGGTTCGCCGCAGGCCGAGGGTGAGCCCGGCGTCGCTGCGCGGACACGCGGGCGGTCGGTGCGGCCCCAGGGGGCGCGGCGGCCGGCGAGCGCGCGGCGCGGCCCGGCGCGGCGGCAGCGCGGTCCGTTCATCGTGCTGGTGCTCGGGCTGCTCGGCGGCGGGCTGGTCAGTCTGCTGCTGCTCAACACCGTGCTGGCGCAGGACTCCATCCGCGCGGGCAACCTGAAGTCCGAGATCGCCCAGCTTGAGCTCGGTAACCAGCAGCTCGGGGTGGACAACGAGCGCCGCAAGCAGCCGAGCCAGATCGCCGAGGCCGGTGAGCGGCAGCACCTCCAGCCCGACTGGAAGGACCCCAACGTCATCACCCCCGCCAGCGAGGATTCCAGCAAGGTGGGCGGCGCGAACCGGTGAGGGACTCAGGCGGCCGCGGGCAGGGACCCGGTCGCGGACCAGGCGGCGCCGGCGCTCAAGGAGGGCCCGGCGCCGCTCGGCGTACGCCCCGGGGCACGGGCGGCACCGGGCGGACCGGCAGGACCGGGCGACCGGCGGCGGGCGACGACCCGTTCGACCTGCCTTTCACCGACGACCGCCGCCGCCCCGAGACCGGCGACGGGCAGCAGGACGAGCGTCCACGCCGCCGCACCTCCCAGGAGGGCGAGCGCTCGCCCCAGGAGCCGCGGGGCCGTACCTCTCAAGAGGGCCGCACGTCTCAAGAGGGCCGCACGTCTCAGGAAGGGCGTGTTTCCCGCGAACGGCGGGGCGCTCAGGACGGTGCGCGCGAGACCCGGCAGCGGCCGGGCAGGCCCGACGGGCGGGACGAGCGCGAGGCGCGTGACCCGCGGACACGGCCCGTCAGGCCCGGCGCCGACGGAGGACGGCCCAGGGGTGAGGTGCCGCGACCGCGTGGCGGGCCCGCCGACCCGGAGCGCGGCGCCCGCAGGGGCGGCATGCCGCCGCGCAGGCCGCCGATTCCGCCGCGGCCGCCCAGGCCGCCGCTGGTGCTCAGGCTGGGCAACCCGCGCCGCCGCATCAACATCGGCATGATCGTCATGACGTTCATCCTGTCGATCTTCGCCGGCCGCCTGATCCAGATGCAGGGGCTCGACTCCAAGATCTACGAGGCCAAGGCCGTGGGCCAGCGCATGATCACCGAGGTCATCCCCGCCAAGCGCGGCTCGATCACCGACGTCAACGGCCACGCCCTGGCCATGACCGTCGAGGCCCGCGAGGTGGCGATCGACCCGTCGAAGGTGCACCCGAGCGTACGCGCCAAGGTGGCCAACGTCCTGGCGGCCGAGCTCGGCAAGTCCCAGCAGGAGATCGCCGGCAAGCTCGCCAAGGACACCACCCAGTACCAGCTCCTGGCCAAGGACGTCGACCCGGTCGTGGCGAGCCGCCTGCTCAAGGCGCAGATCCCGGCGTTGACCGCGAAGAAGCAGTACAAGCGCATCTACCCGGCCGGCGACCTGGCCGGCACGCTGGTGGGCTTCGTGGGCGTGGACGGCACCGGCCTGGGCGGCCTGGAGGAGGCCAAGAACTCGCTCCTGGCCGGCCGCGACGGCAAGCAGCGGGTGGAGCAGGGCCGCGACGGCCAGCGCATCCCGATGACCCACAGCCAGCGCCAGGCGCCCCTGGAGGGCAGCGACGTGCGGCTGACGATCGACCGCGACATCCAGTGGGCGGCCCAGAAGTCGATCGCCGAGCAGGTCAAGGCAGTGGGCGCGGAGAGCGGCACGGTCATCGTCATGGACGTGAAGACCGCGCAGATCGTCGCCATGGCCAACGCCCCCGAGCTCGACCTGAACAACTGGCGTCAGGCCCCCCAGGAGAACTACATCAACCGGGCGGCGGCCGACGTGTTCGAGCCGGGCAGCACCAACAAGGTGATCACCGCGGCGGCGGCGCTGGAGAGCGGCGCGGTCAGGCCGACGACGAGCTTCCGCGTCAAGGACAACATCCGCTGCTACGACCGCACGCTGCGCGACGCCGAGCCGCACCCACCGGAGACGATGACGTTCCAGACGGCGATCGCCAAGTCCAGCAACGTCGCCACGATCATGGCCGCCCGCAAGGTGGGCTCGCAGCGGCTGCACGGCATGCTGAAGTCCTTCGGGTTCGGCGCCAAGCCGGGCGGCGGCGTGCCGGGCGAGGAGGCCGGGCTGCTACCCGACTACAAGTCCTGGTCGGGCAGCCAGAGCTGCACGATCGCCTACGGACAGGGCGTCTCGGTCACGGCCCTGCAGATGGCCAGCGTGTACCAGACGATCGCCAACGGCGGCGTCAGGGTGCCCCCGCAGATCGTCGCCGGCACCACCGGCGAGGACGGCAGGTTCAAAGCGGCCGCCGCCGGCAAGCAGACCAGGGTGGTCAGCGAACGGACGGCGACGGAGATCACCGCGATGCTGGAGAGCGCGGCCAGCGAGGAGGGCACCGGCGGCCTGGCGGCCATCCCCGGATACCGCGTGGCCGGCAAGACCGGTACCGCGAACCGCTACGATCCGAAGCTGGGCCGTTACGACGGCTACACCGCATCCTTCGTGGGCTTCGCGCCCGCCGACGCACCCCGCCTGGTGGTGCTGTCGGTGCTGCAGAACCCGCAGAAGGGCCACTTCGGCGGGCAGCTCGCGGCCCCCGTGTTCAAGCAGGTGATGACGTTCGCCATCAAGAGCAGGAAGATCCCGCCCACAAGCTCGACCGCGCCTCCGGTGCGGTTGAGCGCCGGACAGTGACCGGGGAAGGTACGCTCTCGCCGTGCGTCCCCCGTCGTCTATGCGTCCCACGACCAGCCCGCCGCGCCCGCTGACCGGCCTGGCCACCATGCTCGACGCCGATTCCGGCACGGCGCGTTCGCCGCATGCCGCGATCACCGGCGTCACCATCGACTCCCGCCAGGTGCGGCGCGGAGACCTCTACGTCGCGCTTCCCGGCAGCCACGCCCACGGGGCGAGCTTCGCCGCCGAGGCCATGGCCAACGGCGCGGTCGCCGTCCTCACCGATCCGGCCGGCCGCGACGCCGCGGTCGCGACCGGGCTGCCGGTGCTGGTCGTGCCGGAACCTCGCGCCCTGCTCGGGCAGATCTCCTCCTGGGTGTACGGCCAGCCGTCCCACGACCTGTCGGTCATCGGCGTGACCGGCACCAGCGGCAAGTCCACGACCACGTTCCTGCTGGAGGCCGGGCTGCGCGCCGCCGGCCACACGACGGGCCTGATCGGCGGCGTGGAGATCCGGGCGGGCGAGGTGCGCTTCGAGTCGCGGCTGACCACGCCGGAGGCCTCGGAGCTGCACGGGCTGTTCGCGTTCATGCGCGAGCAGGGCGTCTCCTCGGCGGTGATGGAGGTCTCCAGCCACGCGCTGGCGCTGGGCCGCATCGACGGGATCTTCTACGACGTGGCCCTGTTCACGAACCTGTCGCAGGACCATCTCGACTTCCACCGCGACCTGGACGACTACTTCGCCACGAAGGTCAGGCTGTTCCAGCCGGAGCTGAGCCGGGCCGGCGTGACGAACCTGGACGACCCCCACGGGCGCGAGCTCCTGACGGTGGCCAAGATCCCGATGACGACGTTCTCGCCCACGGGTGACCCGGAGGCCGACTGGCGGGCGCTCGACGTACGGCTGGGCGCCGACGGCAGCTCCTTCCGCGTCGTGGGCCCCGGCGGCGTCGAGGCCGACGCCCAGGTGGCGCTGCCGGGCTCGTTCAACGTCGCCAACGCGCTGGGCGCGATCGTGACGCTCGTGGAGGCGGGTGTGCCGCTGCAGGCCGCGGTGCACGGCGTGGGCACGCTGAAGGGCGTTCCCGGCCGTATGGAGCGGGTGACGACGTCCGAGGACGACTTCCAGGCCGTGGTCGACTACTCCCACAAGCCCGGCGCCGTCGAGTCGGTGCTCAATTCGCTGCGCCAGGTGACTTCTGGCAGGCTCACCATCGTGCTCGGCTGCGGCGGCGACCGCGATAGGGGCAAAAGGCCCATGATGGGAGAAGCTGCGGCGCGCCTCGCGGATGTGGCCATTTTCACCAGCGACAATCCACGCACAGAGGATCCTCTCCATATCCTTGCCGCGATGATGGAGGGGGCACTCGGCGTTCCCCGGCATGAGCGCGCTCATGTGATCATTGAGCCCGACCGCGCGGCGGCGATCGACCTGGCAGTACGCCGGGCCGGGCGCGGCGACGTGATCGTCGTGGCGGGCAAGGGCCACGAGCAGGGCCAGTACATCTCAGGCGAAGTGATCCCCTTCGACGACCGCGAGGTGGTCGCCGAAGCGATCCACAGGAAGGTTTACCAATGATCCCGTTGCCACTGGCCAGGATCGCCGAGCTCACCTCGGGCGCTCTGTCGGGCATGGCCGACCCTCGGGCCGTGGTGCGCGGCCCCGTCGTGATCGACTCGCGGCAGGTCGAGCCGGGATCGTTGTTCGCCGCCTTCCGGGGCGCCAACGTCGACGGGCACGAGTACGCCGTCCAGGCGGTGCGCGCGGGCGCGGTGGCCGTGCTGGCCAGCCGTCCGGTCGAGGCGCCCACGGTGATCGTCCCCGACGTGGCCGCGGCCCTGGCGGCCCTGGCCACCGCGGTGGCCGGCTCGCTGCCGCAGGCGACCGTGCTCGGCGTGACCGGCTCGGCCGGCAAGACCACCACCAAGGACCTGCTGGCCCGCCTGACCGGCCGCATCGGGCCGACGATCGCGCCGGTCGGCTCGTTCAACAACGAGATCGGCCACCCGCTGACCGTCCTGAAGGCCGACCTCGACACCCGCTTCCTGGTGCTGGAGCTGAGCGCCCGCGACGCCGGGCACATCGCCCACCTGGCCGCCATCGCGCCGCCGAGCATCGGCGTGGTGCTGAACGTCGGCACCGCCCACCTCGGCGTCTTCGGCGGCAAGGACGCCATCGCCAAGGCCAAGGGCGAACTGGTCGAGGCGCTGCCCGCCACCGGCGTGGCCGTGCTCAACTCCGACGACCCGCTGGTGCGCGACATGGCCGGGCGCACCGACGCCCGCGTCACGTTCTTCGGCCGCGGCGAGGAGGCCGCCATCCGCGCCGAGGAGGTGACCGTCGACGAGCGTGGCCGCGCCTCCTTCCGGCTGCGCACGCCGTCCGGCGTCGCCTACGTGCGGCTGCGGCTGTACGGCGAGCACGCCGTCGACAACGCCCTGGCCGCCGCGGCGGCGGGCTACGAGCTCGGGCTGCCGGTGGCCACGATCGCCGAGGAACTGTCGGAGGCCGAGCCCCGCAGCCGCTGGCGCATGGAGGTCACCGACCGCCACGACGGCGTGACCGTCATCAACGACGCCTACAACGCCAACCCCGACTCCATGCGGGCCGCCTTCGAGGCGCTCGGCGTGGTCGGCGCCGGGCGGCGCCGCTTCGCCGTCATCGCCGCGCTGCGCGAGCTCGGCGAGGAGAGCGCCACGCTCAACGAGGAGCTGGGCCGCCTGGCGGGAAGTGCCGGGCTGGCCGGGCTGATCGTGGCGGGGCCCGACGCCGGGCCGGTGCTGGAGGGTGCCTTCGCCGCCTCCAGCCAGGTGGCCGCGGCCCAGGGGGCGCCGCCACCGGGCGCGCCGCCGGCGGGGCCGTACCCACAGCAGGGCACGCGGATCGTGCACGTGGCCGACGCGGAGGCGGCGGCGCGGGAGCTCGCGTCGTGGCTGCTTCCCGGTGACGTGGTGCTGGTCAAGGGCCCGCGGGCGATGGGGCTCGAACGCACGGCCGAGCGTGTACTCGGGAGCGCGCGGTGACCAACATCATCATCGCCGGCGCGGTGGGATTGATCCTGTCGATGCTCGGCACCCCCCTCGCGATCCGCCTGTTCGCCAGGCGGGGCTACGGACAGGAGGTCCGCGAGGACGGCGTCCAGGCGCACCTGAGCAAGAAGGGCACGCCCACGATGGGCGGCGTGGTGTTCGTGCTGGCCTCGCTGCTGGCCTACGGCGCCTCGCACCTGGTCACGTTCGAGTCGCCGACGATCTCGGGCCTGCTGGTGCTGTTCCTGATGACCGGGCTCGGCGCGGTCGGCTTCCTCGACGACTTCATCAAGATCTACAAGCAGCGCAGCCTCGGCCTGCGCTCGGGCGCCAAGGCGCTGGGCCAGCTGATCGTCGGCGCCGTCTTCGCGGTGCTGGTGACCCAGCAGGCCAACGTGTACGGCATCACGCCCGCCGAGACCCGGCTGTCGTTCCTGCGCGACTTCGGGCCGTCGATCGGCCTGGTCGGGTTCACCATCTGGGTGCTCATCATGATCGTCGGGTTCTCCAACGCGGTGAACCTCACCGACGGCCTCGACGGCCTGGCCAGCGGCGCGACCGCCGTGGTGCTGGGCGCGTACGTGCTGATCGGCAACTGGCAGCTGCGCAACAACTGCATCGACCAGCTCGGGCCCAACTGTTACTGGGTGCGCGACCCGCTCGACCTGGCGGTGGTGGCGGCGGCGGTGCTGGGCTCGCTGATCGGGTTCCTGTGGTGGAACGCCCCGCCCGCCAAGATCTTCATGGGCGACACCGGGTCGCTGGCGCTGGGCGGCGTGCTGGCCGGTCTGGCGATCGCCACCCGCACCCAGCTCCTGCTGATCATCCTGGCCGGGCTCTGCGTGATCATCACGATGTCGGTGATCATCCAGGTCGGGTTCTTCAAGATGACCGGTAAACGGGTCTTCCGCATGGCGCCGCTGCAGCACCACTTCGAGCTGAAGGGCTGGGCGGAGACCACGATCGTGGTCCGCTTCTGGCTGATCGCCGGGTTGTGCGCGGCCGTCGGACTCGGACTGTTCTACGTGGAGTGGATGCCGCGCCCATGACGTTGACGTGTGTCGCGGGGCTCGGAGTCTCCGGTACGGCCGCCGCCCGGGTGCTGGCCGAGCGGGGCGAGCGGGTCTTGGTCCTGGAGGCGGTCGAGGAGGAGCGCCAGCGGCTCGTCGCGGCCGAACTGGCCCGCCTGGGCGTCGAGGTGCGCTTCGGCCCCATGGAACTGCCCGGGGAGACCACCCGGCTGGTCACCACCGGCTGGGCGCCCCACCACCCGCTGATCGCCGCCGCGCTCGCGGCCGGGGTCGAGGTCGTGGGCGAGGTCGAGCTGGCCTGGCGGCTGCGCCCGGAGCAGGCGGCCCCCTGGCTGGCCCTGACCGGCACCAACGGCAAGACCACCGCCGTGCGCATGCTCACCTCGATGCTGCTGGCGGCGGGGGAGAAGGCGCTGGCCGTCGGGAACGTCGGCGTGCCGGTCGTGGAGGCCGTCGCCGAGCCGTACGACGTGCTGGCCGTGGAGCTGTCCAGCTTCCAGATGCACTGGTCGGGCTCGCTGGCGCCCGAGGCGGCCGCGCTGCTCAACATCGCCCCCGACCACCTCGACTGGCACGGCTCCCTGGAGGAGTACGCCGCCGCCAAGGCCAGGATCTTCGAGCGGGCGGCGACCGTGGTCTACAACGCCGACGACCCGATCGCGGCGGAGCTGGCGGCGCCGTACCGGCGCGCGGTGGGGTTCACGCTGCGGGTGCCGAGGGCGGGCGAGATCGGCGTGGTGGAGGACCTCATCGTCGACCGGGCCTTCTGCCCCGATCCCGTGCACGCCGCCGAGGAGCTCGCGAACCTGGCCGACGTACGCCCGTTCGCACCGCACAACGTGGCCAACGCCCTGGCCGCCGCCGCGCTGGCCCGCGCGCACGGCGTACCGGCCGGGGCGGTACGGCAGGGCCTGCGCGACTTCGTGCCCGACCCGCACCGCATGTCGTTCGTCGAGCGGGTCGCCGAGGTCGACTACGTCGACGACTCCAAGGCCACCAACCCGCACGCCGCCGCCGCGGCCCTGGCCGCCTATCCGTCGGTCGTCTGGGTGGCCGGCGGCCAGCTCAAGGGCGCCGACGTCGAGGACCTCGTCCGCAAGGCGGCGCCGAGGCTGCGCGGGGCGGTGCTGATCGGCGTGGACCGCGCCAGGATCGCCGAAGCGATGTCGCGACACGCGCCGAATGTCCCCGTGGTGGACATCGCCGACCAAGACACTGGGGTGATGGACCGCGTCGTCACCGAAGCCGCAGCGCTCGCCTCCCCGGGGGACACCGTGTTGCTGGCGCCCGCGGGCGCCTCGCTGGACATGTTCGCCAACTACCCGGCGCGGGGGGAGGCCTTCGCGCGAGCCGTACACGAGCACGGTCTGCGCCGGGAGCCGCGGACGTGAGCGCGACCACGGACGAGCGGCCCCGCAAGAGCGGCGCCGTCGAGGGGCCGTCGGTGTGGGCGCGCGAGCAGATGGGCGCGCTGCGCGAGCTGCTCGGCAAGCCGCTGACCACCTACTACCTGATCATCGGCTGCAGCGCGCTGCTGCTGATCCTCGGGCTCATGATGGTGCTGTCGGCCTCCAGCATCGAGGCGCTGAACAAGACCGGCAGCCCGTTCTCGTGGTTCATCAGGCAGACGGTGTCGGCGGCGATCGGCGTGCCGCTGATGTACGTGTGCTCGCGGCTGCCGCACAAGTTCTTCCGCTGGGCGGGCTACCCGCTCATGGTGCTGTCGATCATCGCGCTGGTCATGGTGCTGTTCATCGGCTCCTCGGAGCTGGGCGCGCAGCGGTGGATCTACATCGGCCCGCTGACCGTCCAGCCGTCGGAGCCGGCCAAGCTCGGCCTGGCGCTGTGGGGCGCGGACATGCTGGCGCGCCGGGCGCGCGCCGGGCGGATCGAGTGGCGGCAGATGCTCATCCCGCTGATGCCGGGCACCGCGATCCTTGCCGTCATGGTCATGCTCGGGCGCGACCTCGGCACCACGCTCGTGCTCATGATGATCTTCCTGTCGCTGCTGTGGGTGGTGGGGGCGCCGCTGAAGCTGTTCGGCGGCATCCTCGGCGTGGCGGTGCTGGCCGCGGTCATCATGATCAAGGTCGAGCCGTACCGCATGGCCCGCATCGGCGCCTTCCTCGATCCGTGGGCCGAGGCGCAGGGCGCCGGGTACCAGGCCGTCCAGGGGCAGATCGCGATGGGCTCCGGCGGCTGGTTCGGGCTCGGGCTCGGGTCCAGCCGGCAGAAGTGGAGCTGGCTGCCGCACGGCGAGAGCGACTTCATCTTCGCCATCCTCGGCGAGGAGCTCGGCCTCATGGGCACGCTCGTCGTCGTCGCGCTGTTCGGCCTGCTCGGCTATGCCGGGCTGCGGGTGGCAGGGCGGGTCAAGGACCCGTTCATCAGGCTCTCCGCCGCCGCGGTCGTGGCCTGGATCTGCGGCCAGGCCATCGTCAACATGGGCGCGGTGATCGGCGTGCTGCCGATCACCGGCATCCCGTTGCCGCTGGTCTCCTACGGCGGCTCGGCCCTGCTGCCGACGCTGGCCGCGCTCGGGATGCTCCTGTCGTTCGCCAAACAGGAACCCGGCGCGCGCGAGGCGCTGGCCGCTCGTGGCCCCGGACCGGCCGCTCGGGCTCTAAGCTGGCTTGGCCTGGGGGGAAGAACGAGCAGGGGCCGAGCGAGACGTTAGGGAGTGACCGATCATGAGGGTGGTCCTCGCCGGTGGCGGGACGGCCGGGCACATCGAGCCCGCTCTCGCCCTAGCGGACACGCTGCGCGGGCTGGACCCGGGCATCGGCATCACCTGCATGGGCACCGACCGCGGCCTGGAGACCCGGCTGGTGCCCGCCCGGGGGTATGAGCTGGAGCTCGTGCCCGCCGTACCCCTGCCCAGGGCGATCACCCCGCAGCTGCTGACCATGCCGGGCCGCCTGGCCGGAGCGGTCAACGCCGCGGCCGCGGTCCTCGACCGGGTGCGGGCCGACGTGCTCGTGGGATTCGGCGGGTACGTGGCCACGCCCGCGTACCTGGCGGCCAAGCGGCGCGGCGTGCCCGTCGTCGTGCACGAGGCGAACCCGCGCCCCGGCCTGGCCAACCGGCTGGGCGCCAAGCTCACCGACCACGTCTTCACCGGGCACCCCGACTGCGTGCTGGCCAAGGCGGAATACATCGGCACGCCGCTGCGGCGCGAGATCGTCCAGCTCGACCGGCTGTCGATGGGCGACAAGGCGCGCTCCTGGTTCGGCCTGCAGACCGACCGGCCGACGCTGCTCGTCTTCGGCGGCTCCCAGGGCGCCCGCTCGATCAACCAGGCCGCGCTGGCCGCCTCGCCGGCCCTGCGCTCGGCGGGGGTGCAGGTGCTGCACGTCGTCGGCCCCAAGAACACCGTCGAGCGCGAGCCTCCGCCGGGCGACCCGCAGTACGTGCTGCTGCCCTACCTCGACCGCATGGACCTCGCCTACGCCGCCGCCGACCTGGCCCTGTGCCGCAGCGGCGCGCTCACCTGCGCGGAGCTGACCGCGGTCGGCCTGCCCGCGGCGTACGTGCCGCTGCCCCACGGCAACGGCGAGCAGCGGATCAACGCCGAACGCATCGCCGGGGGCGGCGGGGGGCTGCTCATCGACGATGCCGATTTGTCACCTGATTGGATCATCCGGAACGTGCTGCCCATCCTGCGGGACCCCGAACGCGTCGCCGTCATGTCCGAGGCCGCGGTCGGACTGGGACGCAAGGACGCGGACATCACGCTGGCCAGGAAAGTGTTGGAGATAGCCCAATGAGTCTCGTGAAGCTGGTCGATCCGGTCGCCGCCGAGGACCTGGGGAGGGTCCACTTCATCGGCATCGGCGGCGCCGGGATGTCGGGCATCGCCCGCATCCTGCTCAAGCGCGGCGTACGCGTGACCGGCAGCGACGCCCGCGGCTCCGACCTGGTGAACGAGCTGCGCGAGCTCGGCGCGACCGTGCACATCGGGCACGCCGCCTCCCACGTCAAGGACGCCGACACCGTCGTGGTCTCCACCGCCATCCGCGACTCCAACCCCGAGCTGGGGGAGGCGCTCAAGCGCGGGGTGCGGGTCATCCCGCGGGCCGCCGCGCTCGCCTCGGTGATGGCCGGGCGCACCGCCGTGGCCATCGCCGGCACCCACGGCAAGACCACCACCACCTCGATGCTGACCGTGGCGCTGCAGAAGAGCGGGGCCGACCCGTCCTACTGCGTGGGCGGGCAACTGGTCACCACCGGGCTCGGCGCGGACGAGGGCAACGGTGAGGTGTTCGTGGCCGAGGCCGACGAGAGCGACGGGTCGTTCCTGATGCTGGCGCCGGACATCGCGCTGGTGACGAACGTCGAGGCGGACCATCTCGACAACTACGGCGACCCGCGGGCCGTGTACGACAGCTTCAACCGCTTCGTGGAGCGGGTCGGCTCGCTGCTGGTCATCTGCGCCGACGACCCGGGGTCGGCGGCGCTGGCCGAGGTGGCCGCCAAGCGCGGGCTGCGGGTCAGGACCTACGGCACCGCGTCCGACGACTACCGCGTCAGCGGGGTGCGGCCCGACGGGTTCGGCACGCGCTTCACGATCGAGGGGCGCGGCGAGGTCAGGCTGGCCGTTCCCGGGGCGCACAACGCGCTCAACGCCACCGCGGTGGTGGCCGTGGCCGATGCCCTGGGCCTGCCGTTCGAGGAGATCAGGGACGGTCTGGCGGCCTTCACGGGGGCCAAGAGGCGCTTCGAGGCCAAGGGTGAGGCGGGCGGCGTGGCGGTCTTCGACAGCTACGCCCACCACCCCACCGAGCTGGCCGCCGACCTGCGCGCCGCCCGCGACGTGGTCGCCTCCTACTCGGGTGACGGGCGGGTCATCGCGGTCTTCCAGCCGCACCTGTACTCGCGCACCCGGTTCTTCGCCGACGAGTTCGGCGCGGCGCTCGGCCTGGCCGACCGCGCGATCGTCCTGGACGTCTACGGCGCCCGCGAGGATCCCGAGCCGGGAGTGTCGGGGGCCATGGTCGCCGAGCGGGTCACCCTGCCCGAATCCCACGTCGACTACGCGCCCGACAAGGCCGCCGTGCCCGCGCTGGTGGCGGACAAGGCGCGGCAGGGCGACATCGTCCTGACCATGGGCGCGGGCGACGTCACCGAGCTCGGGCCGCAGATCGTCGCGGAGCTGTCCACCCGGTGAGGGCACGGACCGCCTTCATCGGGCTGCTGACCGCCGGGGTCGTGGGCACGGCGGTATGGCTGGTTTTCTACTCGCCTGTCCTCGGCGTGCGAAATGTCGAGATCGTGGGGAATCTCACAGTTCCGGCCGACCAGATCGAGCAGCAGGCCGCGATCGCCGCCCTGCACCCGCTGGCCACCGTCGACCTGGCCTCGGTCGAGAGCCGCGTACTGGGCATCCGGCAGCTCGCGACCGTGAAGGCCGCGCGGGTGTGGCCGTCCACGCTGGAGATCACCGTCGCCGAGCGCGAGCCGGTCGCCGTGCTGCCCGTGGGCGGGAAGGCGGCGCTCGTCGACAAGCAGGGCGTCGTGACCGAGATCCGCGCCATCGGGCCGCCCGACCTGCCCGTGCTGCACATGGACCGGCCCAGCCCGACCGACCCCGTGACGCTGGCCGCTCTCAAGGTCGTCAGCACGCTGCCTGACACGTTGTCGGGGAAGGTGAAGACGGTGCGGGCGTCGTCGGCCGAGGGGATCACGTTCGGCCTCAACGACGGGCGGACCGTGGTGTGGGGCGGCGCCGACCGTGGCGAGGACAAGGCGGCCGTGCTGCTCTCCCTCCTGTCCCGCAAGGCTGACGTGTACGACGTCAGCTCGCCCGACGTGGTGACGCTCAAGTGATCCGGTCTTCTTGCGTGCAGCTTCCTCTCTGTTACGGCAAGCCGGGCTGACGCCACCCGCCGACGTGCGCTGGGGCAGGTCGGGGGGATCGCTTCTCACGTCGGACGTGGCCCCCGCCGTCACGGCCCCCGGTCATGGGGCCGACGGCTTGCCAGGAGCTACCCCTCCCGCCTGGCACCCGCTCCACCCCCTCGTCCGCCCCACCCGCGCCCGCCCCACCTCGCGCCCGCCCCACCCGCACCCGCTGCGCCGGGCCACCCCGCGCCAACCCGCAGTGCCCTCCGCCAGGCGACCCCCGCCGCGCTGCCCCCGCGCCAGGCCGCCCTCGCTCGCCTTGCCCGCCTTGCCCGGTGGCGTCTTTCTGGTGGCCGGTGCGCCCAGGCCGGTTGTCCGGGGCGCCATGGCGGGTGTGCGTGCTTGGGCCGGTGGTTCCGGTGTCCGCTCGCAACCCGTTGGCCGCCCGGCGCGCCTGCTCCGGAAGCGGCCGTGTGATCCGCCGGATGCCCCCTGCGCGGTGTTCTCCGCGGGGTGGGCCAGGGGCCTGCCGTACCCCTCTATGAGGGGCTTGAGCTGGGGTGGGAGTGGGTTAAGACATGGATTGCCCGGTGCGTGGTAGTTCCAGGGCAAGCCGCGGCGGCTTGGGGTGGTGAGGGTTTGGGAGGAGAATGGGTGGAGCCTGTCCGATCCGGGGGGTGGAGCGTGAGAGTCTGTATCCCGGACGGGAGCCCGGCCAGGCATGACACGGGAACGAATCGGACAGCCCGCGACACGCCGGACGTGCTTGCGGCGCGGTTAGTTGACCCGCCCGGAGCGTAACTCCTACTGTCCGTATCAATCCTCAGGTTGACATAAATCTAAATCTCAACCTGAGGTTGAGAGTTACCCGAAGTGAGAAATGGCGGAGAACAATCCGCACCGAAATGGCAAGTCAACGAGCGGAAAGGCCCCTCGTCGTGGCAGCACCGCAGAACTACCTCGCGGTCATCAAGGTCGTCGGCATCGGCGGCGGCGGAGTCAACGCCGTCAACCGGATGATCGAAGAGGGACTCAAGGGCGTCGAGTTCATCGCGATAAACACCGACGCCCAGGCGCTGCTGATGAGTGACGCCGACGTGAAATTGGACGTGGGCCGTGAGCTCACGCGCGGACTTGGCGCGGGCGCCAACCCCGATGTGGGGCGCAAGGCGGCCGAGGACCACCGTGAAGAGATCGAAGAGGTGCTCAAGGGCGCCGACATGGTCTTCGTCACGGCGGGCGAAGGCGGTGGCACCGGCACCGGTGGCGCGCCCGTGGTGGCCAACATCGCCAGGTCACTTGGCGCGCTGACGATAGGTGTGGTGACCAGGCCGTTCAGCTTCGAAGGGCGGCGCAGGGCCTCGCAGGCCGAAGCGGGCATAGAGACGCTGCGCGACGAGGTCGACACCCTGATCGTGATCCCGAACGACCGCCTGCTGTCGATCTCCGACCGCCAGGTCAGCGTGCTGGACGCCTTCAAGGCGGCCGACCAGGTGCTGCTGTCCGGTGTCCAGGGCATCACGGATCTGATCACCACGCCCGGTCTGATCAACCTGGACTTCGCGGATGTGAAATCCGTCATGTCCGGCGCCGGCTCGGCCCTCATGGGGATAGGGCATGCGCGGGGTGACGACCGTTCCGTGGCGGCGGCCGAGATGGCGGTCTCCAGCCCGCTGCTGGAAGCCTCGATCGACGGCGCCCACGGGGTGCTGCTGTCCATCGCGGGCGGCTCCGACCTGGGCCTGTTCGAGATCAACGAGGCCGCCCAGCTGGTGTCGATGGCAGCCGCGCCCGACGCCAACATCATCTTCGGCACGGTCATCGACGACGCGCTCGGCGACGAGGTACGGGTCACCGTCATCGCCGCCGGCTTCGACGAGGTGCCCAAGCTGCCTCCGGCCGCCGTACGGCCGGCCGCATCGTCGGCCACCGCAGCCCAGGCTTCGGCCCCGGTACGCCCGAGCGGCGTCCAGGCGCCGAGCGTGAAGGCCGAGCCGGTGGCGCCGCCGCGCGCGGAGCCCGCCCGCCCCGAGCCCGTACGCTCGGACTCGGTCCCCTACTCGCAGCTGCGCGCCGAGCCGATGCGCCCGGACCAGCGGCCGGAGCCCAGGCCTGAGCCCGTCCGCGCGGCCGAGCAGCACACTCCGGAACCGGCGCCCGCGCAGCCCGCGCCCGCCGCCCAGGTGGCTCCCGCGGTGGAGCCGGTCGCGGAGGAGCCGCCCGCCCCGGTCTCCATCCCCCGCCCGGCCCCCGAGCCCCCGAACCCGCCGACACCGATCAGCTCCCGGATGTCGGAGCCGGCCAAGCGCCGTCCGGTGGTCTTCGAGGAGCAGGAAGAGGAACTGGACGTCCCGGACTTCCTCAAGTAGCCACAGCTCCACTGTGCGCCCGCGCCGCAACCGGCGCGGGCGCTCTGCTGTCCACCGCCCGCCACCCCACGGCGAGAGGATCCCGCCCACCTGTGGCGTGGAACATCCTGCCGCCGGAACCTCGCCGAGCATGACGCCCGCCGCAGGACCCCGCCGATCTGTGGCGTGGATGCCCTGTCGCCGGCGTCCAGCCCTGGGCTCTCCTGCTGACGACATGCCGCCGCGGGCAAAGAGTGATCGAACTCACGTGCGAGGCCTCACCCTGCCCTGGAGTAGCGTTCTTACGGCGGGCCTCCTGGTGACGGCGGCCTGCCGTACAGGGAGAAAGGTGTGAAGTGACGCGCAAGGCGGAGATCGGCGAGCGGCTGGGCGAGGTGGAGGAGCGGATCGCGCAGGCGTGCCGCGCCGCCGGCAGGGACCGGGCGGAGGTGACGCTGATCGCGATCACCAAGACCTACCCCGCCGACGACGTGCGGATCCTCGCCGAGCTGGGCGTCCGCGACGTCGGCGAGAACCGCGACCAGGAAGCCGCCGGCAAGGCCGCCGAATGCGCCGATCTGCCGTTGACCTGGCACTTCGTGGGGCAGTTGCAGACGAACAAGGTCAGGTCGGTGGTCGGGTACGCGGACGTGATCCACTCCGTCGACCGCGAACGGCTGGCCAGGGCGATCTCCAAGGAGGCCGTCAGGGCGGGGCGCGAGGTGACGTGCCTGGTACAGGTGGCGCTCGACGACGACCCGGAACGCGGCGGCGCGCTGCCCGCCGACGTGCCCGCGCTGGCCGATGTGATCGCGGCGGCCGACGGCGTGCGGCTGGGCGGGGTGATGGCGGTGGCGCCGCTGGGGGAGGACCCGGGCAAGGCGTTCGGCAGGCTGCGGGAGATCGCGCTCGCGCTTCGGTCGCGCCATCCGGGCGCGGCCATGGTGTCCGCGGGGATGAGTGGGGATTTGTCCGAGGCTGTGGCCCACGGCGCGACACACGTGCGGGTCGGTACGGCGTTGCTCGGTCGCCGCAAGCCCTTCGTCAGGTAATGTCCCCTCAAGTGGGTCTTAGTAGAGGTCGATCTGCGGTGAGCTCCAAGGGGGTACGGCTACCGCCTCGGGTCCCCGCCCGAGCGAGTGCGACCATGAGCAGGAGGACGACGTAGTATGGCCGGCGCAATGCGCAAGATGGCGGTCTACCTCGGTCTCGTGGAGGACGACCGTTACGAGAGGTACGAGGCCTACGCGGACTACGACCCTCCGTACGAGGAGGAGTCGCCGCGGACCGGTGAGGAGCGGGCCGTCGCGGTCCAGGACCGCGATGACGAGACCGACCCCGGCGTACCCGCGCCGAGGCCCTCGACGACGGTCCTGGAGCGGCGTACCACCGACCTCGCGAGGATCACCACGCTCCATCCGCGCACGTACAACGAGGCGCGTACGATCGGAGAGCACTTCCGGGACGGCACCCCGGTCATCATGAACTTGACTGAAATGGTTGACAGCGACGCCAAGCGGCTGGTGGATTTCGCGGCAGGTCTGGTCTTTGGCCTACATGGCAGCATTGAACGTGTTACCAACAAGGTGTTCCTGTTGTCCCCTGCCAATGTCGAGGTGACCGCCGAGGACAAGGCTCGAATCGCGGAACGCGGATTCTTCAACCAGAGTTAGAGTCTCTGTATGTCTATCGGACCCAACCTGGTCTCACCGAGACCGACGGGAGGGCTCATCAGAAGTGGAGGCGCGGCCACGCCGTGGGGATCGTAGGTCAGATCTTGGTGGTTGTCCTGTCCCTCTACCTGGTGTTGCTCATCGGAAGAATGATCTTTGAGACGGTGCAGGCGTTCGCCCGCCAGTGGCGGCCCTCCGGCGTCGTGCTGGTCCTCGCAGAGGCCACATACACCGCAACCGACCCACCTCTCAAGTTTCTCCGCCGTTTCATTCCTCCCCTCCGGTTGGGTACGGTGGCCTTTGACCTAAGCTTCACAGTCCTGTTCATCGTGGTGCTGATCCTGATCCAGATCGCTGGATCACTCGCCAGGTGACGGGCCTGCGAGGTCCGGTCGAGAACCGACTCGTGTCCGCGCTGAAGTGATTCGGGTCTGCCCCCTCCGGACAGACTCCAAGCGCGCCAAGGAGACCAAAAAATGCCGCTGACGCCCGCTGACGTGCGGAACAAGCAGTTCAGTACCACCCGGCTACGGCCGGGCTACGACGAGGAAGAAGTAGACGCCTTCCTCGACGAGGTGGAAGCTGAGCTTGACCGCCTGATCCAAGAGAACGAGGAGCTTCGCGCCAAACTGGCCGAGTGCCTGCGTGGGAAGGTGCCCGGCGGCATGAACATGCCCATGGCCTCCGCCCCGGTGCAGGAGCCGAAGGCCGAGATGCAGCTGCCCCCGCAGCCGGAGCCCATGCGGGCCCCCGAGCCGCAGCCCATGCAGCCGCAGCCCCAGCCCCAGCCCGTTGCCATGAACATGCCTCCCGCCGAGGACAACATGGACACCGCGGCCCGCGTGCTCGCCCTCGCCCAGCAGACGGCCGACCAGGCCATCGCCGACGCCCGCCGCGAGGCGGACGAGACCGTCACCCGCGCCCGCCGCGAGGCCGACGACATCCTGACCAAGGCTCGCCGCCAGGCCGAGCAGGTCATCGGTGACGCCCGTGCCCGCGCCGAGACGCTGGAGCGCGACGCGCAGGAGCGCCACCGCCAGGCCATGGGCTCCCTCGTCCAGACCCGTGACGAGCTGGAGCGCAAGGTCGAGGAGCTGCGCAGCTTCGAGCGCGAGTACCGCAGCCGCCTCAAGCTCTACCTGGAGAACCAGCTCGCCGAGCTGAACGTCTCCGCGGAGGGCAGCGGCGGGTTCCCGGTTCTGCCGAACCCCGGCGCTCCGGCCATGTCGCACGCCGTACCCCAGGGTGGTCAGCAGCCGCTTCCCGGCGGTCCCAGCCCGTTCGGCGGCGAGGCTCCCCAGGGCGCCTTCCCCGGCGCCGACGGCCCGCACAACGACCGCCGGTAAAGTAGCGGGTCAACACAAGGACCCGTCACTCGAGAGAGCCCCCTAGTGATCCTTATCAGTGCTGGTTTGGTGCTCGCGGCGGTCGTACTACTGATCGCGGGCTTCGTGCTGGCAAAGCCGTTCCTGATCATGTGGTCCATCGTGGTGAGCGTGCTTTCCGCGTTGTTCCTGGTGATCGGGGCGCTGCTGCGGCGTCATGAGCTGTTCCCCGGCGGGCGTGCCGGGGCCACGGCCACCCCTCCCGAACCCGCGAAGTTCGGGTACCCGCAGCCGCCGCACTCCGACCAGGCTCCCGCGGGAGCGCCGCCGTCTCCTCCGCGTCCCCAGACGTTCCAGCAGACGGCGACCGTCCCCTCACCGGCTCCCCGCCGGCCCGCGGCACGCGGGATCTCCCCGGACGCCCTCGTCCTGGTGATCCCCGGGCGCAAGCGTTACCACGTACCGGGATGCCGTCAGCTGATCGGACGGGATCACGAGGAGCTCACCTTCGAGGAGGCGCGCGAGGAGGGCTTCACGCCCTGCACGAGCTGCCTGCCCGACGCGGCGCTCGGTGGACGGCAGCTGCCGCCTGCCGCCGACCCCGAGCCCGTCACGCCCCACCCCGCTGCCTCGCCGGAGACCAGGACCGTCTCCGCCGAGCTTCCGGCGGAACCCTCCGAGGCGACCCGCGACATCCGGCCCCAGGGCCCCGTCGCAGCGCCGAAGCCGGCCCCCGCCGCTTCCACCCCCACTCCGGAGTCCGGGCCCGACCAGCCTGGCGGCTGGTTCGCCCCCAAAGCCTCTTCCTCCGGTACGGCGAAGCCCTCCGCGGCCGGTGACGACACCCCGCCCGCCCCGGGACCGGACGACGAGTCCGACGCCGAGACCACCAACCCGCACCTCCGGCTCCCCGCCATGGAGTCCCCGTCCAAGCCGCCGACGGGCAGCCCCACGGGCCCGGCGGGCAAGCCCACGAGTGCGGCGGGCAAGCCCGCGAGCGCGGACGGCCGGCCCGCGAGCCCCGCGGCAGACAAGCCCTGGAAGGACGAGAAGCCCGGGACGGACAACAAGCCCGGGAGGGACCCCCAGCCCGGGACGGACAACAGGTCCGGGACGGACGAGAAGCCCGTGACGGGCAAGCCCGCGACAGGCAAGCCCGAGCATGTGGCTCCGACCGGGCAGAAGCCTCCGACCGGGCAGAAGCCTCAGGCCGAGGAGAAGGCCGGGCATCCGGTCACCGGCGACAACGGCGCGGGCCGGCGGCCCGAGGCGCCGGTCGCCGACGAGGGCAGGCCCACCGGCAAGAGCCCGTCAGGGCCGCGTGTGGCGCCTTATGTCGCCCCCGCGACCACCAACGGCGAGGCCAAGCCCGCGGCCCCGGAGAAGAAGCCTGAGCCCGGCTCACGGCCCACGCCCGCCGAGTCCCCGGCGGAGAGCAAGCCGGAGGCGCCGAAGCCGGAACCGAAGCCCCGGCCGGCCGCCGAGGACGACGCCGGTGACGACGCTCCCGCCAAGGACACGCGGCCGGGCACGGTCAAGGTCATCGTCGGCACGCGCCGCTACCACAGCACCGCCTGCCCGCTGATCCGCGGCGCCGGTGACACGGGCGTGGAGACCATGACGCTGGCCCAGGCCGAAGCTGCCGGGCTGACGAGCTGCTCGGTCTGCCAGAACGACCGTGAATCGGTCAGCTGACGCCACCCCGCCCAAGCTGACGCCGCCGCGCCCAAGCGCCGCCGTGCCAAGCTGACGCCGCCGTGCCCAAGCTGACCACGCCGCGCCCAAGCTGACGTCGCCCCGCGCAAGGGGCGAAGCGGCCTCGCACATGGAAAGACGCGGCCCCCAGGCGAAGGGGACCGCGTCTTCCCACCTCTAGGCGCGGCGCAGCTGGAAGGTCAGGCCCAGGTCGGCGTCGGTGAACACCGGCAGCTCGGACGAGCCCTCCGTGACCGACACGGCGAGGACCTCGTCGGCCACCAGCCCGCCGTCGGACCGCAGCGCCTCGGAAAGGTCGGGCGAGGCGGCCGTCCACCACAGGTCGATCCGGTCGGTGATCGCCAGGCCGCTCGACTTGCGGGCGTCCTGCACCAGGCGGATGACCTCGCGGATGAGCCCGGCCCTGCGCAGTTCGCCGGTCATGGCCAGGTCGAGGGCGACGGTCTCGCCGGTGCCGGTGTCGACGGCGCCGGTCTCCACCGCCCAGCCGGAGCGCGGCTGCTCGGTGACGATCACGTCGTCGGGGCCCACCTCGACCGTGCCGAGCTCGCCCGCCTCCAGCGAAGCCGTACCCCCGGAGCGCAGGGTGCGCGCCAGGGAGGCGGCGTCGGCGGCGGAGACGGCGGCGGCGACCAGCTTGGTCTGGGAGCCGAACCGCTTGCCCAGCGCGCGGAAGTTGGGCTTGACCGTGTAGGAGACGAGGTCGGCGCTGTAGCCGGACATGTCCTCCAGCGTCTGCACGTTCAGCTCGTCGGCGATGAGCTCGCGCAGCTCGTTGGGCAGGGCGGGCCAGTCGTGGGCGCCGACCAGCGCGCGGCCGAGCGGCTGGCGGGTCTTCACCCCCGAGGAGGCGCGCGCGGAGCGGCCCAGTTCGACCAGCCGCCGCACCAGGGCCATCTGCTGGGACAGCGCGGGGTCGAGCAGATCCTCCCGTACGGCCGGCCACGAGGTCAGGTGCACCGAGGCGGGGTCGCCCTCCCGGCGCAGCACGTCCCACAGGTAGTCGGTGACGAACGGGGTGATCGGCGCCATGAGCCGCGTGACGGTCTCCAGGCACTCGTACAGGGTGGCGAAGGCGTCCTGCGAGCCCTGCCAGAACCGGCGGCGCGAGCGGCGCACGTACCAGTTGGACAGGTCGTCGAGGAACTCCGCCAGCCGGCGCCCGGCCCGCACGGTGTCGTACTCGTCGAGCGCCGAGCTCACCTCGGCGACGGTGCGGTGGAGCTCGGCCAGCGCCCAGCGGTCGATGAGCGGCCGCTCGGCGGCCGGGGAGGCGTCCCGCGGCGTCCAGGACGAGGCGTTGGCGTAGAGGGTGAAGAAGGAGGCGGTGTTCCAGTAGGTCAGCAGGACCTTCCTGACGATCTCCTCCAGCGTGCCGTGGCCGACCCGGCGCGCCGCCCAGGGCGAGCCCGAGCAGGCCATGAACCAGCGCAGGGCGTCGGCGCCGTGCTGGTCCATGAGCGGGATGGGCTGGAGCACGTTGCCCAGGTGCTTGCTCATCTTGCGGCCGTCCTCGGCCAGGATGAGGCCGAGGCAGAGCACGTTCTCGTAGGAGGACTGGCCGAAGGTCAGCGTGCCGACGGCCATGAGCGAGTAGAACCAGCCGCGTGTCTGGTCGGTGGCCTCGCAGATGAACTGCGCCGGGTAGACGCCCTCGGGCTTGCCGCGGGCGCCCCACTGGGCGAACGGCATCGAGCCGGAGTCGTACCAGGCGTCGATGACGTCGGGCACGCGCCGCGCCTCGGCCGAGCAGGACGGGCAGGGGAAGGACACGTCGTCCACGAACGGGCGGTGGGGGTCGAGCGCGGACAGTTCCCGCCCGGCCAGCTCGCCCAATTCCTCCAGGGAGCCGACGCAGGTGATGTGGCTCTCGTCGGCGGTGCACACCCACAGCGGCAGCGGCGTGCCCCAGTAGCGCGAGCGCGACAGCGACCAGTCGACGTTGTTGCGCAGCCACTCGCCGAACCGGCCCCACTTGATCGTGTCGGGGAACCAGTTGGTCTTCTCGTTCTCGGCGAGCATCTGGTCCTTGACCGCGGTGGTGCGGATGTACCAGGAGGGCAGCGCGTAGTAGAGCAGCGCGGTGTGGCAGCGCCAGCAGTGGGGGTAGCTGTGCTCGAAGTGGCCGCCGCGGAACAGCAGGCCGCGGGCGCGCAGGTCCTCGGTGAGGCCCTCGTCGGCGTCCTTGAAGAACTGGCCGCCGACCATGGGCACGTCGTCGAGGAAGCGGCCGTCGGGGCCGATCGGGTTGACGACCGGCATGCCGTACTTCTTGCAGACCGTGAGGTCGTCGGCGCCGAACGCGGGCGCCTGGTGGACCAGGCCGGTGCCGTCCTCGACGGTGACGTAGTCGCCGAGCACGACGTAGTGCGCGCCCGGGATGTCGACGAGGTCGAAGGGGCGCGTGTAGGAGGTGTGCTCCAGCTCGCGGCCGGTGAAACGGGCCACCTCGGTGGCGCCGTCGCCCAGCACGCCGAGCAGCGGCTCGGCGACCACGAGCACCTCGCCGTCGGCGGTGCGCGCGGCGACGTAGGTGACGTCGGGGTGTACGGCGACCGCGGTGTTGGACACCAGCGTCCACGGAGTCGTCGTCCAGACCAGCAGCGATGCGCCGAGTTCCTGGAGGCGGCCCGAGGTGGCCGGCATGCGCACGTACACCGACGGCGACGACACGGTCTCATAGCCGCCCGGCTGACCCAACTCGTGGTCGGACAGGCCGGTGCCGCAGCGCGGGCAGTACGGGGTGATGCGGAAGTCGCGAAACAGCAGGCCCTTGTCGAAGATGACCTTCAGCGACCACCAGACCGACTCGATATAGGACGGGTCCATGGTCCGGTAGGCGGTGGACAG
The DNA here is from genome assembly GCF_042740555.1 of Nonomuraea sp. NPDC059007. Classification (NCBI taxonomy): domain Bacteria; kingdom Bacillati; phylum Actinomycetota; class Actinomycetes; order Streptosporangiales; family Streptosporangiaceae; genus Nonomuraea; species Nonomuraea sp. NPDC059007. The sequence goes on along the minus strand of NZ_JBHYJD010000003.1, from coordinate 295,757 downwards.
GTCGATCCAGTAGCCCATCCGCTCGGTGAGCTCTTCGAAGGCGTCGACGTGGCGCAGAACGGACTCGCGGCACTTGGCGTTGAACTCGGCGATGCCGTACGCCTCGATGTCCTTCTTGCCGGACAGGCCGAGTTCCTTCTCGATGCCGACCTCGACGGGCAGGCCGTGGCAGTCCCAGCCGGCCTTGCGGGGGACGCTGAAGCCGCGCATCGTCTTGTAGCGCGGGAACAGGTCCTTGAAGACGCGCGCCTCGACGTGGTGGACGCCGGGCAGGCCGTTGGCGGTGGGCGGGCCCTCGTAGAAGACCCACGACGGGTTGCCTTCGTTCTGCTCCACCGAGCGCTCGAAGATCTTCCCGTCGCGCCAGCGGTCGAGGACCTCGCGCTCGAGCGCGGGCAGGTCGACCTGCGCGGGAAGAGAGCGGAAAGAGTGGGAAGACATCTCGGGCGGGACCTCCACGCTGGTCACAAGCTGACAGGTGCGTGAAGGGACGAAGCCGGAGGGCTCCGCGGTACCACCCTTCTTGGCCCCGGAAAGGGGCCCTCTTCGTTCAGGGCTGCGGCCGGTTCTAGTGAGCTCGGAGACGAGCCGTTCTTCCGGCGGCTCCGGGGTGATATCCCTCACAGTCGGGCCCCATCAACGCCTTGCAGGCTCAAACCATAACGCAGAGTGGAGCGAAAGACTTCCCCGTTTTCCGCGGGCCGCGTCCGTGGCGGGCAAAGCGGTGGGAATGGACTCTCCAGCGGAGGAGTTGAATTCGCGGGGCGGGATAGTACGGGAGGGGTAAACCGCACGGCGGGTCGTTTGCCGATCCGTTATCGGGCACCTAAGCTGCCCGCACCATTCACCGGCCTTGATCAGCATGGAGGCAGCCATGGCGGCAGTCACGCAGACCGCAACACCGTCGATGTGGTCGGAGCAGGAGCTGGCCGAGGTACGCGAGTCCCTGCAAAGGGAGATAGACGAGCTCAACGCCGACATTCGCCGCCACGAGTCGGAGATCGCCTCGGGCGATGTGACGCAGGGCGCCGGCGACGACCAGGCGGACGCCGGAGCCAAGACCTATGAGCGCGAACGCGAGATCGCCCTTACCCTGAATGCGCGCGACCTGGTCGCGCAGAACGAACGTGCGATCGCCAGGATCGACGCAGGGACCTATGGAGTGTGCGAATCGTGCCAGAAGCCGATCGGCAAGGAGCGCCTGCAGGCGTTCCCGAGGGCGACGCTGTGCGTGACGTGCAAGCAGCGGGAGGAGCGCAGGTAAAGCGCAAGCTCCTCCTCCTGCTGGGCGCGCTCGCCTTCGTGATCTACGCGGCAGACCTGGTCACCAAGACCGTGGTGCTGCGGACGCTCGAAGGCGAGCCGCCCAACGTGATCATCCCGGGCGTGCTCCAGTTCCGGGTGATCTTCAATTCCGGCGCCGCGTTCAGCATCGGGACCGGGATGACGTTCGTGTTCACCATCATCGCCACGGGCGTGGTGGTGGCGATCATCCGCACCGCCCGCAAGCTGCGCAGCCTGCCGTGGGCGATCACGCTGGGCCTGCTGCTGGGCGGCGCGCTGGGCAACCTCACCGACCGGCTGCTGCGCTGGCCGTCCGGCATCGGCCGGTCGACCCAGCTGCAGGGGCACGTGGTCGACTTCATCGAGGTGCTGCCGGGCAACTTCCCGATCATCGACTACTTCCCGGTCTTCAACATCGCCGACTCCGCCATCGTGTGCGGCGGCATCCTGGCGGTCATCCTGGCCTGGCGCGGCCTGCAGATCGACGGCACCCGCGAGGTGAAGAAGTGAGCGAGCAGCGCAGCCTGCCCGTCCCGGACGGGCTGGAGGGGGAGCGGCTGGACGCCGCCCTCTCGCGGCTGTTCGGCTTCTCCCGTACGCGCGCCGCCGAGCTGATCGGCGCCGGCGAGGTGCTGGTCGACGGCAGCGAGGCGGCCAAGTCCGACCGGGTGCACGCGGGCGCCTGGCTGGAGGTGACGATGCCGCCCCCGGTCACCACCCCGATGCCGGTCGCCGAGCCGGTGCCCGGCATGACGATCGTGTACGAGGACGACGACATCGTCGTGGTCAACAAGCCGATCGGCGTGGCCGCCCACCCTACCGTCGGCTGGACCGGCCCCACCGTGATCGGCGGCCTGCTCGGCGCCGGGCACACCATCGCCACCAGCGGCGCGGCCGAGCGCCAGGGCATCGTGCACCGGCTCGACGCCAACACCACCGGGGCGATGGTCGTGGCCAAGAGCGAGCACGCGTACTCCCACCTCAAGCGCGCCTTCAAGGAGCGCACGGTGGACAAGCGCTACAACGCCCTCGTCCAGGGACATCCCGACCCGTTCCGCGGCACCGTGGACGCGCCGATCGACCGGCATCCGGCCGGGGACGGGCGCTGGGCGGTGGTGGCGGGCGGCAAGCCGTCGGTGACGCACTACGACACGATCGAGGCGTTCCGGGCGGCGTCGTTGCTGGACATCAAGCTGGAGACGGGACGCACGCACCAGATCCGGGTGCACATGTCCGCCCTGCGGCACCCGTGCGTGGGCGACCTCCTCTACGGCGCCGACCCGACGCTGGCGGCCCGGCTGGGCGTGACGCGCCAGTGGCTGCACGCGGTGTCCCTGGCCTTCGAGCACCCATCTTCGGGTGAGTGGATCTCCTTCACCACGGAGTATCCCGAAGACCTCCAAAAAGCCCTCGACCTGGTGCGCTCCGAGTCTTAACCCTTCTCGTGCTTCATCCGTTACGGCGAGCCGCCCTCACGCCACCCGCCGCCGCGCGCGGGCGCCGATCGTGGGGGTCGCTTCTCACGTCGGACAGACGCACCACCGTCAAGGCCCCCTTGGCCGCCTGGACCGGCCCGCTCTTTGGCCGGGAGCGTGTTAGCCGGTGGGGGCCGGGGTGCGGGAGAGGTAGTCGGTGACGAAGGCGGTCGTGTGGGTGCCGGCGGCGAACTCGGGCTGGGCCAGCAGCGCGCGCAGCAGCGGGACTGTGGTGGCCACGCCGGGACCCTCGACGGCGAACTCGGCCAGCGCCCGGTCGGCCCTGGCGATCGCCTGGGCCCGCGTCGGCGCCCACACGACGAGCTTGGCGACGAGCGAGTCGTAGTCGGGCGGCACCCGGTCGCCCTGGGCGAAGCCCGAGTCGACGCGGACGCCCGGCCCGCCCGGCGGGCGGAACACCGTGAGGAGACCCGGCGTGGGGCGGAAGCCCGTGGCCGGGTCCTCGGCGTTGACGCGGCACTCGATGGCCGCGCCGGTCAGCGTGACCTGCTCCTGCGTGAGCGAGAGCCGTTCCCCTGAGGCGGCCCTGATCTGTTCGGCGACCAGGTCCACGCCGGTGAGCAGTTCGGTGACCGGGTGCTCGACCTGGATCCTGGCGTTGATCTCCATGAAGGTGGCGTTGCCGTCGGCGTCGACCAGGAACTCCATCGTGCCGGCGCCGGTGTAGCCGACGTGCCGGGCCCCGGCCACCGCGTACGCGCCGAGCCGGCGGCGCAGGTCGTCCGGCAGCAGCGGGGAGGGCGCCTCCTCGACCAGCTTCTGGTTGCGGCGCTGCAGCGAGCAGTCGCGCTCGCCCAGGTGGATGACGCTGCCCGAGGCGTCGCCGAGCAGCTGCACCTCGACGTGCCTGGCCGCCGGGACGAACCGTTCGACGTACACCGACCCGTCGCCGAAGACCTGCTGGGCCAGCGCGGTGGTGGCGCGGTAGACCTCGCGCAGCTCGCCGGCGTCGCGGGCGACCGCGATGCCGCGCCCGCCGCCGCCCGCCGCGGCCTTGACGATCACCGGGTAGCCGATCTCGGCCCCGATCTTCTCCGCGTCGGCCGGCGAGGGCACGGCGCCGTCGCTGCCGGGCAGCACCGGCAGGCCGGCGTCGGCCATCAGCGCGCGTACCCGCGCCTTGTCGCCGACGAGGTCCATGACCTCGGGGCGCGGGCCGATGAACGTGATGCCGTGGGCGGCGCAGATCCGGGCGAAGTCGGCGTCCTCCGACAGGAACCCGTAGCCCGGGTGGATCGCGTCCGCCCCGGTCCGCAGCGCCGCCTCGATGATCGCCGGCATGTAGAGGTAGCTGCGGCGGGCCGGGGGCGGGCCGATGCTCACCGCCTCGTCGCAGGCCGCCACGTGCCTGGCCGCCCGGTCGGCGCTCGAGTACACGGCCACCGTGGGAATGCCCAGCTCCCGGCAGGTCCTGGCCACGCGGACCGCGATCTCGCCCCGGTTGGCGATGAGGATCTTGCGCGGCCTCATCCGTCCACCCTGATCCGCACCAGGTCCTGTCCGTACTCCACCGGCTCGGCGTTGCCCGCCAGCACCTCCACGACCTCGCCGGACCGCTCGGCGGCCACCGGGTTCATCAGCTTCATCGCCTCCACGATGCCGATCGTCTGGCCCGCCTCCACGCGGTCTCCCGCGCGCACGAACGGCGCCGCTCCGGGCTCGGGCGCGACGTAGAACGTGCCGACGAGCGGCGCCGTCACGACCGTCAGCGCCGGATCGGCCGCCTCCTGCGGCGCTTCCTCCCACTCAGCCTGTACGGCGGGCGCCGCCGGCACGGCCCCGGCCCACGACACCTCCAGCGAGCAGTCGCCCAGCCGTACCGAGACCGACGAGACCGGTCCGGGAACGGTCTTGACCAGGTTTCCCACTTCCTCGCGCAGCAGCCGCAGCGCCGCGTGCAGATCCTGCTCAGCCACCCTCGACCACTCCCAGCCGGCGAAACCGCTCGTACCTGTCCTTGCGCAGCTGGGCGCCGTCCATCCCGGCCAGCTCGCCCAGCGCCTCCAGCACCGCCTCGCGCAGCGCGTCCATCGCGGCGGCGGGGTTCTCCTGGGCGCCGCCGGCCGGTTCGGGCACGACGCCGTCCACGACGCCCAGCCGCAGCAGATCGGGCGCGGTGATCCGCAGCGACGACGACAGCTCCAGGGCGTGCGAGGGGTCGCCGTGCAGGATCGTGGAGCAGCTCTCCGGGCTGATCACCGAGTAGACGGCGTGGCGCAGCATCAGCACCCGGTTGGCCACGGCCAGCGCCAGCGCGCCGCCGCTGCCGCCCTCCCCGATGACGGTGGCGACCACCGGCACGGCCAGCTCCGACATCCCGGCCAGGCACTCGGCGATGGCCCACGACTGGCCGCGGTCCTCGGCGCCGACACCGGGAGCGGCGCCCTGCGTGTCCACGAAGGTCACCACGGGCAGGCCCAGGCGGTCGGCCAGGCGCATCAGGCGCAGCGCCTTGCGGTAGCCCTCGGGGTGGGCCAGGCCGAAGTTCCTGGCGACGAGCTCCTTGGTGTCGTGGCCCTTCTGGTGGGCCACGATCATCACCGGTGCGCCGCCGAGCATCGCGGGGCCGCCGACGATCGCGGGGTCGTCGGCGTGCAGGCGGTCGCCGTGCAGTTCGACGAAGTCGGTGCACAGGTGCCAGATGTAGTCCAGGGCGGTGGGTCGGGCGGTGTCGCGGGCCAGCCGTACCGTCTCATGGGGGCGCAGCGGGCCGGTCAGCTCGTCGGGATCGCGCACCACGGCGGGCGGGCGCGGGGCGGTCAGTTCGTCCCGGTCGCGCGCCACGGCGGGCGGGTGCGGGGCGGTCAGTTCGTCCGGGTCGCGCGCCACGGCGGGCGGGTGCGGGGCGGTCAGTTCGTCCGGGTCGCGCGCCACCACGGCGTGCGTGGTGGTCAGTGCGAGCAGGCGGGACAGCAGCGGGCGCAGGCCCTCGCGGGGCTCGACGCGGTCGAGCATGCCGCCGGCGAACAGGTACTCGGCGCTCTGGAAGCCCTCGGGCAGCCGCTCCCTGGTGGCCGCGGCGATGACGCGTGGGCCCGCGAAGCCGATGAGCGCGCCCCGCTCGGCGACCAGCACGTCGCCCAGCGTCGCGAACGAGGCGGTCACGCCGCCGAACGTGGGGTCGGTGAGCACGCAGACCGACAGCAGGCCCTCCTGCCGCAGGCGGCTCATGGCCTGGGCGGTCTTGCCCATCTGCATGAGCGAGAGCGTGCCCTCCTGCATGCGGGCGCCGCCGGAGGCGATGGCCAGCACCAGCGGGAGGCGGGTGCGCACGGCCAGTTCGCAGGCGCGGGTGACGGCCTCGCCGACGGCCGAGCCCATGCTGCCGCCGAGGAAGGCGAAGTCCATGGCGGCCACGACCGCGGGGCGGGCGCCGATGCTCGCGCGGCCGTAGACGATCGCGTCGTCGAGGCCGGTCCTGGCCCTGGCGCGTGCCAGGCGCTCGGTGTAGGGGAGGGTGTCGGAGAAGCCCAGCGGGTCGCCGCCCCTGACCTGGGGTACGGCCGGGCGGAAGGAGTCCTCGTCGACCAGCGTGGCGATCCGCTCCATCGCCCGCAGGCGGTGGTGGTGGCCGCACTCGGGACAGACCTGGTGGGCGCGGGCCAGGCGGGGCAGGTAGACGATGGCCGAGCAGCCGGAGCACCGGGTCCACTCGTCGGCGGCGGTGACGGTCACTGGACGCCTCCGCCGGGACTCCAGTGGTAGAAGCGGGTGGCCATGGCGTCGGCGGGGCTGCGCCAGGTGGCCGGGTCGTACGGGACGACGTGCGGGCTCAGCTCCTCGCTCAGGCCGCGGAAGTCCGCGCGGTCGCGGGCCTGTTCCATCGCCTTGCCGGCGGGGCCGTCGAAGTCGACGACGTGGAAGTACAGCTCGCGGTACTGGTACAGCTCGCGCCGCCGGACCCCGAGCGCGTGGGGGAGCTCGCCGTCGTCGGACTCGCCGAACAGGCGGGCTACCTCGGGGGCGCTGCCGGGGCTGAGCCTGGCGACGATGAGGATCCTTTCGGACACGTGACCTCCTGGGGGGAACGAGCCCTTCGCGAAATGAGCCCTTTGCGGAATGAGCGTTCGCGAAAGGGAGACGCAATGGCGTTCTCACCGTAGGAAGCGCCCCCGGCGGGTGTCGCCCACCGCATGCCTGATTGCCCGCCTCCTCCGCGCGGGGGAGAGCCCTAACGCGCGGAGGAGGGGACGAGGCCGTTCTCGTAGGCGTAGATGACGACCTGGACGCGGTCGCGCACGCCGAGCTTCTGGTAGAGGTGCTGGACGTGGGACTTGACCGTGCTGTCGCCGAGGACCAGCTCCCGGGCGATCTCGTCGTTGCTGTAGCCGCGTACCAGGAGCCGGAAGACGTCGCGCTCCCGGTCGGTGAGCTGCTGCAGGCTGCCGGTGGTCGTGCTGGCGAGCGTGGGCCGCTTGGCGAACTCGTCGATGAGCCGCCGGGTGACCGAGGGTGACAGCAGGGCGTCGCCCTCGGCGGCCTCGCGTACCGCGTCGATGACCCGCTCGGTGGGGGCGTGCTTGAGTATGAAGCCGCTGGCGCCGTTGCGCAGGGCGTCGAACAGGTGCTCGTCCTGGTCGTAGATGGTGAGGATGACGACCTTGGCCGGGCTGCGCGCGCCGATGATCTCCCTGGTCGCGGTGAGGCCGTCCATGCGCGGCATGTTGATGTCCATGAGCACGACGTCGGGGCTGAGGCGCTTGACCGCCTGGACGGCCTCGACCCCGTTGGCCGCCTCGCCCACGACGGTGATGTCGGGCACGCCGCTGAACGTGGCGTGCAGGCCGGTTCTGATGAGCGGCTGGTCGTCGACGATCAGGACGCGGATCGTTCGCACGGGCGGTCCTCCCATAAGTGGCCGCCCACCAGCGGGAGCAGCGCCCGTACGGCGAAGCCGCCCCCGGCCAGCGGGCTCGACTCCAGTACGCCGCCGTGCTCGGCCACGCGCTGGCGCAGTCCTTCGAGTCCGGTGCCGCCCCCTCCTTCGGGCGGGACCGCCTTCGGCCCGCCGCCGCCGTGGCTGATCACCTCGACGGTGAGGCAGCCGTCGATCGAGGCCGACAGCAGGATCGGGCCGTCGGCGTGCTTGAGCGCGTTGGTCAGCGCCTCCTGGGCGACCCGGAAGGCGGTGTGCTCCACGTCCGCTCCCACGTCCTTGACGCTGGACAGGTTCTCCATCACGAGCGTGAGCTGTCCCTCCGGGGCGCGGTCGGTGAGTTCGGCCAGCCGGACCGCCAGGGGGGTCGCGGATGGCGCCACGAGGCCGGGCTCTCCTCCCGGCGGTGGAGCGGGCATGGCCCGCAGGCTGCCCAGGGCGCCGCGCAGTTCGGCCAGCGTGGCCTGCGCGGTGCTGTCGATGACGTCGGCCGCGCAGCGCGCCGAAGGCAGCGCTGTGGCGAGCTGGCGGGCGTGGAAGGCGATGACGACGAGGCCGTGCCCGACTCCGTCGTGCAGGTCGCGGGCGATCCGGCTGCGCTCGCGCAGCATGGAGCCGGACTTGAGCCGGCAGTGCGCCCCGGTGACGACCAGGGCCGCGGTGGTGAGGCCGAGAAGGACGGCCAGCAGTACCTCTACCTCAAGGAGCTGGATGTCCCCAAGTAAGTGAGTATTTCCCCATTTAACCCCCATGATCGGGGAGCCTAGTTGACCCGGATACCAGTTACAAGAAAATCGTAAGAATGGTCACAGGGGCTTCACATAGAGGGTTATTCGGTTCACTGGAGCTCCGTCTGCGCAGGACATACCATGCTGACCTGCCCGGATCAAGCGCTCACAGCGTTCTCCCAGCGTTCGCTATGCCTTCTCTATGGCCGACGTAACACGGCGAAATGGTGTGCGCTTCAACAATTTACATTTGGGTTTTATTGGGGTGAATCCTTTATGTCTCATTCGAGGAGGGGAGGAGATCCCCCGAAGTGAGGGGACGCGGGTTCGCCAAAGCGGTGGAAGACACCCGGGCCCCCTCCGAACACGCTGAAGGCATGCAACGTCATGCGATCACATTCCAGATCAAGCCCGGCTCTGAGGCGGCCGTCCGCGAGCTGCTGGCCACCTACGATCCGCCCGAGTGGGACACCCCCGACGGCGCGCGGCTGGTCAGCACCTCGATCTTCATGAAGGACACCACGGTGATCCGCGTCGTCGAGATCGACGGCAGCCTGCCGAGCGTGATGGCGCACCTGTCCAGGCAGCCCAGCATCCAGAAGCTGGAGCGCGCGCTCGACCCCCACCTGGCCGTGCCCCGCGACCTGAGCACGCCCGACGGCGCCCGCGCCTTCTTCATGACCGCGATCATGGAGCACGTCACCACCCGCGTGGCGGAGCCCGTCCGATGACGGCGCCGGCGCTCATCGTCACCGGCGCCACCGGCGGCCTCGGCCCCGCCGTCGTCAGCCGGCTGGCCGGGCGCGGCGACCGCCTCCTGCTCACCGGCCGCGACAAGGCCAGGCTGGCCGAGCTGGGCAAGGAGTACGACGTCGAGACGCTGGCCACCGACGTCTCCGACCCCGCCGGCGCCCGGGAGGCGGCCGAGGCCGCCTTGGCCGCCTTCGGGCGGATCGACGGGCTGGTGCACCTGGTCGGCGGGTTCCGGGCCGGGCCGTACTTCCTCATGGACCCGGCCGCCTACGAGGGCATGCTGCGCGACAACTTCCTGTCGGCCGTCACCGCCACCCAGGCCCTGCTGCCGCACCTCACCGACGGCGGCCGGCTGGTGTACTTCAGCACGCCGCTGGCCGACGAGCCGATGCCCGCCCTGTCGGCCTACGCCGCCTCCAAGGCCGCGCTCGTCGCCTGGGTGCGTTCGATCGCCCACGAGCTCAAGCGCGGCGGCGTGCACGCCAACGTCGTGTCCATGACCATGGCCGACACGCCCCAGAAGCGTCAGGAGCGCCCCGACCTCAACACCGACCACATGGTCGCGCCCGAGCTCGTGGCCCGCGTGGTGGCGTTCCTGACCAGCGCCGAGTCCGACGGCCTGTACGGCAGCGTGGTGCCGGTGCTCGGCCGCTTCGAGTTCACCTCCGAGCTGTCGGGAAGGCCGCCCCGATGAGCGCCCGCGTCGTCTTCCTCATCCGGGTGCCCGCCGAGCGCACCGACGACTTCCTCACCGCCTACGAGAAGATCCGCTACGAGGTCGCCGGCGGCGTGCCCGGACACCTCAAGGACCAGGTCTGCCAGTCCGCCACCGACCCCGAGCAGTGGCTCATCACCAGCGAGTGGGCGAACCTGGACGCGTTCCTGGCCTGGGAGGCCGGCGAGGAGCACCGCGAGCTGGTCAAGCCCATGCGCGAGTGCATCACCGAGGCGCGCTCGCTGCGCTTCCACATCAGGCAAGAGACCAGCAGCCCGTCGTGAGCGCGCGCAGGATCGCCGTGGTCGGCGGCGGCATCGGCGGTCTCAGCGCCGCGATCGCGCTGCGCCGCGCCGGCGCCGCCGTCACCGTGCACGAGCGCGCGCCCGCGCTGCGCGCCGCCCAGTCCGGTCACGGCCTGGTGCTCTGGCACAACGCGGTACTGGCGCTGCGGCAGCTCGGCCTGGACGCGGGCAAGGCCGGCTACGAGCTGCACACCCACCACTTCCGCAACCGGCGCGACCGCACGCTGGCCACCTGGCCGATGGCCGACATGGCCCCCGTCTACGACGCGCCCGTCTACAGCGTCAGCCGTCCCGACCTGCACCAGCTTCTCGCCGAGGAGGTCGGCGGCGACCTGGTGCTCGGCTCCCGCTGCACCGGCTTCTCCGCCGGCGGTGACGGGGTCACGCTCCGCTTCGACGACGGCCGGCAGGAGCGCGCCGATCTGCTCGTCGGCGCCGACGGGCTGCGCTCGTCCGTACGGGCCGGGCTCATCCCGCACGAACCGCCCCCCAGGTACGCGGGCTTCACCGCCTTCCAAGGCGTGATCAAGCTGCCCGGCTCCGGAGTCCCCCCGCACACCTTCCTCAGCACCTGGGGGGAGGGCCGCTGGTTCGTCTGCTACCGGCTGGGCGGCGAGCACGTCTACTGGGACGGCGTGCTCAGCGACCACATCACCGCCCCGCTGGGCACGAGGATCACCGGCCTGCTGGCCGAGCAGTTCGCCGGCTGGCCCGATCCCGTGCCCGCGCTCATCGCCGCCACCCCCGAGGCGGACCTGACCCCCGTCCCCATCTACGACCGGCCGCCGGCCGCGCGCTGGAGCCACGGCCCGGTGACGCTGCTCGGGGACGCCGCCCACCCCATGACCTTCAACCTGGGCCAGGGCGCCGGGCAGGCCATCGAGGACGCCGTCGTCCTCGGCCAGGTCATGGGCGAACGGGACCTGCCCACCGCCCTCGCCCGCTACGAGGCCAGGAGGGTCGCCAGAACCGCCCGCATCGCGCGCAGGTCCCGGGCCAACGGGGCGCTGACCCGCTGGCGCAACCTGCTGGCCTGCGCGGCCCGCGACGCCTTCATGCGGCTGACCTTCGACCGCCTCGTCTTCCGCAAGACCTACGACCTCACCATGGCCGTCGACTTCGCCGAGAGGAACACACCATGACCGGGCTGCCCAGCGGCGTGAGCCGTACAGCCGTGCTGATCGCGCAGGCACGAGAGGGAGAGAGCGCGCGCCCGAGCGGCCTCTTCCACGACCCCCTCGCCCGCCCCCTGGTCGAGGCGGCCGGGCGGATCGACGGCGTCAGCGAGGCGGGACGGCGCGCCGCCGACCACTTCGTGCTGCGCACCCGCTACTTCGACGATCGCCTCACCGAGGCCGCCGCGGCCGGCATCCGCCAGGTGGTGCTGCTGGCCGCCGGGCTCGACACGCGCGCCTTCCGGCTCGGCTGGCCGGAGGACCTCGCGTTGTTCGAGGTGGACCTGCCCGATCTGGTGGCCTTCAAGGAGAAGGTGCTGGCCGACCAGGGCGCCCAGCCCCGCTGCGCGCGCAAGGCGGTCGCCGCGGACCTGCGCGGCGACTGGCCCGCGGCGCTCACCGAGGCCGGGTTCGACCCGGAGAGGCCGACCGCCTGGCTGATCGAGGGCGTGCTCATGTACCTGGCGCCCGAGGACGGCGCGCGGGTGCTGGAGCGCGTCGGCGAACTGTCGGCGCCCGGCAGCCGGCTGTCGGCCGAGCACGTCAACGAGGCCTACCTGCGCCAGCCCGCCATGAAACCCGCCATGAACCGCCTGCAGGCCACCCGTGCCGCCTGGTTGTCGTCGGTCGAGGACCCGGTCGGCTGGCTGGCCGGCTTCGGCTGGCGCGCCGAGGTCACCCACCAGGCCGACCTCGCCAGGAGCCTCGGCCGCCCCGTCCCCCCGATGGCCGACTCGTCGGTCGTCGGCGCCGCCCGTATCTGGCTTGTCACCGCCCTCAGCTGAAAGGATCATGATGGAATTCACCGATAGCACGCTGCGCGACCTGCTGGCCTCCGTGGGCCTGCCCTCCCAGGCGGGAGACGGCGCCGCCGAGCGCACCTTCGACGAACTCGGCCTCGACTCCCTGGCCCGCGTCGAGCTGGCCACCCGCATCGAGGACCGCTTCGGCGTCGACGTGGAGGACCGCATCACCGAGCACGCCACCCCCGCCGAGGTACGCGAGCTGGTCAACCAGCGCCTCACGGCGGTGACCCGATGATCGGGCACACCGACAACGCGATCGAGATCGCCGCCCCGGCCGCCTTCGTCTGGGAGCACACCAACGACGTCACCACCTGGCCGGAGCTGTTCTCCGAGTACGCCAAGGCCGAGGTGCTGGAGGAGACCGCGTCCTCCGTCACCTTCCGCCTCACCATGCACCCCGACGAGCAGGGCCGCGTCTGGAGCTGGGTCTCCGAACGCTCCTGGGACCGCGACACCTGGACCGTGCGGGCCCGCCGCGTGGAGACCGGCCCGTTCGAGTTCATGAACATCACCTGGGTGTACGAGGAACTGGCCGACGACCTCACCCGGATGCGCTGGGTCCAGGACTTCCACATGAAGCCCGGCGCCCCGATCGACACCGCCGCGATGACCGACCGGATCAACACCAACACGCTGGTCCAGATGGGGCTGATCAAGGAGAAGCTGGAGAGCCGTCGCCGCGCGGTGATCGGCTTCCACGACGTGCCCTCCAACCAGCGGCGCGGCGGTGACCTGCGTACCCTGCTCTCGCCCGCCACCTGCGGCGCCACGGCGGGCTTCAGCGGCGCGGTGCGCGTCGCGCCCGGCGAGAAGGTCGCCGAGCACTACCACCCGTACTCGGAGGAGTTCCTCTTCCTGGCCGCCGGCACGCTCAAGGTGGACCTGGACGGCGAGCCCGTCGTCCTGGAGGCCGAGCAGGCGCTGTTCGTGCCCCGCAACGTCCGCCACCGGCTGACGAACGTCGGCGAGGTCGAGGCGCTCGTCGTCTTCCAGCTCTGCCCGCTCGCGCCCCGGCCCGAGCTGGGCCACGTCGACACCGAGGAAGCGTCGTGAACTCCAGGCGTGTGGTCGTCACCGGCCTGGGCGTCATCGCGCCGGGCGGCGTGGGCCGCGAGGAGTTCTGGAACCGGATCGTGGACGGCAAGCCGGCCGTACGGCGGATCACGGCCTTCGACCCCTCGCCCTTCCGCTCCCAGATCGCCGCGGAGGTGGACTTCGACCCCGCCGCGGCGGGGCTGACGCCGCGCGAGATCAGGCGCACCGACCGGTTCGTGCAGATGGCGCTGGCCTGCGCCGACGAGGCGCTCGCCGACTCCGGGCTCGACCTGGAGGCGGCCGACCGCGACCGGATGGGCGTCTCGCTCGGCTCGGCCGTCGGCGCCACCATCACGCTGGAGGACGAGTACGTGGTCGCCAGTGACCACGGCCGCGACTGGGAGGTGGACCACCGCCACCTGCGGCCCTTCCTCTACCAGGCGCTCGTGCCCTCCAGCGCGGCCAGTGAGCTGGCCGTACGCTATGGCGCGCACGGCCCGGCCGCGGTGGTCTCCACCGGTTGCACCTCGGGCATCGACGCCATCGGCCGCGCCTTCCAGCTCATCCAGGACGGCGAGGCGGACATCATGATCACGGGAGCGGCCGACGCGCCCATCTCCCCGATCACCGTCGCCTGCTTCGACGCCATCCGCGCCACCACCCCCAGCAATGATGATCCGGAGGGCGCCTCGCGGCCCTTCGACGCCGACCGCAAGGGCTTCGTCCTCGGCGAGGGCGCCGCCGTCCTCGTCGTGGAGGAGCTCGAGCACGCCATGCGGCGCGGCGCGACGATCTACTGCGAGGTGTCGGGGTACGCCGCCCGTGCCAACGGCTTCCACATGACCGGCCTGCGGCCCGACGGGCACGAACTGGCCGAGGCGATCTCCGCAGCGCTCGCCCAGGCCAGGCTCGGCCCCGAGGCGATCGGCTACATCAGCGCCCACGGCTCCGGCACCAAGCAGAACGACCGCCACGAGACCGCCGCCTACAAGCGCGCTCTGGGCGAGCACGCCAGGCGGGTGCCGATCAGCTCGATCAAGTCGGTCGTCGGCCACTCGCTCGGCGCCATCGGCTCGATCGAGATGGCCGCCTGCGCGCTGGTGCTGAAGCGCGGCGTCGTGCCGCCCACGGCCAACCTGGCCACGCCCGACCCCGAGTGCGACCTCGACTACACGCCGCTGGTCGCCCGCGAGGTCCGGGCCGGGCACGTGCTGTCGGCGGGCAGCGGCTTCGGCGGCTTCCAGTCGGCGATGGTCTTCTCGGGTTCCGGCTCTTCCGGGGCCGTCTCTTCGGGGGCGGTGTGAGCGCCCGCCGCGCGGTCATCACCGGCCTCGGCGTGGTGGCGCCCACGGGGGTGGGCGTCACCGACCACTGGGAGGCCTCGCTCGCCGGCGAGAACCGCATCGCCGCCGTCGGCCCGGGCCCCGTGCCCCTGGCCGGTCAGGTCCGCGGCTTCGACGACAGCGAGTTCGTCGACAGCAAGCTGCGCGTCCAGACCGACCGGTGGACCTGGTTCGCGCTGGCCGCGGCCCACCTGGCGCTGGCCGACGCCGCCTTCGACCCCGGCATGGAGAACCCCTACGACCTGTCGGTGGTGACCGCGAGCGGCTCGGGCGGCAACGCCTTCGGCCAGCGGGAGATCCAGGCGCTGTGGAACCAGGGTCCCAAGGCGGTCAGCGCCTACCAGTCGATCGGCTGGTTCTACGCCGCCAGCAGCGGCCAGCTGTCGATCAAGCACCAGCTCAAGGGCGCCTGCGGCGTCCTGGTGGCCGACGCGGCCGGGGCGATCGACGCGCTGGCTGAAGCGGCGCGGCTCGTACGGGGCGGGACCGAGGCGGTCGTCACCGGCGGCACCGAGGCGCCCTTGTCTCCCTACGCGCTGGCCTGCCAGTCGAGCGAGACGGCGCTGTCCGGCGGCGCCGACCCGGACCTGGCCTACCGGCCCTTCTCGCCGGACGCCGCCGGGTACGTACCGGCGGAAGGGGGCGCGATCCTGCTGGTCGAGGAGAGAGACTCGGCCTACGGCAGGGGCGCGCCCACGGTCTACGCCGAGATCGCCGGGACCGCCTCCACCCACGACGCCCACCACGTCACCGACCCCAGCTCCGACCACCGCCAGTACGCGCGGGCCATGCGCGAGGCGATCGCCAGAGCCGGGCTGACCCCCGCCGACATCGGCGTCGTCTTCGCCGACGGCGCGGGCAGCCGGGACCGGGACGCCGCCGAGGTGGCCGCGCTCCGGGAGGTCTTCGGGGCGCGCCGGGTGCCGGTGACCGTCCCGAAGACCATGACCGGCCGCCTGTGCTCGGGCGGCGCCGCGCTCGACCTCGCGTGGGCCGCGCTGGCCCTGGCCGACGGGGTCATCCCGCCCACCATCAACACCACCTCCACCGACCTGGACCTGGTCACCGAGCCGCGCCTGGTGCGCGGGCTCTCGGCCGCCCTCGTCACCGCCCGCGGCGCCGGTGGCTTCAACTCCGCCGCCGTCCTCACCCGCCCCTGACCGCCCACCTCGCCCAGCCCGCCTCCCGCCCGGGGGCGGGCTTTCCGGCGCCCTCACGGACCTTCGCTCCGCGCCGGCCTCTCGCCCCGTGCGGGCTTTGGAAGCCGTGCGGGGCTTTTAGATCCCGTGCGGGGCTTTGGGTCCGTGCGGGGCTTTTGGATCCGCGAAGGGCTTTGGTCTGTGCGGGGCTTTGGTCCGTGCGGGGCTTTTGGGCCGGGAAGGGCTTTGGTCCGGGAGGGGCCGCCGCCCCGGGTGGGGCGGCGGCCCGTTCGGGTCAGCCCACAGGTTCCGGTACGGCCGGCGCCACCCGATCCTCGTGCCGCAGTGGCGAGGGCCGCACGAACAGCACCCGCGCCGCCCACCCCGGCAGCCACCAGTTCCAGCGCCCCATCATCGCCACCGCCGCGGGCACGAGCACGGCCCGGATGAGCGTGGCGTCCAGGGCGATCCCCAGCGCCAGCCCGCTGGCGAACACCTTGACATCCAGCTCCGGCGTCATAGCCAGCACCGCGAAGGAGATGAACAGGATCAGCGCCGCCGAGGTCACCAGCCGCCCCGTCCGCCCGACCCCCTCCACGACCGCCTGCGCCGTGTTTCCGGTCTTGTCGTACTCCTCCCGCATCCTGGCCAGGAGGAACACCTCGTAGTCCATGCTCAGCCCGTACAGGAACGCGAAGATGGTCAGCGGGACGAACTCCCCGATGGCCCCGGTCGGCTGGATGTCCAGGATCTCCCTGGTGCCCCAGCCGTACTGCCAGATGAGCACCATCGCGCCGATCACCGCGCCCAGCGAGAGCAGGTTGAGCAGGACCGCCTTCAGCGGCAGCAGCAGCGAGCGGAACGCGCGGGCGAGCATCACGAACGTCACCAGCGCGATCATCGCGAACATCCACGGGAAGGCGCCGTAGGTGTGCTCACGGAAGTCCATGCTCTGCGCGGCGTTGCCGCCGACCAGCACGCCGGCCGGCACCGCGGCGCGCACGCGGGCGATGGTCGCCTCGCCGGCGTCGGTGCCGTTCTCGGCCGCGGGCAGCACGGCCAGGACGGCGGTGCCCTCGCGGCGCCAGCCGGGCGTGTCCGGCGACAGCACCGCCGAGACGCCCTCCACCCCGGCGATCATGGCGGTGGCCGTGGCCGGATCGCCCTTCACCAGCACGTCGAACGGGGTGATGGAACCGGTCGGCACACCCGCCTGCCGCAGCGCGGTCAGCCCGGCGTACCCGGAACCGGAGGTGCGCAGGTGCGCGCTCTCCGGCAGGCCGAGGTTGACGCCCAGGGCGGTGTAGCAGAGCGCGGCCAGCAGCCCGCCGGCCACGATCGCGGCCGGCCAGCGCCGGCGCACCACCGCGTGCGCCCACGCCGACCAGGCCCGGCCCGCCCGCGCCTCGCGGGCGAAGCGCACGTCGCCGCCCTTTTTACGGTCCAGGCGCTGGCCGGTATGGGCGAGCAGGACCGGCAGCACGGTCAGCGTCACCAGCACGCTCACCGCCGCGATGATCATCCCGGCGACGCCCAGGCTGCGCAGGAACGGCACCGGCAGCACCACCATGGTCACCAGCCCGATCGCGACGGCCACGCCGCTGAACAGCACCGCCCGCCCGGCCCCCGCCATGGCCCGGTGGACCGCCTCGTCGCCCCGGTGGCCGTTGGCCTGCTCCTCCCGCCAGCGCGCCACGATCAGCAACGAGTAGTCCACCGCGATGCCGAGCCCGAGCAGCGGCATCGTGGTCAGCGCCACGTCGTGCACGGTCATCACGAACGTCAGCAGCAGGATCGCGATGAACGACACGAACACCGCCAGCACCGAGATCAGCACCGGCACCAGGGCCAACGCCGAGCGGAAGACCAGCAGCAGCACGATCACCGCCGCCAGGACGCCGATGCCGATCTTCGTGGGCACGTCCACGCCGCCGGCGTCCACGCTGGGCGCCAGCGCGTCCAGGCCGGTCACCTCGACCCGGCTGCCCTGGGGCAGGTGCGGGCTCATCGCCGCGCTGATCACCGGGCCCTCGTCGGGTGTCTCGCCGAGGCCGCCGCCCGGCGGGCTGCCGTCGGAGTAGGTGCCGGGGTAGACCAGGCCGAAGGTGGTACGGCCGTCCGAGCCGACCAGCTTCCTGTCCCCGGTACTGGCGAACGACACGACGCGTGCCTGGGGCATCGCCGCGGACACCGCGTCGTACGCGCGGCCGAGCGCCGCCCGCTGGTCGGTCGCCGTCGTGCCCGCGGGCAGTACCACCACCGGCACGAACGGACGCTGGTAGCCGCCGTTGCCGTAAAGACGGACGATCTCCTGGTTGGCGTCGAAGGCGGGCATGCCGGCGTGGGAGTACTCCTCCGACAGCCGCTGGATCGCGATCGGGGTGGCGCCCATGCCGATCAGGAAGGCAAGGACGGCCAGCAGCGTGACGAGGCCCTTGCGGCCGAGTACGAAGGCCGAGATTCTCTCCATGGAAACAGTCGAGCAGCGCCGCCGGTGCCCGCTCTGTGGGCGTTCTTAGAAAAGCATGTGAGTGCGGTTTCACAGAGATCTTTATGGGCTTTCACAGAACGGACGGGAAAGACTGGTCCCGTGAGCCGAATCCTGGTCGTCGACGACGAACCGTACCTGGCCGACCTGGTCTCCACCGCCCTGCGCTACGAGGGGTTCGAGACGCGGATCGCCGGCAGCGGGGCGTCCGCGGTGGCGCTGGCCCAGAGCTTCGACCCCGACCTGATCGTGCTGGACGTCCTGCTGCCCGACATCCTCGGCACCGAGGTCTGCCACCGGATCAGGACGGCGGGCTCCCAGGTGCCCGTCGTCTTCCTCACCGCGCGCGACGCCACCGAGGACAAGATCACCGGGCTGACCGTCGGCGGCGACGACTACGTCACCAAGCCGTTCAGCCTGGAGGAGCTGATCCTGCGCATCCACGCCGTGCTGCGCAGGACCAGCGGGGCCGCGCAGAGCCCGGCGCGGGCCGGGTTCGCCGACCTGGTCGTGGACGACGACACCTACGAGGTCTGGCGGGCCGGTCAGCGCATCGACCTGACCCCGACCGAGTTCAAGCTGCTGCGCTTCCTGGTCGCCAACGCGGGCAAGGTCATGTCCAAGCGCCAGATCCTCGACCACGTCTGGGACTACGACTTCGGCGGCAACGACGGCGTCGTCCAGACCTACATCAGCTACCTGCGCCGCAAGGTCGACGCCTTCGAGCCCCCGCTGATCCACACCATGCCCAGGATCGGCTACGTGCTGCGTCTGCCCAGGGAGGACCGATGACCCTGCGCACCCGGCTGGTCCTCACCACGGTCGGGCTGGTCACGCTGGCGCTGGGGCTCGTGGCCGGGGCCACGTTCGGCGCGCTGCAGGACTGGCGCGGCTCCGGCGGCAGCAGGCTGCTGGCCATGAACACCCCGGAGGCGCTCGTGGCCGCCTCCGACGAGCTGACCTCGCGGGTGGCCTGGGTCCTGGCCGGTACCTCGGCGGCGGCGCTGGTCCTGCTGACGTTTCTGGCCGCCCACCTGATCCGCAAGGGGCTGCGCCCGCTGGACCGCATGGTCGAGGCCGCCGCCGACATCGGCGCGGGCAACCTGGAACGCCGTGTCGAAGCCGCCCGCCCGGTCGGCGAGGTGGGCCGCCTGGCCCACGCGCTCAACGCGATGCTCGGCCAGCTGGAGGGGGCGTTCCGCCAGCGGGAGTCCTCGGAGGAACGGCTGCGCAGGTTCGTCGCCGACGCCTCCCACGAACTGCGCACCCCGATCGCCACCATCCGCGGCTACGCCGAGCTGTTCCGCCGCGGCGCCGACGGCCGTCCCGAGGACCTGGCGCGGGCCATGCACCGCATCGAGGCCGAGGCCGGGCGCATGGGCTCGATGGTCGACGAGATGCTGCTCCTGGCCCGCCTCGACCAGGGCCGCCCCCTGGAACGCACGCCCGTCGACCTGATGGCGCTGGCCGCCGACGCCGTCTCCGACGCCCACGCCATGGACCCCGGGCGCGTGATCGGGCTGGAGTGCGCCACCCCCGTCACCGTTACCGGCGACCCGCTCAGGCTCCGCCAGGTCGTCGGCAACCTGCTCAAGAACGTTCTGGACCACACGCCGCCCGGCACGCCCGCCGTCGTCCGCCTGGACAGGGAGGGCGGGCACGCGGTGCTGGAGGTCATCGACGAGGGACCCGGCCTGAGCGAGGAGCAGACCGAACGGGTGTTCGAGCGCTTCTGGCGCGGCGAGCACCGGCAGGCCGACGGGCGGCGGCTCGGGGGGTCGGGGCTGGGGCTGTCGATCGTGGCCGCCGTCGTGGCGTCCCATGGCGGCGAGGTGCGGGCCGCGTCCACCCCCGGCACAGGCACCACCTTCACGGTACGGCTACCGCTCTGACCTGACCCGCATGCCTGGGTGCCGCATGGGTGCTTCAGCCCTCTGTGTCGGTCATCGCGAGGCCGGAACCGGGGTCCTCGTTCTGCTGGTCCCCGGCTTGCTGGTCCTCGTTCTTGCCCTCGTCCTGCTTGTTCTTGCCGCCCTTGCCGTCGCCGTTCTCCGACGGGTCGACCTCGCCGGGCTGGTCGTCGTCGCCCTTCTCGGTGGCCGAGCGGGTGGGGGTGGGCTTCCTGGTCGGGGTGGGATCGGGTTCCGGGGTTCTGGTGGTGGGCTGGGTGGTGGGGCTCTGCCGTACCGGAGAGTCGGAGGGCGGGGCGGAGGACGGCGGGGGAGTGCCGGACGGCGAGGGGTTGCTCGTGGGGGTGCTCTTCACCACGGGCGTCGAGGGCGTCCGGGTGGCCACGTCGCGCTCCGACCACCACGCCACCCCGCCCGTCACCAGGCCCGCCGCCAGCACGAGCCCGATCAGCGCGGCCACCCGCCCCGCCCGCCCGGAACCGCGTCCATGCCGTCCGGACCCGCGCCCGTCACGGCCACCGCTCCCACCTCCCGCGCCCGGCCCGCCATACCCGTCCGCGACCTCCGCACCCGCAGCGCCGGCGCCCTGACCGCCCGCGCCTGCCACACCAGCACCTGCCACGCCAGCGCCACGAGCGCCAGCGCCGCCCATGCCCGCGCCTGCGATGCCAGCGCCACCCATGCCGGCGCCATCCGAGCCGCCCATGCCTGCACCCGCGCCCGGCCCGCCATACCCGGTCGCGACCCCCGCGCCAACGCCCGCGGCCCCCGCGCCCGCGACGCCCGCATCACGCGAGCCTGCGCCGCCTGCTCCCACGCCGCCCGCTTCGGTTTCCGGGATCGAGGGGAGGGGGGCGGTGGGTTCGGGGGCGAGGCCGGTGGTGACGGCGTGCAGGTGGCGCTCGGTGTCCTCGGCGGTCAGGCGGTCGGCGGGGTTCTTCTCCAGCAGGCCCAGAATGATCGGGCCCAGCGGCCCCGCCTTGGACAAGGGCCCCGGCGGGTCGTGCATGACGGCGCCCAGCGTGGCCAGCGCGTGCCCGCGCTGGAAGGGGGAGTGGCCCTCGACGGCCACGTACAGGGTGACGCCCAGCGACCACAGGTCGGCGGCCGGACGGGCGGTGCCGCCAGCGGCGCGTTCAGGGGCGATGAAGGCGGGGGTGCCGACCAGGACGCCGGTCCTGGTGAGGGAGGCGTCGTCCTCGGTGGTGGCGATGCCGAAGTCGGTCAGCACCGCCCGGCCGTCGTCGGTGAGCAGCACGTTGTCCGGTTTGACGTCGCGGTGCAGGACCCCGGCCGCGTGCGCCGCGCGCAACGCCTGCATGAGCTGCAGGCCGATCGCCGCCGCCTGGACCGGGGGCAGCGCGCCCTCCTCCCGCACCGCTTCACCCAGCGTGCGCGAGGGCACGAGCTGCATGATGATCCAGGGGTGCCCGTGCTCCTCCAGCACGTCATA
Source organism: Nonomuraea sp. NPDC059007 (assembly GCF_042740555.1). Taxonomy (NCBI): domain Bacteria; kingdom Bacillati; phylum Actinomycetota; class Actinomycetes; order Streptosporangiales; family Streptosporangiaceae; genus Nonomuraea; species Nonomuraea sp. NPDC059007. The sequence goes on along the minus strand of NZ_JBHYJD010000003.1, from coordinate 274,251 downwards.
GACGGTCGCCACACCCGGGTGGGCGACCCGTCCGGCGGCCCGCGCCTCGCGGAAGGTCCGTACGGTGAACACCTCGCGCTCGGGGCCGCTGAGGTCGGGTGGCGGCTGGATCTCCTTGACCGCCACGTCCCGGCCGAGCACCTCGTCATGGGCCTGCCAGACGGTGCCCATGCCACCCTTGCCGATGGTTCTGAGCAGACGGTAGCGGCCGCCGACGATCACCGCAGATTCGGACATGCGGGGCGTCTACCCGGTAAAGAGCCTTACAAGCGCGGTGACGACGGCCGCCGACGCCAGCACGGCCAGGAACGGCGCGCGCAGCAGCAGCGCGACCACCGCGGCGCCCAGCCCGGCGGTCCTGGCCAGGTCGAAGTCCAGGCGGCCCTGCGCGGTGAACATCTGCACCGCGATCAGCGCGGCCAGCAGCGCCACGGGCACCAGTTCGGAGAAGCGGTGCACGAGCGGGTGGTCCAGGACCTTGCGCGGGGCGGCGAGGCCCGCCAGCTTCAGCGCGTAGCAGCCCGCGCAGACGATCGCGATCGCCCACCAGAGCGTCATCGGACCATCACCACCAGCACGGCGGCCGCCGCCACCAGCACGGGCACGCCCGGCGGCAGGAACGGCGTGGCGGCCAGCGCGATGAGCGCGCCGGTCAGGGCGAGCGTGCGCAGTTCGGAACGTTCCCGCAACCGCGGCCACAGGATGGCCAGGAACGTGGCCGGGCCGACGACGTCCAGCCCCAGCATGCCCGGGTCGCCCATGAAGGAGGTGCCGAGCGCTCCGGCGAGCGTGGTGAGGTTCCACATGACGTAGAGCGTGACGAACGTGGTGGTGAACCCGGCCCTGGCCGCCGCCGGGTCCGGCTGGGCGAGGGCGACGGCGGCGGTCTCGTCGATGACGCCGTGTGCGGTCACCGCCCGGCGCCCGCCGCGGACCTGGAGGAGGTCGGCCAGGCGCAGGCCGTACAGGGTGTTGCGGGTACCGAGCAGCAGGGCTCCCGCCGTGGCCGAGACCAGGTCGCCGCCCGCGCCCACGGCGCCGGTCAGGGCGAACTGCGAGGCGCCCGTGAACGTCAGCAGGCTCAGCACGCACGCCTGCGCCACGTCCAGTCCCGCGGTGACGGCCGCGGCCCCGAAGGCGACGCCGGACAGGCCCACTGCCAGCCCGACGCCCAAACCGTCCCGGATCGCGGCGGAACGGGTTGTTGTCTGTTCCATGCGGGTAAGGCTAGGAAACTGGGCCTTCCTCCGTCTTGTACGTTCCTGCGGAGCGCCGGTACGCCGCCGGTGGCACGCCCACGATGCGCTTGAAGTGCCTGTTCAGGTGGGCCTGGTCGGTGAAGCCCACCTCGGCCGCCACCAGGGCGGGCGGGCTGCCCGTCTCCAGGAGTGAGCGGGCCCGCCGTACCCGCAACGAGGTGAGGTAGGCGTGCGGGGGCAGGCCCGTCGCCGCCTTGAACGCCCGCAGCAGCGGGAACGGCCGCGCGCCCACCGTCGCGGCCAGTTCCTCCAGCGTCGGCGGGTCCACCATGCGCGCGCGCAGCACCTCCAGCGCCGCCTCCACTTCACGCCCGCCCGCGGGCGCGCCGTTCGACGGGGCGTGCGGCGGCGTCGAGTGGCGCGACATCAGCTGCGCGAAGAACGTCCGCATCAGCGTCGAGGCCGCCAGGTCGTCGCCGCGTTCGGCCGCCAGATGCGTGCGCCTCAGCAGTCCCGCCAGCGCCGGATCGTTCACCACCTGCTCGGGAAAGAACGGCCGCGCGTACGGCAGGCCCAGCTCGGCCGTCACCTCCGCCATGGCCTCGGCCGACGGGTACAGCATCCGGTAGGCCCACCCGTCCGGCGTCCCCGCGTGACCGGTGTGCACCGAGTCGGCGTTGACCAGCACGATCTCGCCCGAGCCCGCCCGGTGGGTGGCGCCGCGGTTCTGGAACTCCTCGACGCCGTCGAGGATCAGCCCGATCGCGTACTCGGCGTGGGTGTGGCGGCTGAAGCGGTGGGTGACGTAGCGGGCTTTGAGCAGGTTGACCTCGGGCACCGCCGGGTGCCGCCAGAAGTTCGCCTGCTCCTTCACAACACCCGAAAATACTCCACGAAGGTGTTGAAGTAGTTCACGTGGGCCTCCCAACGGCTGTCGGGAAGCTCCCAGTAGACGGCGTACGGGCGGCCGTCGGCGGCGCGGAAGCCCCGCGTGATGACGTGCACCCGCGTCGTGCCCTTCATCCGCGTGAACTCCCAGTCGGCGGCGGGGCGGCCCAGGTAGGTCAGCCGCCTGATCGCGATCCGTTTGTAGTCGCGGAACTCGTTCCTGCGCAGGATGTCGCCCTCGACGTTCTTCCAGTGCTGGACGGGGTCGCTCCAGACGTCGTCGGTCCACTCGACGATGAGCTGGCCGCCGGGGCCGGGGCCGGTCCAGGAGATGCTGTCGCGGTCCGGGGTCTTGCTGCCCTTCCAGTCCTTGGGCACGGCCAGGGAGAAGGCGCCGGTCTTGCTGGTGACCGTGCGCCAGCCTTTGGGGAGCGTGGGGGACGGTGTGGCGGTCGTCGCGGGGGTGGCGGTGGCGCCGGTGGCGGGTGGTGTCGGGGTGGGCTTGGGCGCGGCGGTGCCGGCCAGCCGGCCCGACAGCAGGAAACCGGCCGTGGCCAGGCCGCCCACGGCGACGAGCGCGGTGGAGGCGGCTATCCAGCGTGGGCGGCGTCTGGTCCGCGACTCGCCCGTGGGGTGGCCGCCGTTGTGGAGGGTGGGTTCGTGGCGGGCGCCGCCGGGTGGCCTGACGTGGCCGTGGGGCGGCGGGGCCGTACCGGATGCAGCGTGGAGCAGTGCGGCGGCCTGGGCGGCGGGGATGCGGGCGGCCGGGTCGCGGCGCAGCAGGCCCTCGATGACCGGCGCGAGCGCGCCCGCGTGCGCCGACGGGGCGGGCGGGTCGCGCAGGACGGCGGCCACCGTGGCCGCCCACGAGTCGCCGCGGAAGGGCGGCCTGCCCTCGACCGCGGTGTACAGGGTCGCGCCCAGCGCCCACAGGTCGGACTCGGGCCCGGCGGGCAGGCCGTTGAGGCGCTCGGGCGGCATGTACGCGGGCGTGCCGACCAGGTTGCCCGTCGCGGTCAGGCCCTGCTCGGCCTCCAGCGTGGCGATGCCGAAGTCGGTCAGCACCACGCGGCCGTCGTCGGCCAGCAGCACGTTCTCCGGCTTCACGTCACGGTGCAGCACGCCCGCGGCGTGCGCGGTGCGCAGCGCGTCCAGCAGCGCCGCGCCGATCGCCGCCACCGTGGCGGGCGGCAGCGGGCCGTCGTCGCCGACGACCTTGGCCAGCGAGCGCGAGCGCACGAGGTTCATGACGATCCAGGGGCGGCCGTCCTCCTCGACCACGTCGTAGACCACGACCACCGACGGGTGCTCCAGCCGCCCGGCGGCCCTCGCCTCCCGGATCGTGCGCCGGTTGAGCTCGCTGCGCTTGGCCTCGCCGACGCCGGAGTAGCGGACCTCCTTGACGGCCACGGGACGGTCGAGCAACTCGTCGTGGGCGCGCCACACCACGCCCATGCCGCCCTCGCCGATCGGCTCGATGAGTCGGTAGCGGTTGCTGACCAGCCGTTCCACGCGGTGCAGCCTACTTGGCGGGTTTGAAGGTGGCGGCGAAGGTGTCGAAGAAGTGCAGGTCCTTCTTCCACCGGCTGGCCAGGTTGTGCCAGTAGATGGAGTAGCCCATCCCGCCTTCGGTGACGAAGCCCCGGTTGCGTACCCGGGTCTCACCGGTGTTGGTGTTCCAGGTGAACTCCCAGTCCGCCGCCGCCACCATGTAGTCGACCTTCTTGATGTGGATCTTCTTGTAGCCGCCGAAGGTGTTCTTGGCCGACTTCTCCTGCCGCTTCCAGTCGCCGACCGGGTCGTCGCCGGCCTTGTCGATCTGGTCGATCGCCACGAAGGCGTTGGATCCGGCGCCGGGGCCGCGGTAGAAGATCTGGCTGCCCTCGCGCTTGAACTCCTTCCAGCCCTTGGGCAGGGCCAGGGAGAAGCCCGACTTGTCCTTGTGCATCTTCCAGCCGTCGGGCAGCACGCCCTCCGCCTTGGACGCCTCCGGGGTGGGGGAGGGGCCGGTCTGCTCCGGCGGGCTCTTCTCGGGGCTGGAGGTCACGGCGGCGCTCTGCTGGGCGCGCCCCGGGTCCTCTTTCTTGTCTCCCTTGTCCAGGGCCGAGTTCAGGCCGAGGTAGCCGCCGATCCCGGCGACCAGGATCACGGCCGCGCCGACCGCGATGAGCGGGCCGTAACGGCGGCGGCCGCCCTCGCCGGAGGGATGGGTGAGCTCGGTCGCGGGGGCGGCCGGGACCAGGTCCCAGGAGTCCGGGTCGTCGGCGTCGGCGGGCGCCTCGGCCGCGAGCGCCGCCCGCTGCCTGGCCGCTTCCCGCTCGCGCTCCCTGGCGGCCTCACGCTCCCTCGCCCTTTCCCGCTCACGGGCCCGTTCGCGTTCCGCCGCCTTCTCGCGCTCGCGGGCCCGCGCCCGTTCGCGCTCCAGCTCCCGCTTGCGGATCTGCTCGCGTTCGCGCTCGGCGGCGGCGCGCTCGCGCTCGGCCGTGCGCGCCTGCTCCACGGCCGCGCTCTCCAGCGCGGAGGTGTCGATCCGCGTCGGCCGGGCGATCTTGGTCCCGGTTTCCGGTACGGCGGCCGCCACGGGCTTGAGGTTGGGGTCGGTGGGCATGTCGTCCACGGCCACCACGGCCTCGGAGTGCGACTGCATGACGATCCGGCGCAGCATGCGCGCCGTCTCCTCGTACGTCAGCCGCTGCACCGGCTCCTTGACCAGCAGTCCGTCGATGATGGGCTTGAGCGGCCCGGCGTTGTGCGAGGCGTCGGGCTCGTCGGTCAGCACCGCGTGCATGGTCGCCAGCGCCATGCCGCGCTCGTGCGGCGACTTGCCCTCCACCGCCGTGTAGAGGGTGGCGCCCAGCGACCACAGGTCGGACTCACGCCGCGCGGGCAGGCCCTTGAGCCGCTCCGGCGCGATGAACGCGGGCGTGCCGGCCAGGCCGGTCATGGTCAGCTGCGTCTCGGTCTCCAGCGTGGCGATGCCGAAGTCGGTCAGCACCACGCGGCCGTCGTCGGCCAGCAGCACGTTCTCGGGCTTGACGTCGCGATGCAGTACGCCCGCCTCGTGGGCCCGGTGCAGCGCGTCGAGGACGGCCACCCCGATCTCGGCCACGCGGGCGGGCTGCAGCGGACCGTCCTGCTTGATCACGGCGCCGAGGGAGCGCGAGGGCACGAGCTGCATGACGATCCAGGGGCGGTCGTCCTCCTCGATCACGTCGTGCACGACGATCACGTTGGGATGCTCGAACCTGGCCGCCGCCCTGGCCTCGCGCATGGTACGCCGGTTGAGCAGCTGGACCTCGTCGCCCAGGGCGGCCGCGTAACGGACCTCCTTGACCGCGACGGTGCGATCGAGCAGTTCGTCATGGGCCCGCCAGACGATCCCCATGCCGCCCCTGCCGATGGGCTCCTGCAGTTGGTAGCGGCCGGCGATGCGGCGACCACGCTGCGTACGATCCGACGTCAACGGCCTCAAACCCTCCTCTAGGCCAAGAAATACTCCCATAGCGGGGGATCAACGGCGACTCACGTAAGAGTCAGTCCGTTCTGCGGGTAGCAAGCTATGGCAGGTAGACGCCAGATGTAATCCTTTCGACATCATTTGTCGCCACACGTTCACCGGGCAGGCGGTCTACGGCATGGGCGGGGGACCGGCACGGTGGGCGCGCCGCCGTGCGGCGGTGATCTTCCAGCCGATCGCGATCCCGGCCGCGAGCAGCGGCAGCAGGAAGAACGCCACCCGCTGGTCGTCGTCGGCGAACGGCATGAGCAGCACCACCAGCGCCAGGAACGCCAGCGTCGCCCAGTTCGTGTACGGCGTGCCCGGCATCCTGAACGGCGAGACGTGCCCGCGCCCGCGCAGCCGGAGCTGGCAGTACACCAGCGTCCCCCAGGTGGTGATCACGCCGAGGGAGGCCACGGCGGTGGCGATGTTGAACGCGCGCTCGGGCACGAAGTAGAACAACGCCACCCCGGCCAGGAAGACGGCGGCCGTCATCAGGATGCCCCCGATGGGCACGTGCCGCCCGCTGAGCCGCGCGGCGAAGGCGGGCGCCTCGCCCTTGGTCGCCATCGAGCGCAGGATGCGGCCCGTGGAGTAGAGGCCGGAGTTGCACGACGACATGGCGGCGGTGATCACGATCAGGTTCATGGCGTCGGCCGCCCACGGCACGCCGAGGCTGGCGAAGAACGTGACGAACGGCGAGTTGTCCGCGTTGTAGGCGGTCCAGGGCAGCACCATCGCCAGCAGGATGACCGAGCCGACGTAGAAGACGGCGATGCGCCAGATGACGCCGTTGATGGCCTTGGGCATGACCTGGCGGGGGTTGGCGGTCTCCCCGGCGGTGATGCCGACCAGTTCGATGGAGGCGTAGGCGAAGACCACGGCCTGCAGGCTCATCAGCACGACGCCGAAGCCGTTGGGGAAGAAGCCGCCGTGCGCGACGAGGTTGGCCGGGGTGGCCGCGCCCACGGAGAACAGCACCGCGCAGAGCCCGACCACGAGGAAGGTGATGATCGCCAGCACCTTCAGCAGCGCGAACCAGAACTCCAGCTCGCCGAAGAGCCGCACCGACAGCAGGTTGACCACCAGCACCAGGCCCAGGGCGAGCAGCGCGGTGGCCCAGGTGGGAAAGTGGGGCGCCCAGCGGTGGACGTAGGTGGCGATCGCCGTCAGCTCGGCGATGCCGGTGAAGGCCCAGTTGATCCAGTACATCCAGCCGCTGGCGAAGGCGGCCCACGGGCCCACGAACTCGTTGGCGTAGTCGACGAACGAACCGGACGTGGGCCGGTAGAGCACCAGCTCGCCCAGCGCCCGCATGACGAAGAAGGCCGCCAGGCCGGCGGCGGCGTAGGACAGCACCAGCGCGGGCCCGGCCGCGGCCAGCCTGCCGCCCGCGCCCAGGAACAGGCCGACCCCGATCGCGCCGCCGATCGCGATCATCTGGACGTGCCGGTTGCCCAGCGCGTGGGTGTAGCCTTCGTCCGTCTGCACTGTGTGAACCCTCCGTCGCACTCCGTCATGGCGACGATATCCACGCGGGTGTCCGCGACCAGAGGGGCGCGCCGTCGTGCGGCTCTCGCGGCCGCCCCCGAAACTGTCGGTGCCGGCTACTAGAGTCGGGGCGCACGCCACGTCCGTCCCGGGAGGCGCCGCTCCATGTCGTCCAGCGACTCGTTCGTCCATCTGCACGTGCACACCGAATACTCCATGCTCGACGGGGCCGCGCGGCTCAAGCAGATGTTCGGACAGGTCGGCGAGCTGGGCATGCCCGCGATCGCCATCACCGATCACGGCAACCTGCACGGCGCCTACGACTTCTACCGGCAGGCCACGGCGGCCGGCGTGAAGCCGATCATCGGCATCGAGGCCTACGTCGCCCCCGAGATGCGGCAGAACAAGCGGCCCGTGCTGTGGGGCGAGCCCCACCAGCGGAAGGACGACGTCTCCGCGGGCGGCTACTACACCCACATGACGATCTGGGCGCGCGACAGGACCGGCCTGCACAACCTGATGCGGCTGTCCTCACGCGCCTACACCGAGGGCTTCCACCGCAAGTGGGCCCGCATGGACGCCGAGATCCTGGCCGAGCACGCCGGCGGCCTCATGGCCACGACCGGCTGCCCGTCCGGCGAGGTGCAGACCAGGCTCAGGCTCGGGCAGTACGACGAGGCCGTGCGGGCGGCGGCGAAGTACCAGGAGATCTTCGGCAGGGAGCACTACTTCCTGGAGATCATGGACCACGGACTGGAGATCGAGCGCCGCGTCCGCGACGGCCTCGCCAGGATCGGCCAGGAGCTGAACATCCCGCCGCTGGTGACCAACGACTCCCACTACACCTACGAGTCCGACGCCGCCTCCCACGACGCCCTGCTGTGCGTCCAGACCGGCAAGCAGCTGTCCGACCCCGACCGCTTCCGCTTCGACGGCTCCGGCTACTCCATCAAGTCCGCCGACGAGATGCGCGCGATCGACTCCTCCGAGCTGTGGGCGCAGGGCTGCCGCAACACGCTGCTGGTGGCCGAGAAGGTCGACGCGAGCGGGTTCTTCGAGCACAAGAACCTCATGCCGAGCTTCCCGGTGCCCGGCGGCACGACGGAGGAGGAGTTCTTCCGCCAGACGGTCTGGGAGGGCATGCGCCGCCGCTACCCGCGGGGCTGGGACGACGAGCGCACCCGGCGGGCCGAGTACGAGATGGGCGTCATCCTCCAGATGGGCTTCCCGTCCTACTTCCTCGTGGTCGCCGACTTCATCATGTGGGCCAAGGGCAACGGCATCGCGGTCGGCCCCGGTCGCGGCTCGGCCGCCGGGTCGCTGGTGGCGTACGCGATGGGCATCACCGACCTCGACCCCATCCCGCACGCGCTGCTGTTCGAGCGGTTCCTCAACCCCGAGCGCGTCTCCATGCCCGACGTCGACATCGACTTCGACGAGCGCAGGCGCGCCGACGTGATCCGCTACGTGACCGAGAAGTGGGGCGCCGACAAGGTCGCCATGATCGCCACCTTCGGCACCATCAAGGCGAAGGCCGCGATCAAGGACGCGGGCCGCGTCCTGGGCTACCCCTACGCGCTGGGCGACCGGGTCACCAAGGCCTTCCCGCCCGCCGTCATGGGCAAGGACATCCCGCTGTCGGGCATCTTCGACAAGGACCACCCGCGCTACCCCGAGGCCGGCGAGCTGCGCAGGCTCTACGACGAGGACGCCGACGTCAAGGCGACGATGGACCTCGGCAAGGGCCTGGAGGGGCTGATCCGGCAGACCGGCGTGCACGCCGCCGGCGTCATCATGTCCTCGGAGGTCCTGACCGACTACGTCCCGATCATGCGCCGCGACTCCGACGGCGTGATCATCACGCAGTTCGACTACCCGACCTGCGAGGCGCTCGGGCTGCTGAAGATGGACTTCCTGGGCCTGCGCAACCTGACGATCATCGACGACTGCCTCAAGGCCGTCGAGTCGGCCACCGGCGAGACGATCGACCTGCTCGGCCTGCCGCTCGACGACGTCAGGACGTACGAGCTGCTGGCGCGCGGCGACACCCTCGGCATCTTCCAGCTCGACGGCGGCGGCATGCGCTCGCTGCTGCGCCTGATGCGCCCCGACAGCTTCGAGGACATCTCCGCCGCCCTCGCGCTCTACCGCCCCGGCCCGATGGGCGCCAACTCCCACACCAACTACGCGCTGCGCAAGAACGGCCAGCAGGAGATCTCCCCGATCCACGAGGCGCTCGAAGAGCCCCTGCGCGACATCCTCGACACGACCCACGGCCTGATCGTCTATCAGGAGCAGGTCATGGCCATCGCGCAGAAGGTCGCCGGCTACTCGCTCGGCGGCGCCGACCTGCTGCGGCGCGCGATGGGCAAGAAGAAGAAGTCCGAGCTGGACAAGCAGTACGAGTTCTTCGAAAAGGGCATGAAGGACAACGGTTACCCGGCCGCCGCCATCAAGGCCCTGTGGGACATCCTGCTGCCCTTCTCCGACTACGCCTTCAACAAGGCCCACACCGCCGGCTACGGCCTGGTCTCCTACTGGACCGCCTATCTCAAGGCCAACTACCCGGCCGCGTACATGGCCGCCCTGCTCACCTCGGTCAAGGACGACAAGGACAAGTCGGCGCTTTACCTCAACGAGTGCCGCCGCATGGGCATCAAGGTCTTCCCGCCGGACGTCAACGACTCCGACTTCGACTTCACCCCGCGCGGCACCGACATCCGCTTCGGCCTGTCGGCGATCCGCAACGTCGGCGGCAACGTCGTCGACGGCATCATCGGCGCGCGCCGGCAGAAGGGGCGTTTCGCCGACTTCAAGGAGTTCCTGCGCAAGGTCCCGGCGGTCGTCTGCAACAAGCGCGTCATCGAGTCGCTGATCAAGGCGGGCTCCTTCGACTCACTCGGCCACGTCCGCAGGGGCCTGGTCATGGTGCACGAGCCGGCCGTCGACGCGATCATCGACCTCAAGAAGAACGAGGCCATCGGCCAGGACTCCCTGTTCGGCGCCGTCGAGGGCGGCGAGGACCAGACCTTCGACGTGCAGATCCCGGTGGGGGAGTGGGACAAGAACACCCTGCTGCAGTTCGAGCGGGAGATGCTGGGCCTGTACGTCTCCGACCACCCGCTGTTCGGCATGGAGCACATCCTGGCCTCCGGCGCCGACTGCTCGATCGCGGCCCTGCAGGACGAGAGCCGCGCCGACGGCCAGATCGTCACCGTGGGCGGCATCCTGTCGGGCGTGCAGCGCAAGGTCACCAAGAAGGGCGACACCTGGGTCCTCACCCAGCTGGAGGACCTCGAAGGCGCCATCGAGGTCATGATCTTCCCGTCGGCGTACCTGCTGTGCTCGACGATCCTGGCCGAGGACGCGATCGTCTTCGTCAAGGGCCGCATCGACAAGCGCGAGGACGTCGCGAAGATCATCGCGATGGAGGTGACCGCGCCCGACCTGACCCGGGAGGCGGGCGGGCCGCTGACGGTCAGCCTGCCGCTCGGCCGCTGCACGCCGCCGGTCGTCGCCCGGCTGAAGGAGATCCTGGCCGCCCATCCCGGTACCTCCGAGGTGCGCCTGCAGGTGCACCACGGGCCGAGGACGACGGTCCTGCGGGTCGAGGACCGGTTGCGGGTCGCGCCGTCGCCGTCGCTGGTGGGCGATCTCAAGGAATTGCTCGGCCCGGCGTGCATCGGAGGTTAAGAAACCTTCCTAACTAACTTGACACGCTCGTTGCCGCTTGCCACGATCACCGGTAAGCGGCTCGGCGCGGCCCCGCCAGGGGTGACGCGCTCAGCGAGGAAACCACCCGCTGTCCCGGCTGCTCAACGGATCATGCCCAGATCTCGCCCCCCAGGAGATTCGCCATGTCCAGAGCACGCTGGTCTCTGCTCTCCGTCCTCGTCCTGATGGCCGGGTTGTTAACCCCGGCCACCGCCACCGCCACCGCCGTCGTCGAAACCCTGCTGTCGCAGGGCAAGCCCGCCTCGTCCTCCTCCAAGGAGGGCAGCTCCTACAGCTCGGGCAAGGCCGTCGACGGCAACTTCACCTCCACCCGCTGGGCCTCCCTGGAAGGCAGCGATCCCCAGTGGATCCGCGTCGACCTGGGCAGCGTCCAGCAGATCTCGCGGGTCAAGTTGTTCTGGGAGGTCGCCTACGGCAAGGCGTACCAGATCCAGGTCTCGCCCGACGCCTCCACCTGGAGCACCGTCTACTCCACGACCTCGGGTGACGGCGGTCTCGACGACCTGACCCTCACCGCCTCCGGCCGTTATGTGCGCATGTACGGCACCGCCCGCGGCACCTCCTACGGCTACTCGCTGTGGGAGATGCAGGTGTTCGGCGGCACCCCCGGCCCCGGCGGCCCCTCCTTCACCGTCGCCGCCGCCGGCGACATCGCCGAACAGTGCACCTCCGGCTCCTCCTGCATCCACCCCAAGACCGCCGCCCTGGTCGAGTCCATGAACCCCGAGTTCGTGATCACCATGGGCGACAACCAGTACGACGACGCGCTGCTGTCGGACTTCCGGAACTACTACGACAAGACGTGGGGCCGGTTCAAGTCCAAGACGCGCCCCTCGCCGGGCAACCACGAGACCTACGACCCGGCGGGCCCGCTGGCCGGCTACAAGTCGTACTTCGGGTCCATCGCCTATCCGCAGGGCAAGCCGTACTACAGCTATGACCGCGGCGAATGGCACTTCATCGCCCTCGACTCCAACTCCTTCGACAGCCAGACCCAGCTCGACTGGCTCAGCGCCGACCTGGCCGCCAACACCAAGCGGTGCGTCGCCGCCTACTGGCACCACCCGTTGTTCAGCTCCGGTTCGCACGGCAACGACCCGGTCAGCCGTCCGGTCTGGCAGCGTCTGTACGCCGCCGGAGCCGAGCTCGTCCTCAACGGGCACGACCACCACTACGAGCGATTCGGTCCCCAGAGCCCGACCGCGCAGGCCGACCCCAACGGCATCGTCGAGATCCTCGGCGGGATGGGCGGGGCCTCGCCGTACAACATCGAGAACGTCCAGCCGAACAGCCAGAAGCGGCTCACCAACACCTTCGGCGTCGTGAAGCTGAACTTCACCGACACCACGTTCGCCTGGCAGCTCATCGGCGTCGACGGTTCGGTCAAGGACACCAGCCCGACCTACAACTGCCACTAGATGTACGTGTCGATCCGCGGCACCATGCTCACCCGCGCCGTGCCCGCCAACGTGGTGGCGCTCGGCGCGGTGAGCCTGGTGACCGACATCTCCTCAGAAATGATCACAGCGGTGCTTCCGCTGTACCTCGTGGGGACGCTCGGGCTCAGCCTCGTGCAGTTCGGCGTCCTCGACGGCCTCTACTTCGGCATCACCGCCGCCGTACGCCTGGCCGGCGGCCACGCCGCCGACCGCTGGCGCCGCCGCAAGCTGGTGGCGGGCGCGGGCTACGCCCTGTCCGCCGCCGCCAAGGTGGGACTGCTGGCGGCCGGCGCCTCCGTGGCGGCGCTCGGCGCGGCCATCGCCGCCGACCGCACCGGCAAGGGCCTGCGCACCGCGCCCCGGGACGCGCTGATCACGTTGAGCGCGCCGCCGGAGGGGCTCGGCTCCGCCTTCGGCGTCCACCGCGCGATGGACACCGCCGGCGCCTTCCTCGGCCCGCTGGCCGCCTTCGGCGTACTGGCGGCGACCGGCGGCGCGCACGACGCCGTGTTCGTGACCAGCTTCTGCGTCGCGATGCTCGGGGTCGTCCTGCTCGCCGCCCTGGTCCGCGACCGCCGCGGCCCCCTGGCTCCCCGGCCATCGCTGCGGGCGGCGGTGCTGCGCGACCGCGCGTTCCTGCGGGTCTGCGCGGCCGCGTGCCTGCTCGGGCTGGTCACGGTGAGCGACGCGTTCATCTACCTCATGCTGCAGCGGCGGCTGGGATTCGCTCCGGAACTGTTCCCCTTGCTGCCGTTGGGGACGGCCGGGGTCTATCTGCTGCTGGCCGTCCCGTTCGGCCGCCTATCCGACCGGTACGGCAGGGCCTTCGTGTTCCTGGGCGGGCACCTGGCGTTGCTGGGGGCGTACCTGGTGCTGATGGGACCGGGCTGGCTCGTGCCCGTCCTCGTGCTGCACGGGGCGTTCTACGCGGCGACGGACGGGGTGCTGATGGCCCTGGCCGGCCCGATGCTCCCCGAAACCCTGCGAACCAGCGGCCTCGCGGTCCTCCAGACGGGCCAGGCGGCGGCGCGGATGGTCTCATCGATCGGGTTCGGCGTGTTGTGGACCGGATTGGGCGCGGGGCAGGGGCTGCTGGTGATGGCAGCCGGACTCGTCATATCCATCATCGTCGCCTGGAGAGTCCTATGACCCCCAACCACCCCCCACCCCCCACCCCTCGCACCTCCACCCCTCCGGCCTCGACCTCTCCGGCCTCGACCTCTCCGGCCTCGACCTCTCCGGCCTCGACCTCTCCGGCCTCCACCGCATCGGCCTCGGCCCCTCCCACCTCCTCTGCATCAGCCTCCTCCGCATCGGCCTCCGCCCCATCCGCCTCCACCCCATCAGCCTCCTCCGCATCGGCCTCGGCCCTTCCCGCCTCCGCCCCATCCGCCTCCACCTCTCCCGCCTCCACCCCTCCGGCCTCCGCCCCATCCGCCTCCGCCCCATCCGCCTCCACCCCTCCCGCCTCTGGGCCTTCCGCCCTCGCTTCTCGCACCTCCGTGCCTCCCACCTCCGCCCCCTCCTTCCCCGGCGCTTCCGCGTCTTCTGCCTCCACCCCTCCGGCCTCCGACCCGATAGCGACCTCTAACCTCGCCTCTAGCCCGGCAACCACCCCCGGCTCGGCAACCGCCTCTAGCTCGGCAACCGCCTCTAGCCCGGGAACCACCCCTGGCTCGGGGACAGCCTCGGGCCCGGCAGGTTCTGGTGAGCCGGTGGTTGCGCGGGGCGAGGGTGGGGCTGCTGAGGTGGGTCTTGGTGGGCGGGTGGGGGCGGACGCCTACCAGGTGGTTGGTAGGGAGGAGGTGGCTACCGACCAGGTGGTAGGGGGTTCTGGGAGGCGAGGTGGGGGTCGGCGGGTGGGGGCGGTTGTTCTGGCGGTTGTGGTGCTGGCCGGGGTGGCTGTGGGGTATGCGAGCTGGGCGGCGGCGAAGAAGGAGGGGCCGGCGGCTTCGGCTGTGGATCCGGGGAGGGCGGGGCAGCTCGTGGTTCGGAGTTCGGGGCGGGTGGCGGCGGTGCCGATGGGCGATCCCACGGCAACGCCGGCCGTAAGCGCCACCAAGTGTGATCGGAACTACACGGCCGCCGGTACGACCATCTGCCTGGTCACTCGGCCTGGTGCGCCGCCTACCACGGACGCGATCATTCTTGACCGGTCGATGCGTGAGGTCCGCAAGGTACGGCTGGCCGGAATTCCCAGCCGGGCCCGGATCTCGGCCAGCGGGCGGATGGCGTCGTGGACGATGTTCGTGACCGGTGACTCCTACAACAGCGGCGGCTTCTCCACCTGGAGCGGCATCCTGGACATCAAGACCGGCTACGTGATCATCAACATCGAGGATATCCCGCTACGGATCGACGGCCGCCGCTACTACTCCGCCGACGTCAACTACTGGGGCATCACCTTCGCCGCCGACGACTCCCGCTTCTACGCCACGCTGTCAACGAAGGGCAAGACGTACCTGGTGGAGGGGGACTTCACGAACTGGCGCGCACGTACGCTGCGCGAGAACGCCGAATGCCCGTCCCTCTCCCCGGACGGCACCACCCTGGTCTACAAGAAACGCGTCAAACCTGGCCCGTGGCGCCTGCACGCCCTCGACCTCGCCACCGGCCGCGAAACGCCGCTGGCCGAGACCGCCTCCATCGACGACCAGGTCGCGTGGCTGGACGAGCGCACCGTGATGTACGCCAAGGGCAAGGACATCTGGTCCGTCCCCGCCAACGGCACCGGCACCCCCCGCCTCCTCACCCCCAACGCCTCCTCCCCCTCCGCCATCCACTAACCACCCCCGCCCTCGCCCCGTCTCTCTCTGCGGCCTGGACAGCGGAGGGTGGCGGTGCGGGCATCAGGCTGCGCGTGGCCGGGGGTGGCGCGGACGTGGAGTGCGGCCTTGCGGGGCCACGGGTGTGCGGGGGAGAGGCGCGGGCCGAGAGCCGGGCTGGGTCGGTGACGGGCCGGGGCGGGGTGGGGCGGGGTGCCTCGGGTAGCCATGAGGTTCTGTCGTGCTGCGCCTGCCCGCGCATGCCGTCGTGCTGCGGCCTGGACAGCGGAGGTGGCGGTGCGGGCATCAGGCTGCGCGTGGCCGGGGGTGGCGCGGACGTGGAGTGCGGCCTTGCGGGGCCACGGGCGTGCGGGGGAGAGGCGCGGGCCGAGCGCCGGGCGGGGTGGCGCGGACGTGGAGTGCGGCCTTGCGAGGCGTGGGCGGGGAGTGCGTCAGACGTGGGGTTGGATTCCGGGTGCGGGGTGCGGGGTGCGGGGTGCGGGGTGCGGGGTGCGGGGTGCGGGGTGCGGGGTGCGGGGTGCGGGGTGTCTGGGGGTGGGGTGTCTTACAGGTGGGCGCGTAAAGCGGTGGTTAACGTAATTTCCGTACGTATACCGATATCGATACGGATATCCCGTCAAGCTGTCCAGTCTTAGTGTCAAGCCGCCACACCCCCCATCCTCCACGCCGGCCCGCCCACACCGGCGGGCCAGCGTGGACGGAACCCTGAAAGGACTGGCGAGTGAGACGCAGATCCGTCCTCGCGGCAGTCGCCGGGCTGGCCGTCACGGCCGCCATGGTGATCAATCCGGCCGCCGCTGCGGCGCCCCCCGGCGTCAACCCCCAAAAGAGCCTGACCGCCTCAGACCCGAAGAGCCTCGCCGCCACCGCGGCCGATCGGGCCGTTGCCAGCGGGCTGGACGAATTACGCAAGGGACCTGATGAGACGTACTGGCGCCGGGCGGTCACGCCTGGCGCCAGTGGCATGTTCTACGTGTCCTACGACCGCACCTACAGGGGCCTGCCGGTGGTCGGCGGCGACGCTGTCGTCGTGACCGACTCGCAGGGCCGGGTGCGTGACACCACCGCGGCCTCCGGCCCCGCGCCGGCCGATCTCGCGGTGCGGCCCGTGGTCAGCGCCGAGCGCGCGATCCGGGTGTCGAAGAGCCGCCTGTCGCGGGTGGACGTCACCGGTACGCCCCGCCTGGTCGTGCTGGCCTGGGGCGAGCGGCCGACGCTGGCCTGGGAGACCGTGGTGGAGGGCGTCGCCGCCCGTAAGCCGAGCAAGCAGCACGTCTTCGTGGACGCCCGCACCGGCAAGGTGGCCGACCATTACGACGAGGTCAAGGCCGGCACCGGCAACGGCTACTACTACCCGAACGTGACCATCGACACGAGCCAGTCCGGCGGCACCTACCGGATGGTCGACACCTCCCGTCCCGGCATCCAGTGCGGCGGTCAGAACGGCCAGCCGTACACCGGACCGGACGACGTCTGGGGCAACGGCTCCGGCACGAACCTGGAGACCGCCTGCGTGGACGCCCTCTACGGCGCCCAGCGCGAGTGGGACATGCTGCGTGACTGGCTCGGCCGCAACGGCATCGACGGCGCCGGCCGCGGCTTCCCGGCGCGTGTCGGCCTGGCCGACGTCAACGCGTACTGGAACGGCAGCTACACCAACTTCGGCCGCTCCCAGGACAACCAGCGCCAGGTCACCCCGATCGACGTGGTCGGCCACGAGTACGGCCACGCCATCTTCCAGACCACGCCCGGCGGCGCCGGTTCCGGCAACGAGAACGGCGGCATCAACGAGGGCACCGGCGACATCTTCGGCGCTCTGACCGAGCACTACGCCAACCACCCGAACGACCCGCCGGACTACGAGGTGGGTGAAGAGGTGAACCTGGTGGGCGACGGCCCGATCAGGTACATGTTCGACCCGTCGCGCGTCGGCGACCCGAACTGCTGGTCCACCGCGATCCCGAACACCGAGGTGCACGCGGCGGCCGGTCCGCTGAACCACTGGTTCTACCTGCTGGCCGAGGGCAACGCGCCCGGCGGCGGCAAGCCGAACAGCCCGATCTGCTCCGGCGGGCCGAGCTCGGTGACCGGCATCGGCATCCAGAAGGCCGGCAAGATCTTCATGGGCGCCCTGGCCCGCAAGACCTCGTCCTGGCGTTACGCCGGCGTCCGTTCGGCCTCGCTGGCCGCGGTGGTGGAGCTGTACGGCGCCAACAGCGTCGAGTGCGCCACGACGAAGGCGGCGTGGAACGCGGTGAGCGTGCCGGTGCAGACCGGCGAGCCGACCTGCCAGCAGCCCGGCCAGGACTTCTCCATCTCCACCAACCCGGCGACGGGGACGGTGCAGCCGGGTCAGACGGCCACGACGACGGTCGGCACCCAGACCACGTCGGGTGCCGCGCAGACGGTCAACCTGACCGCCTCCGGCGTGCCCGCCGGCGCCAACGCCAGCTTCAGCCCGGCGTCGGTGACCAGCGGCAACAACAGCACGCTGACGATCACGACCAGCTCGACGACGCCGCAGGGCGCCCACACCATCACGGTGACGGGCACCGGCCAGACCGCCACGCACACGGCCACCTACCGGCTGACCGTGGGCACCACGACGGTGGATCCGCCGGACATCAGCCTGACGAACGTCAAGGCGCACATCTCGCAGTTCCAGACGATCGCCACCAACAACGGCGGCAACCGCAGGTCGACCGGCGCCGGCTACACCGCCTCGGTCTCCTACGTGGAGCAGAAGCTCCAGGCCGCCGGCTTCGAGGTACGCCGCGTGGCGTGCGGTTCGACCTGTACCTCCGGGGCGGGCCCGAACCTGATCGCCGACTGGCCGGGCGGCGACGCCAACCAGGTCATCATGGCCGGCGCGCACCTCGACGGCGTCTCGGCGGGACCGGGCATCAACGACAACGCCTCCGGCTCGTCGGCGTTGCTGGAGGTCGCGCTGACGCTGGCGGCGACGCGGCCGAACATGCTCAAGCACGTCAGGTTCGGCTGGTGGAGCGACGAGGAGCAGGGTCTCAACGGCTCAGAGGGCTACGTGGCCACGCTGAACCAGACCGAGCGCAACAAGATCCAGGTCTACCACAACTACGACATGGTGGGCTCGCCCAACGGCGGCTACTTCATCAACAACATCAACACCACCGCCGCGCAGCACCTGAAGGCGTTCTACGACCGGCTGAACCTGCAGCCTGAGGAGAACACCGAGGGCGCCAACCGCTCCGACGACGCCACCTTCCGCAACGCGGGCATCGCGACGTCGGGTGTGGCCGCGGGCGCCAGCTACACCAAGACCCAGGCGCAGGCGGCCAAGTGGGGCGGCACGGCCGGACAGGCCTACGACCGCTGCTACCACGCGGCGTGCGACACCTCCGCCAACATCAACGACACGGTCCTCGACCGCGCCTCCGACGCGGTGGCGTGGGCCATCTGGAAGCACGCGGTGGGCACGGACAACCCGAACCCGCGCGACTTCTCGATCGCGGCCAACCCGTCGTCCGGCACCGTTCTGGCCGGCAATGCGGCGACGACCACGATCAACACGCAGACGACGGCCGGCACCGCGCAGACGGTCAACCTGACCGCCTCGGGCCTGCCCGCCGGCGCCAACGCCACCTTCAACCCCGCCTCGGTCACCTCCGGAGCCAGCTCCACGCTGACGATCACCACCAGCGCGTCGACCCCGACGGGCAACCACTCGGTGACGATCACCGGCACCGGTGAGACCGCGACCCGCACCACGGTGTTCACGCTGAACGTGACGGGCGACACGGGCGGCCGCACGTTCCGCAACGACACCGACTACCAGATCCGCGACTTCACCTACATCCAGAGCCCGATCACCTCCACGGCGACGGGCACGGCGCAGTCCCCGGTGACGGTCACGGCCACCAGCAACCACACCTGCCTGGAGGACCTGGACATCTGGCTGCAAGGCCCCAACGGGGCGTGGCGCCAGATCAGGGCCGCCGGCGGCACCTCCTGCTCGGCCTTCGGCACCCGGACCTGGTCCGTGCCGGTGACCCAGCAGGCGAGCGGCCGGTGGGTGCTGTACATCGAGGACGTCTACGCCCAGGACCAGGGCGTTCTCGACTGGTGGAGCATCAAGGTCTGATGAGTCACCCGGGTCCCGGCCGCTCGGCGGCCGGGACCCCCTCAGCCGCGAGCGCGGACACGACCTCCGTCCGCGAGCGCACTCCGAGTTTGCGCAGGAGGGTCGCCACGTGAGTCTCGACCGTCCTGCGCGACAGGAACAGCACCTCCGCGATCTCCTTGTTGGTACGGCCCAGCGCCACCAGCCTGGCCACCTCCCGCTCCCGCGGCGACAGGACACCTTCGCTCTTGCGCCGCACGGTCGGGATGGCGACGCCGCACTCGCGCAGCGCGTGCCGGCAGCGGGCGGCGTCCCGGGTGGCCCCCAGCGCGGCGAAGCGTTCCGCGGCCTCGGCCAGCGCGGTGGCGGCGGCCGTACGGTCACCCAGGGCGAGATTGGAACCCGCTTCGGCCTCTCCGGCGCGTGCGGCGGCGTAGGGCTGCGGCATGGCGGCGTAGGCGGCGCGGGCCAGCGCGAACCTGGCGGCGGCCGCCTCGTGCCGGCCGGCGGCGGCCTCAAGGGTGCCGCGGGCCAGGTCGAGCGCGGCGGCGCTGGAGGGCGCGCGCCGGCCGACGACTCCGTCGGCGAAGCCGGCGGTCAGGTCCGCCGCCTCCTCGGCCATCCCGCCGCGCAGCAGGGCGTTGACCGCGGGGACCAGCAACTGGTCACCCCAGACCCACAGGCCCTTGCCGCGCAGCCGTTCCACCGCGCGTACCGCCTCGACCACGGCCGGGGCCTCCTCGCCGCGGGCCAGGTGCAGCTCGATGAGGCCGCCGCTGGCGGCCAGCGCGAGCGGCAGGTAGCCGGCGTGGGGTTCGTCGAGGCCGGCGGCGTGCAGGTGGGCGGCGGCCTCGGACCACTCGCCCGAGGCGAGCGCGAGGCGGCCGATGACGAAGTGCGCGTCGAGGGTCGCGACCGGGGTCTCCTCGAACTGCTCGATCGCGGTCGCCGCCCTGGCGCCCAGTCCCTCCCAGCGCCCGGTCAGCCAGGCCAGGCGCAGGTCCACCCCTTCGGCCAGGTTGGCGTGGAAGAAGGCACCGGTCTCCAGGGCGAGCGTGCGGCCCACGCGGCCGAGGTCGTCGGCCTCGCCGTACAGGCCGAGGGTGGCGGCCAGGTCGTAGAGGTTGCAGTAGGCGCGGGCGACCTGCCTGCGTACGGCGGCCGAGGGGTCGGAGGCCGGCAGGCGGGCGATGAGCTTACTCGCATCGGGGGTGCCCATCGCCATGGCCAGCGCCGCCCTGTTGCCGAGCACGGCCGCGCTCACCTCGGGGTCGTCGGTGGTCGCGACCAGTTCCTCGGCGCGGGCCATCCACTTCTCGTGCACGGCCAGGGGTTCGGTGCCCCACCAGGGCATGGCCAGACCGGCCAGGCCCCTGGCCGCCAGCGCGGGGCGGTCGTCCAGTTCCTCCACGGCGGTCAGGATCACCGGCGGCCCGGTGACCATGTCGCCCATCTGGGCGAACAGGATGAGGCCGAGGGCCAGCCTGGCCTGGCCGCGCAGGTCGCGGGAGAGCGTGTTGTCCGTGAGCACCTGCTTGAGCAGCCGGGTCACGCGGGGCACCGACAGCCCGGCCACGGCCAGGCGGCCCATGGTCAGCACCAGCGCGACGCGTTCCGAGCCGGGCAGTCCCGGGTCGGCGACCATCTCCTCGAGGAGCTGGATCGCCAGTGCCACGTCGCCGAGGGCGGCCGCCCGCTCGGCGGCGGCGGTGCCGTAGCGCAGCCAGGCGTTGGTGTCGCCGGACCTGCGGGCGTGGAAGGTGAGCTGGACCAGCGAGGGCGGGTCCTCGCCTGACAGGGCCCGCACCGCGCGCTCGTGGGCCATCCTGCGGTCGGGGCCGGGGATGGTGTCGTAGACCGCCTCCTGGGCGAGGGCGTGGCGGAAGCCGTACCGGTTGCCGGGATATTCGTGCAGGACGCCGAGGGCGAGCGCCTCAAGGAGGCCGCCCCCGTCACCGGCGACGGCGGCGAGCTGCGGCTCGCCCGAAGGCAGGCGGAGTACGGCGGCCGCCCGGACGGTGCCGAGCGCGGCGGGGGAGAGCCTGGCCAGCTGCTCGGTCATGGACTCGCGCAGCAGCAACGGCACTCCGGCGTGTTCCAGGGCCTCGGGGCTGCGGTCGTCGCCCAGCGAGCGCACGACCTCCTCGACCAGGAACGGGATGCCGGAGGTGCGTTCGTGCAGGCGGGTGGCGAAGGCGGAGGGCAGGTCGTCGCGGCCGAGCAGGCCCGCGGCCAGCGTGCCGACGTCGCGCGCGTCGAGCGGGCCGAGCGGGATGACGACGGTGGTGGCCTCGGGGGCGTGGCGGTAGGCGGAGCCGAGCGGCAGCCCGGCGGCGGGCAGGTCGCGCCTGCGGTAGGTCATGACCAGCGACAGCCCGTCCGGCGGCCGGCGGCGCAGGAACCGCAGCAGATCCTGGGTGCCGTCGTCGGCCCAGTGCAGGTCCTCGATGACCAGGACGGTCGGCCCGGCGGCGTCCAGCAGGCCGTGCACGGCGCGGAAGAGGCGGTGGCGCTCGGCGTCCGGGTCGGTGAGGGGCGCCGGCGCCACGGGTAACACGTCGCTCAGCTCGGGCAGATGGCCGCGCAGCGCACCCGTGACGGGATTGAGCTTGTCCGGGTACGGCAGGCGCCCCATCAGATCGCGTAACGCCTCGAAGACCGGCCCATAGGGGAACGGCTCGCGCAGCTGATGGCAGTGCCCGAGCAGCAGGCTGCGCCCGGACGCACGGGCGTGGACGGCCGCCGCGTGCACCAGCGTGGTCTTGCCGATGCCCGGCTCGCCCTCCACCAACGCCACGGACGGGGGAGCCGTCATCGCCTCGCGCAGCGACTGAAGCGCGGCGTCCCGCCCGACTAAACCTGGCCAATCGCGCATGAATGACTCCGAACGGCTAGGTGAATCCTCCCGGACGTTATCCACCGCAGCCACGTGGTTCAATCCCGGAACATAACTCCCGGGTTGCGATGCGATGTCAAGTGCCTTCTTCAGCGGTGGCGGCGCTTCCAGCGCACCTTGTGCGGCTTGCGGTGGTTGCCGCCGCCGCGATTCCAGCGCACCCGCTGGTGGCGGGCCTTGCGGTCGCGTCCCGCCTTGCGCTCGGCCGCCTGGGCCTCCTTCAGCCCCGGAGTGAATCCACCGCCGAAGCGTGACATATCCGGATGGGCAAAGCCATGGCTTCGTACCCCCCGCAACGCCGACTCCATCGACCGCACCCAGATCGGGCCCGGCAGCGAGGCTCCCTGGACCGAGCCGTAGTACTGGTCGCCGATCTGGACGCCGCGCAGCGGGTAGCGGTAGGAGCCCCGGATGTCGCCGACGCTGACCGCCGCCGCCAGGTCCGGGGTGTATCCGGCGAACCACGCCGAGGTGTAGCCGTTGTTGGTGCCGGTCTTGCCGGCGGCGGGCCGGCCGATGCTCTGGCCCTTCATCGTGCCCTTGCTGAACACCCCGCTGAGCACGTGGTTGACCGCGTCGGCCACGCGCCGGTCGAGCGCCTGCTCGCAGGAGGGCGGCACCGCGGTCCTGCCGGTGTCGCCGCCGGAGATCTCCAGGATGGCCTGCGGCTCGCAGTAGCGGCCCCTGGCGCCGAAGGCGGCGAACGAGGCGGCCACCGTCACCGGGTCCATCTCGTTGACGCCAAGCGTGAACGTCGGCACCTCGCGCAGCGCCGTCCCGTCGGCGCGGCTGACGCCGAGCGCCTGCGCGGTCCTGACCACGTTGCAGAGACCGACCTTCTCCTCCAGCATCATGTAGAAGATGTTGACCGACTGCCAGGTGCCGGTCTCCAGGCTGTGCGGGCCGCCCTTGCCCTCGCCGCTGGCGTTGTAGACGCGGGCGTTGCGGTCGTTGACCGCGTTGCCCCGGCAGTCGCGGTAGCCGCTCGCGGGCACCAGCGCGCCGGGCGTCTGGAAGCCCTGGCCGAACCGCCAGCCCTGCTGCAGGGCGGTGGCCAGCGTGAACGCCTTGAACGTCGAGCCCGCCTGGAAGCCCTGCCCGCCGCCGTGCATGACGTCGGCGGGGAGGTTGAAGGTGGTGTTCGGGCCGTTCTTGCGGTTGCCGGGGTTGTTGCCGAAGCGCTTGCTGGCCGCCATCGCCCTGATGCGGCCGTTGCCGGGCTCGACCATGGCCTCGGCGGCCACCTCGGTGTCCTCCGGCCGTACCTGCGCGGAGATCGCGCGCTCGGCGGCGCGCTGCGCCCTCGGGTCGAGCGCGGTGCGGATCGTCAGCCCGCCGCGGGCCATGCGCCGCTGCCGTTCGGCGGGCGTGTTGCCGAAGACCGGGCTGGAGAGCAGTTCCCGCTGCACGTACACGCAGTAGAACGGGTAGGGGCTCTGGGCGCAGCCGCCCGGCTGCGGCGCCAGCTTGATGCCGAGCCTGGCGCCTTTGGCCGCCGCGGCCTGCGGCCCGGTGATCATCCCGAGCGCGGCCATGCGGTCCAGGACGAGGTCGCGCCGCGCCTTCAGCCGCGCCTGCTGCCTGCGCCCGAGCGAGGGGTCGTTGGCGTACGGCGAGCGTACCGCCCCGGCCAGCGTGGCCGCCTGGGTGAGCGTGAGCTTGGCCGAGGAGGTGGAGAAGAAGCGCCGGGCGGCGGCCTCGACGCCGTAGGCTCCAGCGCCGAAGTAGGCGATGTTGAGGTAGCGCTCCAGGATCTCGTCCTTGCGGTACTTCTCCTCCAGCGCGAGCGCGTACCGCAGCTCGGTGATCTTCCTGGCCATGCTGGGCGCCCGTGCCCGGTCGCGCTCGACCTCGCTCTGCGCGTTCTCCACCAGGATGTTCTTCACGAGCTGCTGGGTGAGGGAGGAGCCGCCCTGCCGGATGCCGCCCGCCTGGCTGTTGGTGATCAGTGCCCGGATCGTGCCCTTGACGTCCAGGCCGCCGTGCTCGTAGAAGCGGGCGTCCTCGATGGCCACGATGGCCTGGCGCATGACCGGCGCGACCCCGGCCAGCGGCACCTCGGTCCTGTTGGCGGTGTAGAACTGCGCGAAGACCTCACCGTGCCGGTCGAGGAGCCGCGTCACCTGGGAGAGCGGCTCTTCGCGGGGGGCGGGCGGCAGGTCGGTGAAGGTCGCGGCGAGGTTCTTGGCCGTGAGCCCCGCGCCGCTGACGGCGGGCACGGCCAAGGCGGCCGTGAGCACCCCTCCGAGAGCCCCCACCACCCCCAAAGCGCCGACGGATTTGAGGACAGTCACGAAGGATGATGTACGACCTGGTGATCAGCGGCAAACGCCCGCTTCCAACTCTTTACCGGCGCCTTTGGATGTTCAATCCGAGCATCTTGAACTGCTCGAAAGGCCGGTGATATCCGCGTTCGATGTGGTGTACTCCGCGCAGCGTGGACTGCCCGTCGGCCACCGCCGCCGCCAGCACCGCGGAGAAGCCGGCGCGGATGTCGGGCAGCCGCACGTCGGCGCCCTTGAGCTGCGACACGCCCCGCACGACCGCCGAGTGCTTGGCGTTGGTGTCGTGGTAGCGGCAGGCCGGGCCGCCCAGGCACTGGTCGAACACCTCGATCTCGCAGCGCATCTCCTGCAGCGCGGGCACGTAGACCAGACGGTTCTCGAAGACGGTCTCGTGAAGCACCGACATGCCCTGGCTCTGCGTGAACAGCACCATGAGCGGCGTCTGCCAGTCGGTCATGAACCCCGGATGGGTGTCGGTCTGCACCGCCGCCGAGCGCAGGCCCTCGGGCGGGGCGGTCGCGCACAGGTACTCGTCGTTGATCTGGAACTGGGCGCCCATCCTGGCCAGCGTGGTGATCGCGGTGACCAGGCGGTCCTGCGGGCAGCCGTGCACGCGTACCTCGCCGCCGGTCACCAGCCCGGCCGCCAGGTAGGAGAAGGCCTCGATACGGTCGCCGGCCAGCCACGTCTGGGCGCCGTGCAGGCGCTCGACGCCCTCGATGACGATCCTGCGGTCGGGCGAGAGCTCGATCCTGGCGCCCATCCGCTGCAGGAACAGCGCCAGCTCCACGACCTCCGGCTCCATGGCCGCGTTCTTCAGCACGGTCTTGCCCTCGGCCAGCACCGCCGACATCAGCACCGTCTCGGTGGCGCCGACGCTCGGGTAGGGCAGCACGAGGCGGGTGCCGTTGAGCCGCTTGGCCTTGGCGTAGACGCCGCCCTCCTGGATGTCGACCTCGGCGCCCATCTGGCGCAGCGCGTCGACGTGGAAGTCGATGGGCCGCCGGCCGATCGGGTCGCCGCCGACCAGCGGCACGAACGCCTCTCCGGCCAGGTGCAGCAGCGGGCCGAGCATCAGGATGGGGATGCGGTTGAGCCCGGTGTACTCCTCCGGCACCCTCGGCCGGATCTCCGGCCCCTGCTCGATGCGGATCTCGCCGTCGTCGATCTCCACGTTGATGCCGAGGGCGCGCAGCATGGCGGCGGTGATGCCGACCTCGCCGACCTCGGGCGCGTTGCCGATCGTGCTCTCCCCGGTGCCCAGCATGGCGGCCACCATGTGCTTGGAGACACCGTTCTTGGATCCCCTGACGACGACGTCCCCCCGCAGCGGTCCGGAGGGATCGATCAGCCAGACCTCTTCATCGCTCATCCGGACATTGTCCCGCGTTACCGGAGGCGCTGGTGCGATGTCCGCCTCGGCGTGTTCGGGTAGGTACCGAGATACCATCGAGCGGTTCGGGCATAGTTGCGAGGGAGAGTGGCGTGGTACGGCATGTGCGGCCTTTCGCGGTGACCGTGCTTGTCATGGCGGTCCTGGGGGTTCTGGCCGGTCTGGCCTGGTCGTACGCGGCTCCGCGCGCGGCGATGGCGGTCACCGAGAAGGGCCCCGCGCTGGCCGACCCGTCCACGCAGGCGCTCATCGCCGCCGACGGATGGTTCGCGGCGATCACCGGCGGGCTCGGCCTGCTGTGCGGGGCCGCGGCGTGGTTTCGCAACCGGCGCGAGCAGTTGCCCGTGCTCGCCGGGCTCTGCGCCGGCGGCGTGCTGGCCTCCTTCCTCACGCTGTGGGTCGGCTCCGCCGTCACCATCGGCGTGGTCACCGTGGAGGCGGCGGCGCCCGGCCTGAAGGTGGTGCCGGGGTCGCTGGAGCTCACCGCGCGCGGGGTGCTCGTGGCCTGGCCGCTGCTGGCCGTGGCGCTGTTCGGCCTGCTCGAAGGCATGCACGGCTACCGCGACTCGGCGCTGCGCAAGCCGTACGGGATCTAGAGGGTGGGGCGGCGGGAGCCGTACCTGGTGGCCTGCTCGAAGGCGCGAGCCACGCGCAGGACGCGCGCGTCGGCGAAGGGGCGGCCGACGATCTGCACGCCGACCGGCAGCCCGTCCGGCGTGAAGCCCGCGGGGACGCTGGCGGCGGGCGCGTGCAGGACGCTGATCCAGTACGCCGAGCGCATCCACGACAGGTAGTCGGGCAGCCGGACCCCGTTGATCTCGGCGACGTACGGGTCCTCGACCGGGAAGGGCGGCACCTGGCTGACCGGGGCGAGCAGGACGTCGTAGCGATCCCAGAACGCGGTCATGCGGTGGTAGAGGCCGGTGCGCAGGCGTTCGGCGCGGGCCAGGTCGGCGCCGGTGAGCAGGCGGCCCTGTTCGGCGTTCCAGCGGGTGTTGGGGCCGAGGATGTCCAGGTCGGGGAAGGCCAGCGCGTAGTACCAGGCCCGGTAGATACGGAAGGCGTCGTCGGCGTCGGACAGGTCGAGGTCCACCCGCTCGACACGGGCGCCGAGCTCTTCCAGGATCCGCGGCGCGTTCGCGGTGACCTCGGCGGTACGCGGGTCGACGGGCAGCCCGCCCAGGTCGGGGCTCCAGGCGACCCTCATGTGTTCCACGGACTCGATGGGATCGGTGCGGAAGGGCTCGGTGACCGCGAACGGCGAGCCCGGGTGGAACCCGGAGACGACCTGCAGCATCAGCACGAGGTCGTCGACGGTCCTGGCCATGGGGCCGGGGACGGCGAGGGTGTACCAGGCCGCCTTGTCGGAGATCGCCGGCACCCGGCCGGGCGTCGGCCGCAGCCCCACCACGTTGCAGAACGAGGCCGGATTGCGCAGCGAACCGCCCATGTCCGAGCCGTCGGCCAGCGGGATCATCCCGGCGGCCAGCGCCGCGGCCGCGCCGCCGCTGGAGCCGCCCGCCGACCTGGTCAGGTCGTAGGGGTTGCGGGTGGCGCCGAAGACCTCGTTGACGGTGTGGGAGCCGGTGCCGTACTCGGGCGTGTTGGTCTTGCCGATCGTGACCGCCCCGGCCGCCTTGAGCCGCTGCACGATCAGGTCGTCCTTCTCCGGCACGTGGTCGGCGAAGGCGGGCGAGCCGTACGTGGTGCGCAGGCCCGCGGTGTCCACGAGGTCCTTGTGCGCGACGGGCAGCCCGTGCAGCGGCCCGGCGGGCGCGACGGAGTCCAGCGCCCGCGCGGTGTCCATGGCCTGCTCGGCGGCGAGCGTCACGATGGCGTTGACGCGGGGATTGACCTGTTCGATGCGGTCGAGGTGGGCCTGGAGCAGCTCCACGGCGCTGATGTCGCGGGCGCGCAGCAGCCGGGACATCTCGGTGGCCGTCAGATAGTGCAGATCCGTCACAGGGCGATCCTACGAATCCTCCCCCGGGGGGAGGCGCACCCGCCCGTCCGCCGGCATCGTCGGACCATGGTCAAGGCGCCGCTGAAACCCCGCTTCGTCGCGCTGGGCCTCGACTGTCTCGTCATCCTGGGCTGGCTCGCCGTCCTCGCGGTGGCCGCGCCGGCCTGGTCGTGACCACCGTGGACGGCGGGCGGCCGGGGCCGGGCCGGGTGCTGGCCCGCAACGCGGTCAAGCTCCTGCCCTGGCAACTCGCCCACATGGCGGTCATCCGGACGGTCCACACCTCCGGCGAGACGGGCGTGGCCGTCCTCGCGGCCCTGGTCGTCTGCTACGCGATGGTGCTGCTCACGCTGGTGCTCCTGCTCGCGCGCCGCGACCGCGCCGGCCTGCACGACCTGGCCGCCGGTACGCGCGTGGTCAGCCGGTCTTAGCGATCGGAGCTGTCGTGGCCCGGGTCAGCCCGACGAGGTTGCCCGGCGCCGTCTCGATCTGCAGCCCGCGCCGCCCGGCCGAGAAGTAGATCGTCTCGAAGCCGAGCGCCGACTCGTCCACCACGGTCGGCAACTGCCTGCGCTGCCCGAGCGGGCTGATGCCGCCCACCACGTAGCCGGTGACCCGCTCGACCTTGGCCGCGTCGGCCATCGCCGCCCGCTTGCTCCGGAGCGCCGCCGCGAACGCCTTCAGGTCCAGCTTGCCCGCCACCGGCACCACCGCCACCGCCAGCCCGCTCTCCACCTCGGCCACGAGCGTCTTGAAGATCTGCTCGTACGGCAGGCCGAGCGCGTCGGCCGCCTCCTCGCCATAGGCCTGCGCGTTCGCGTCGTGCTCGTACGGATGGAGGGTGAAGTCCGCCCCCGCCTTGGCCAGCGCCACGGTGGCCGGGGTGCCCTGACCGCCGCCTTTGCTCTTCTTGCTCACAGCACTTCATCGTACTCAGGATCTACAATGTAAAGGCGTCAGGAACGGAACGCGCGGCCCGGGGTGTGGCCGAAAACATGCCGGAAGGCGTCGATGAAGGCGCTGGCCGACGACCAGCCGCACCGGTGGGCCACGGTGGTGACCTGGAGGCCCTCCGCCAGCAGGATCAGGGCGTGGTGCAGGCGGGTCTGTGTACGCCACTGCGGGAAGGTCATGCCGAGCTCCGTGCGGCAGAGCCTGGCCAGGGTGCGGTCGCTGGTGCCCGCCGCCGCGGCCAGCTCCGGCAGCGTACGGTCGCCGGCCGGATCGGCCCGGACCATCGCGCAGACCGCGGCCAGGCGGGGGTCGCGCGGCGCGGGCAGGTGCACCGGGTGCTCGGGGGCGGGGGAGCGGCGCAGCCGGTCGAGCAGGACGGCGCGCAGCAGCGGGTCTCCCGGCTCCTCGGAGCAGGCCACGATCAGCTCGCGCAGCAGGGGCGTCACGGCCAGGACGGCGGGTCGCTCCAGGCGCAGCGGGTTCTCGGTGAAGCCGATCAGGCGCAGGTCGGTACGCCCGTAGGCACGATGCTCGTGGACGGTGCCCGCCGGGATCCACAGCGCCCTGTTGCCCGGCGCCACCCAGGTGCCCGCGCCGGTGGTGATGGAGATGACGCCCTCGTAGGGATAGGCGATCTGGTGGTCGTCGTGCCGGTGCGCGTCGATCTCGCCGCCGCCGGGCAGGGGACGGGTCCCGGTAGGGGCCTCCGGCATGTGCCGCACCATCCGGTTGTCTCCTCCGCGGCTCCTTGGCGATTTTCCGGCATATGTTGGCACTTTATCGGAAGCGCGCCACATGCCCCGGCGGCGACGATCGAGGGGTGCGGATCAACAGGATGGGCGTGCTGGCCGCCGGCCACGCCAGTGTCGACTTCTACCAGGGCGTCGTCCCGGCCATGGTGCCGTTCCTGGTGGCCGAGCGGCACTACGGCTACGTGGCCGCCTCCGGGATCGTGCTGGCCGCCACCCTCCTGTCGTCGGTCGTGCAGCCGGTGTTCGGCGCGATCGCCGACCGGTGGCGGCTGGCGTGGCTGATCCCGGTGAGCATGCTGGTGACCGGGCTCGGGGCGGGGCTGGCGGGCCCGGCCGGTTCGTACCCGCTGACGTGGCTGGCGATCGCCCTGTCCGGGCTGGGTGTGGCGGCCTACCATCCCGAGTCGGCGCGGCTGGCCAGGGCGGCCAG
Organism: Nonomuraea sp. NPDC059007; assembly: GCF_042740555.1. Classification (NCBI taxonomy): domain Bacteria; kingdom Bacillati; phylum Actinomycetota; class Actinomycetes; order Streptosporangiales; family Streptosporangiaceae; genus Nonomuraea; species Nonomuraea sp. NPDC059007. The sequence continues at coordinate 244,442 of NZ_JBHYJD010000003.1, read as the reverse complement.
CCAGGGCAGCCATGTGGCGATGAGCTGGTTCTCGCTGGGCGGCAACCTCGGGTTCGCGGTGGCGCCGCTGATGGTCACGCCGTTGCTGGCCTGGGGCGGGCTGGCCGCCTCGCCGTTGCTGGTGGTGCCGGCGGTGCTGGGGTGCCTGGTCACGGTGGTGGCCATGCGGTCGGTCGGGCGGGGTGGCGGCGGGAGCCGTACCCGGGAGGGGGCGCGCGACGACTGGGCGGCCTTCGTGCGGCTGGCGCTGGTGATGGGGTTGCGGTCGGTGGGCTACATCGGGCTGAGCACGTTCGTGGCACTGTACGTGGGCGGGGGAGCGGCGGGCGCGGTCGCGCTGTTCGTGCAGTTCGCGGGTGGTGCGGCGGGGACGATCCTGGGCGGCCGCCTGGCCACCCGCCACGGGCGGGTGCGGACGCTGCGGCTCGCCTACGCCGCCGCGGTGCCCGCCGTGGCCGGGGTGGTTCTGGTGCCGGGCCCGGCCGTGTTCCTGTTCGTGGCGGCGACGGGCCTCGCCCTTTACGTCCCGTTCTCGCTGCACGTCACGCTCGGGCAGGACTACCTGCCCCGCCACGCCGGTACGGCCAGCGGCGTCACCCTGGGCCTGGCGGTCAGTGTGGGCGGCGTGGCCAGCCCGCTGATCGGCGCTTTGGCCGAGGCCACCTCGTTGCGCCTGGCGCTGGCCACGCTCATCGCGATGCCGTTGCTGGCCTGGTTCCTGTCGCGCCCCCTGAAGGAACCGGCGATCGCCCTGCCGTGAGGAGCTCCCGTCCCGCCCTTTCGGTGACGCCGCGCGCCGCTTCGACCAGCCGTGCCGATCCCGGTCATCCACGGTGCGAGTGACCTACGGCCGATCGGCTCCGTGGTGGGGCTGCGGGATGGCCGCCCGCGTGTGGTCCCAGAGAGCCGCGGGAGTGGGGCGGCGAGCCTGGCGGGGTTCTGCGGGAGGTTGGGATCCCAGCCCAGGGGAAAAGCTGGGATCCCAGGCCCCCGAGAGGTCCCAGCCCCGGAGGGTGACGGGCTGGGGCCCCGGGTTCGGCGGGGTGTCAGGCTCTGACCGGGCGGCCGGGGAAGGCCGTGGTGACGATCTCGGAGTCCCTGACCACGAAGTCGCCGGCCACGACGACGTGGACGAAACCGGTTGAGCCCCGGGCGGTGTCGGTGTAGCTGGCGCGGTCGGTGACGGTCTCCGGGTCGAAGACGGTGAGGTCGGCGTCGCAGCCCACCTGGACGCGCCCCTTGCGGCGCATCGCCGGCACGCCGGAGCCGACGACGTCGGCGGGCACCAGCGTGCAGCGCCTGATGGCCTCCTGCAGGCCGAGGACGGCGTTCTCGCGCACGAGGCGGCGTAGCGTGCGCCCGTAGGTGCCGGCCGTACGCGGGTGGGTGACGGCGTCGGGGGCCAGGGGCCAGGCGAGCGGGTCGGGCGCGCCCGAGCGCCACAGCAGCGGCACGGCGTCGGTGGCGACGGCGGCGTCGGGGAAGGCGAGCGCCCGCTGGATGTAGTCGAAGGCGGCCGGGTCGTCCTCGTCGAGGAGGTGGACGAACGCGGCGGCTCCCGGGGTGTCGCGGCGGGCGGCGCGCAGGGCCTCCTCGTCGGCCAGGCGGCCCTCGGCGCCGAGCAGGCCGATGGAGTGGGCGGTCAGCCCGCGCCGGTGCAGGATCTCGGGGGCGAGGAAGGCGGCGCCGACGCCGGTCATGCCGGCGCCGTAGGGGTAGGCCTCGGTGGTGACGCGCGAGCCCTCGGCGCGGACCTTCTCCACGAGGCCGAGCACCCGGTCCACATGCCGGATGGAGGTGCTGTTGACGTGGCAGTAGTGCATGTGGGCGCCGGTCTCGGCGGCGGCGCGCACCACTTCCTCGGCGCCGTCGATGGGCGTGGTGGGGTCCTGTTCGACGAGTTCGCGGGCGTGGGTGTAGGTCGGCAGGTTGTGGCGGGCGGCCAGCGCGGCCACGGCGAGGTATTCGGAGGGGTCGACGCGCGGGGCGTAGCCGACGAGGACGCCGATGCCGAGCGCGCCGTCGGCGAGGTCGCCTTCCAGCATGGCGAGGATGCGGTCCACGACGGGGCGGGCCGCGGGGCGCTGCCAGTCCTCGTGGCCGATGTAGGCGAGGAACTCCTCGATGTCGCCACCGGCCTCCAGCCCGAGGAGTACGGCCATGCGGGCGATGCCCCAGGAGGTGGCGAAGCCGTAGTTGAGCGGCCGGCCCTGCTGGGCGGCCTTGTGGTAGGCGGCGGCGACGGGGTAGGCGCCGGCTTCGAGTTCGAGCACGGTGGTGACGCCGTCGAGGGCCTGCAGGCGGTGCCCGGCGACGTCCATGGTGTGGCTGTGCAGGTCGATGAAGCCGGGGCAGACGACGAGGCCGCCGAGGTCGACGCGGGTCGTGCCGGTCAGCGGCGTCTGGGAGACGGCGCGGATGACGCCGCCGGTGATGCCGATGTCGCGCACGGCGTCGAGGCCGGTCTCGGGGTCGATGGCCCGGCCGTTGGCGAGGACGAGGTCGTACGCGGTCACGCGGTCTCCTTGGTGCCGAAGGTGAACTGTTCCGGGCGTTGCGGGACGATGACGGCGATCAGCGCGGCCAGCACCGTGGTGGCGATGAGCAGGCCGAAGGCGGCGGTGTAGGAGAACTTGTCGACGAGCAGGCCCATGAGGACGGGGGCGAGCACGCCGGCGACCTGGCCGCCGACGTTGACGACGCCCATGCCGGAGCCGACGACGGCGGGCGGCAGCGCGCGGAACGGCATGCCGAGCACGCCCATGGTGGACAGGCCCGCCACGCCCAGGGCGAGCGTCTGGTAGATGGTGAAGCCGATGGCCGTCTCGGCCCGCAGCATGACCACCAGCAGGAGCGCGGTGAGCAGCAGCAGCGGGATGACGAAGAGCCGGGCGCGGTCGTGGAAGTAGCGGTCGAACAGCCAGCCGCCGATGAACGTGGTCGCGCACATGACCAGGCTGGGAACGGCGCTCATGAAGCCGGTGCTGATGAGCGAGATGCCGCGTTCCTCCAGCAGGTAGCTGGGAACCCAGGTCATCATTCCGTAACCGAGCATGTTGGCGGCGCAGAAGAGCGCGGCGAACTTCCACACCGAGGCCGAGCGCAGCACGAGGGACAGGGGCACGCCCTGCCGTTCGGTGCGGTCGGAGCCGTTGAGGTGGGACGGCAGCGCGGGCGGCAGCATCTTCCACAGCATGAAGCCGATGATCACTCCGGCGAGGGCGGTGACCCAGAAGGTGTGGCGCCAGCCGAGCAGGAGGATGAGCGGGGCCACGATGAGCGGGGCCACGCCGGCGCCGAGCTGGTTGGCGGCCAGCATCGATCCGGCGGCGGTGGCGCGGCTCGCGGGGGTGGTGCGTTCGGCCATGGCCTTGAACGAGGCGCCGGGGAACAGTCCCTGGCCGACGCCGAACAACGCCCTGATGACCAGGAGCGCCGCCAGGCCCCAGGCCAGGCCGGTGAGCGCGGTGAAGATCGACCACAGCACGAGGGAGACCATGAGCTGACGGCGGGCGCCGAAGCGGTCGGCGAGGATGCCGCCGGGCACCTGGCACAGCAGGTACACCAGGGAGAAGACGGTGATGAGCCAGCCTTGCTCGGTCTTGCTGAGGTCGTATTCTGCACCGATGAACGGCAGGGCGACCGCCATCATGACGCGGTCGATGTAGTCGATCACCCACACGCCCATGAGCAGGCCGACGGTGAGCGCGGCGGTCTTGCGTACCTGCGCCGACGTCATGGTGGGGGTGGTCTCGGCGAGTCCCATGCCGTTGGTTCCTCCCGGGCCTCGAAATCGCTTTCCGTAACCCTCCGCCTCCCGCGTGCGTTTGTGCTTCGTGCTGAACCACCAAGTCGTCGGCCACGCGCTGTGCTGGCGTACAAACCGTCCGCATCGTGGACGATACGGGGATGGGCTGCTGGACTCCGTAGACTGGGAGGGTGATTTCCCGTATCGACATGCGCGGTTCCCTGCCGGAGAACCTGCGCGACGTGCTGCCCCGCGCCGAGCTCGACGTCGAGGCCGCCCTGGAGAAGGTGCGGCCCATCTGCGAGGACGTGCGCCATCGTGGGGCGGCAGCCGTACGGGAGCTGACCGCCAGGTTCGACGGTGTCGAGATCGCCTCCACACGCGTGGCGAAGGAGGAGATCGACCGGGCCCTGGCCGAGCTCGACCCGAGGGTGCGGGCGGCGCTGGAGGAGTCGATCAGGCGGGCCAGGAAGGTCCACCGCGACCAGCGGCGCACCGACACCACCACCGAGGTGGTCCCGGGCGGCACGGTCACCGAGCGCTGGGTGCCGGTCGACCGGGTGGGGCTCTACGTGCCGGGCGGCCGGGCGGTCTATCCGTCGAGCGTGGTCATGAACGTGGTTCCCGCGCAGGAGGCCGGGGTCGCCTCGCTGGCGGTCACCAGCCCGGCGCAGCGTGACTTCGGCGGGCTGCCGCACCCGACGATCCTGGCGGCCTGCGCGCTGCTGGGCGTCGACGAGGTCTACAACGTGGGCGGCGCGCAGGCGGTGGCGATGTTCGCGTACGGCACCGAGGAGTGCGCGCCCGCGACGATGGTCACCGGTCCGGGCAACATCTGGGTGGCGGCGGCCAAGCGGCTGCTGAAGGGCCGCATCGGCATCGACTCCGAGGCCGGCCCGACCGAGATCGCGATCCTGGCCGACTCCACGGCCGACCCGGTGCACGTGGCCGCCGACCTGATCAGCCAGGCCGAGCACGACGTGATCGCCGCCGCCGTGCTGGTCACCGACAGCGTCGAGCTGGCCGAGGCGGTGGAGAAGGAGCTGCCGGGCCAGGTCGAGGCGACCAAGCACAGCGAGCGCATCGCCGAGGCGCTGGGCGGCCGGCAGTCGGGCATCGTGCTGGTGTCGGACGTCGAGGCCGGGCTGAAGGTGGTCGACGCCTACGCGGCCGAGCACCTGGAGATCCACACCGCCGACGCCGCCGCGGTGGCGGCGCGGGTGCGCAACGCGGGTGCCGTCTTCGTGGGCACGTACGCGCCGGTCTCGCTGGGCGACTACCTGGCCGGGTCCAACCACGTGCTGCCGACCGGCGGCTGCGCCTGTCACTCCAGTGGGCTGTCGGTGCAGTCGTTCCTGCGCGGCATCCACGTGGTCGACTACACCAGGCAGGCGCTGGCGGGCGCCGCCGCGCACGTGTCGGTGCTGGCCGACGCCGAAGACCTGCCCGCACACGGCGCGGCGGTCCGCGCCCGTTTCGACTGGGAAGTGCCTAACCCGTGAGGCTGGAAGACCTGCCGCTGCGCGACGATCTCCGGGGCAAGACGCCGTACGGCGCGCCCCAGATCGACGTCCCGATCCGGCTCAACACCAACGAGAACCCCTATTCGCCCTCCAAGGCCCTGGTCGACGACCTGGCCGAGGAGGTGCGCAGGAGCGCCTCGACCCTCAACCGCTACCCCGACCGCGACGCCGTGGAGCTGCGCGCGGAGCTGGCCGCGTACCTCGGCCACGGGCTGGGCGGCGAGCAGGTGTGGGCGGCCAACGGCTCCAACGAGGTGCTCCAGCAGATCCTGCAGGCGTTCGGCGGCCACGGCCGCAGCGCGCTGGGCTTCGAGCCGTCCTACTCGATGCACCCGATCATCACCTCGGGCACGAGCACGGAGTGGGTCGACGGGTCGCGTGAGGAGGACTTCACGCTCGATCCGGGCAAGGCGGTGGCCGCGATCGAGGAGCACCGGCCCGACATCGTGTTCCTGACCTCGCCGAACAACCCGACGGGCACCTCGCTGCCGCTGGCCACGATCCGGGCGGTGCTGGAGGCGGCGCCGGGCATGGTGGTCGTGGACGAGGCCTACGCCGAGTTCGCCCGGGAGGGCACGGCGTCGGCGCTGACGCTGCTGCCGGAGTTTCCCCGGCTGATCGTGACGCGGACGATGTCGAAGGCGTTCGCGATGGCCGGGACGCGGGTCGGGTATCTGGCCGCGCATCCGGTGGTGGTGCAGGCGTTGCTGCTGGTCCGCCTGCCGTACCACCTGTCGACGCTGACGCAGGCGGCGGCGCGTACGGCGCTGCGCCACCGCGAGGAGTTGCTCGGCGGCGTGGCGGCGCTGCGGCGCGAGCGTGATGCCACGGTGGAATGGCTGCGCGGACAGGGGTTGACGGTCGCCGATTCGGACGCCAATTTCGTGTTGTTCGGACGGTTCGCAAATCGTGAGGCGGTGTGGCGAGGGCTCCTGGAGCGGGGAGTGCTCATCCGCGAGGTCGGGCCACCGGAGTGGCTGCGGGTCTCGATCGGCACCGGCGAGGAGATGGCGGCGTTCCGCGCCGCTCTGGAGGGAGTTCTGTGAGCCGTATCGGCCGCGTGGAGAGGGCCACCAAGGAGACGACGGTGCTGGTCGAGGTGGACCTCGACGGCACGGGTCAGGTCGAGGTGTCCACCGGGGTGGGCTTCTACGATCACATGCTCAACCAGCTGGGCAAGCACGGGTTGTTCGACCTGACCGTCAAGACCGAGGGCGACCTCCACATCGACTCCCACCACACGATGGAGGACACGGCGCTGGCCCTGGGCGCGGCGTTCCGGCAGGCGTTGGGCGACAAGTCGGGCATCCGGCGGTTCGGTAACGCGTCGTGCCCGCTGGACGAGGCGCTGGCCAACGTCACGGTCGACCTGTCCGGCCGGCCGTACCTGGTGCACTCCGAGCCGGAGGGCATGGCGCCGATGATCGGCCCCGCGTACGACACGACGATGACCCGGCACATCCTGGAGTCGTTCGTGGCGCAGGCGGCGATCTGCCTGCACGTGCACGTCCCCTACGGCCGCAACGCCCACCACATCGTGGAGGCGCAGTTCAAGGCCCTGGCCCGCGCGCTGCGCGCGGCGAGCGAGCGCGACCCGCGCGCCAGCGGGGTGCCGTCCACCAAGGGCGTCCTATGAGCGAGAACATGATCGCCTATGCGATGGTGTTCATCGGGCTGTTCCTGTTCGGCGGCGTGTTCTCGCTGGTCAAACAGGGGCTGAAGCTCGGTGCGGTGTTCTGCGCCCTCGGCGGCGTCATGGCGATCACGGCGGGGGTGCTGTGGTGGTGAGCAGGAACGTCGTGGTGCTCGACTACGGCTCGGGCAACCTGCGCTCCGCCGAGCGCGCGCTGGCCAGGACCGGCGCCCAGGTGACGGTGACCGCCGACTACGACACGGCGCTGAACGCCGAAGGGCTGGTCGTGCCCGGTGTGGGCGCGTTCGCGGCGTGCATGGCCGGGCTCAAGGGCGTGCGCGGCGACGAGATCGTCGGGCGCAGGCTCGCCGGCGGCCGTCCGGTGCTGGGCATCTGCGTCGGCATGCAGGTGCTGTTCGCGCGGGGCGTCGAGCACGGCGTGGAGACCGACGGCTGCGGAGAGTGGCCGGGCACCGTCGAGCGGCTGGAGGCTCCGGTGCTGCCGCACATGGGCTGGAACACCGTCAAGGTGCCCGACGGCAGCGTGCTGTTCGCCGGGATCGAGGAGGAGCGCTTCTACTTCGTGCACTCCTACGGCGTACGCGAGTGGGAACTGGTGCCCGGCGACGGCTTCGGCCACCCGCTGGTCACCTGGGCCGAGCACGGCGTGCCGTTCGTGGCCGCCGTGGAGAACGGGCCGCTCATGGCCGCCCAGTTCCACCCGGAGAAGTCCGGGGACGCGGGAGCCGTCCTGCTGAAGAACTGGGTCGGCACCCTGTGAACACGCGGTGAGCAAGGAACGTGCGCGGCGGCGCGCCGTGCGCGAGGCCGAGCGCGCACAGGCGATGCGGCGCAACGAGGTGCGGCAGGCGCGTGCGGCGCGCCGCCGTGCTCGCCTCGGCCGGCTGGTTCCCCGGCCGGTGCGCTTCGCCCGCCAGGGCGGGCTGCTGGCCCGCCGCCACCGCGTCCAGAACGCCGTCGTGGTCGGCGTCTTCCTGCTCGTGCAACTGCTGGTGTGGCTGATCTGGCGGGCGCCGGCGGTGAGCTTCGGGGTGCTCGTCTTCTCGGTGTTGTTCGTCCCTGTCTTCGTGACCCTTGCCTTCAACCGGAGGATCTGAATGTCGCTTGTGTTGCTCCCGGCCGTGGACGTGGTGGACGGCCAGGCCGTACGCCTGGTCCAGGGTGAGGCGGGAACCGAAACCGGCTACGGCGACCCGCTCGCCGCCGCGCTGGCCTGGCAGGAGGCGGGCGCGGAGTGGATCCACCTGGTGGATCTCGACGCCGCCTTCGGCCGGGGCAGCAACCACGCGCAGATCGCCGAGGTCATCGCCCGGCTGGAGGTGAACGTGGAGCTGTCCGGCGGCATCCGCGACGACGACTCGCTGACGGCGGCGCTGGCCACCGGCTGCCGCCGGGTCAACATCGGCACCGCCGCGCTGGAGAACCCGGAGTGGTGCCGGAAGATCATCGCCGAGCACGGCGACAAGATCGCGGTCGGCCTTGACGTGCGCGGCACCACGATCGCCACGCGGGGCTGGACGCACGAGGCCGGCGACCTGTGGCAGACGCTCGAACGGCTGGAGGCCGACGGCTGCCCGCGTTACGTGGTCACCGACGTGACCAAGGACGGCACGCTGCGCGGTCCGAACCTGGAGCTGCTGCGCGAGTTCTGCTCGCGCACCGAGCGGCCGGTCGTGGCCAGCGGCGGCGTCTCCAGCCTCGATGACCTGGTGGCGTTGTCCGGCCTGGTGGCGCAGGGTCTGGAGGGCGCCATCGTGGGCAGGGCGCTCTACGCTCGGGCGTTCACGCTGGAGAACGCGCTGGATGCGGTCCGCGTTTAGTTCGTTGGGAGGGGGCGTGATGGGCAGCGTGAGCATGGAAAGAACCGGGACGAGGGTGTTCTCGGGCGGAGTCTGGGAGGAGCGTTACGGCTACGCGAGAGCCGTCGTCGTAGGCGACCGGGTGGTCGTCTCCGGCTGCACGGCCACTGTCGACGGCGAGGTCCAGCACGTCGGCGATCCCTACTGGCAGAGCATGACGGCGATGGGCATCGCCCTGGAGGCGGTCGAGGCGGGTGGGCTGACCCGTGACGACGTCGTCATGGTCCGGTACTACGTGGTCGAGCACCGCCACTTCGACCAGGTCGGATCCGCGATCGCCGAGGTGTTCGGCCGGGTGCGGCCGGCGTGCACGGGCGTGCGGGTGGCCGGTCTGGTCGATCCGCGGATGCTCGTCGAGATCGAGATCGAGGCGCAGAGAGCATGACGGTCGCGGTACGAGTCATCCCGTGTCTGGACGTGGACGCGGGACGCGTGGTCAAGGGCGTCAACTTCGAGAACCTGCGCGACGCGGGCGACCCTGTCGAGCTGGCGCGGCGCTATGACGCCGAGGGCGCCGACGAGCTCACCTTCCTCGACATCACCGCCTCGTCGGGCGAGCGGGAGACGATGCTCGACGTGGTCCGCAGGACCGCCGAGCAGGTGTTCATCCCGCTGACCGTGGGCGGCGGCATCCGCGCGGTCGAGGACGTCAACCGGCTGCTGCGGGCGGGCGCGGACAAGGTGTCGCTGAACACCGCCGCGATCGCCCGTCCCGAACTGCTGACGGAGTGCTCGCGCCGCTTCGGCGCGCAGTGCGTGGTGCTGTCGGTGGACGCGCGGCGTGCTCCCGGTACGGCCAGCGGCTTCGAGGTCACCACCCACGGCGGCCGCAAGGGCACCGGGATAGACGCCGTCGAGTGGGCGGCCCGCGGCGAGGAACTGGGCGTGGGCGAGATCCTGCTCAACTCGATGGACGGCGACGGCACCCTGGACGGCTACGACCTGGAGATGATCCGGGCCGTGCGAGCCGCGGTCCGGGTCCCGGTGATCGCCAGCGGCGGCGCGGGCCGGCTGGAGCACTTCCCGCCGGCGGTCGCGGAGGGCGCCGACGCGGTGCTGGCGGCCTCGGTGTTCCACTTCGGCACGCTGAAGATCTCCGAGGTCAAGGACACTCTGCGGACGGCGGGATACCCCGTCCGGGGATAAAGGGCGGTATGACCGCTGACAATCCGGTGGTGGCGGCGTTCGTCGCCGCCATCAACGAAGGCGACAGGGCGGCGTTCGAGGCGCTTCTGGCCCCGGACGCCACCATGTCCGACGACGGCTCCGACCGCGATCTCGGCCAGTGGACCGAGCGGGAGATCTTCTCGGCCGGAGGCCGTTTCACCGTCGAGTCGCAGGAGCCGGACGGGCTGTCGATGCTCGCCCGGTTCCGCAACGACACGTGGGGCGAGATGAAGACCCGCTGGCGTTTCGTCCTCACCCCGGACGGCTCGAAGATCCAGCGCTTCGAGACCGGTCAGGCCTAGAGCGCGCGCGGGTCCCGGAGACGCGCCCGCGGCTGAAGACGCGTGCGGCGCTAGAAGGCTCGCATGTGGTTGTAGAGCTCGAAGGCGGCGTCGTGTTCGCCGAACGCCGCCGCCTCCGAGCGCTTGACCGCCAGGTACGCGCGGGCGCGCAGCTCGCCCAGGGCGGCCATCAGCACCTCGTCGGCCTCCAGCGCGTCCAGCGCCTCTGTCAGCGTGGCGGGCAGGCGCGGGTAGCGGCCCGGCTCGGTGTCGGGGTCGACGGTGACCGGCTCGCCCGGGTCGAGCTCGCGGCGGATGCCGTCCAGCCCGGCGTGGATGACCGCGCCCAGCGACAGGTACGGATTGGCCGAGGAGTCCGAGGGCTTCAGCTCCAGGTTGGTCTCGCCGCCGGCGCCGAGCGGGGAGCACACGCGGACCGCCGCCTCGCGGTTGTCCGGGCCGTGGACGGCGTAGCCGCTGGACCACATGCGCGGGCCCAGGCGGCGGAAGCTGTTGACGCTGCCGCAGGTGAGCGCGGTCAGGGCGGGCAGATGGGCGAGCAGGCCGCCGACGAACCAGCCGCGCACGTCGTCGTCGGCGAAGAGGTTGCGGCCCTCGCGCCACAGCGACAGGTGCAGGTGGGCGCCGTTTCCGGCCTGTTCGACCAGGGGCTTCGGGGCCAGCGAGGCCCACATGCCCATGCGCACGGCCACGCCGCGCACGGTCTCGCGGTAGATGACGTGGTTGTCGGCCGCGCGGAGGGCGGGAGCGTGGCGTACGGACAGTTCTTGCTGGCCGGGGCCGAGTTCCGGGTGGTAGTGCTCGACCTGGAGCCCCTGCTTCTCGAGGGCGTGGACCAGGGTCATCGTGTAGTCGTGGGCGGTGTCGAAGCCGGTGGCGGCGTAGCAGAGCGTGTCGTCGAGGGGGACGAGCCGGTCGGGTCCGCCGTCGGCGTCGGGCCGGCGGTGGCCGAGCGTGAACTCCGGCTCGAAGGCGGCCACCAGCGTGTAGCCCGCACGGTCGAGGGTGGCCACGGCGTCCTTGAGAAAGGTGCGCGGGCAGGCGTCCCACGGACTGCCGTCGGCCTGGCGCAGGTCCGCCATCATCGCGGCGGCGCCGGGCGCGTAGGGGAGCGGCACGAAGGTCGCGGGGTCAGGCACGAGCCTGACCTCGCCGACGGGTCCCAGCTGCTCGACCTCCTGGAGCTGGTCGAGCATGTTCATCGCCATCATGGCCACCGTGTGCCCGATCCCCGTCTCCAGCCGTTCGGCCAGCAGTGACCGCGACGCCGCCTTGCCACGGATGACACCGCCGTGGTCGGCGTAGAGGAACCGGATCAGCTCGATCCCATCGATCTCCGCGCGTTCCAGAATGCGGTTGACGGCGGGATCAGGCTGATGGACCCTGGTGACGCTCTGACGATCTTCCATCCTGTCTGCGTAGCACGAACCGGCAGCTCAAGGAAGCGACTTCCGCAGACGAAGACGTTCCTCAGTTCAGAACGTTGGTAAAGAACACGGCCAGTTGGTTCGCTCCATTGACGATTCCGTCGAACACGCCGTTCACGGCGGCGGCGGCTTGGGCCGGCCGGGTGAACAAGTAGAAGATCACGAACGCCACCGCGACGTATGTGACCACCTTCTTGACCTGCATGGGGGGCCTCCTGCAGTCCATTCCCAGCCGTATATACCCGGATCTGGGCGATCACTGGCATCTTCTGTGAAGATGTTCTTGATCATAACCGGGGGGCGTCTTTCCTACGTCATGGTACGGGCTTTGTCGCCCCGGGGTGCGCCTGCCACGCCGCAATTCCGAGTCGTGAGACGGAGTCCCAGGTAGAGGGGCAGGGCGATGGGAGAGAGCAGGATCGTGAGAAACAGCACTGGGGCCATCAGCAGCGGGTGCAGGCCCCGTTCGCGGCTGTCGAGATAGATCCAGCGGCCCACGAAAAGATCCCAGGCGATGATCTGGGCCCACAGCGCCGCCAGCGCCTCCGGCGAGGCCACCAGGGCCTGGAGCCCGGCCAGGGTGGGCCGCGTCACCACGGGCCAGAACGCGCCCAGCAGAGGCAGCAGCAGGACCAGGTTGACCGCCACCGCGGGCAGCACGATCAGCGGCGAGGCCGCCACCGCCCGGGTCACCCGCCACGCCGGCGCCACGATCATCAGGGCCCAGAACGGCGCGGCCGCCACGAAGCTGAGCGTGAACAGGGTCTCGGTCATCGGGACTTCTCCAGGGTGGGCAGGCGCAGCGCGGCGAGGGCGGCGGACACGACGGCCACGGCCAGGGCGGCGGCGACGGTCAGGGTGAGCGCGTCGGGGCGGACGATCGACTGGCCGCGCAGCGCCTGCCAGGTCAGCAGCGCCAGCAGGGCCGTGTAGCCGGCGCCGCCGACGACGATCAGGCGCAGCCGTACCGTGTCGTGGAGTTTGCGGGTCAGGGGCGCGAGCAGGGGGAGGATCTGCAGGGCGTGCATGCCGACGAAATGGGGGACGCGCAGGTCGCCGGCCAGGGTGCTCCAGCCGAGCACGGGCAGGCCGGCGCCGCCGTCGGGCAGGCCGACGCTGTGGGCGCCCATGAGGTCGCCCTCCTGGCCCTCGGCGGGAAACGCCATCAGGCCGCCCAGTGCCAGGCCGATCGTGGAGACGATCAGGCCGGCGCCGATCGCCCGGGCCAGCGGCCGGTCGGCGGGGCGGTCGAGCAGGACGGCGACGGCGGCGGCGATGTTGGCCAGCAGGAGGACGGCGATGGTGACGCCCATGCCGACCCACAGGGTGAAGTCGAGCGGGGTGGCGACGTTGAAGTGGCTGTGCCTGACCCGGGCCGCCTGCGCGAGGATGACCGCCACCTCGGCGGCGCCGGTGACGGCCAGGACGGTCCCGGCCCGGTGGCCCCAGCGGCCTTTGCCCTTCCGCAGGGACAGGAGCCAGGCCCAGGTGAAGGAGTAGATGGTGAAGGAGACGGCGAACTTCAGCGGCTTGGCTCACAGGGGCATGCCGTCGAGCGTGCGGTCGTCGATGAGCAGGGCGGCGCCGGTGACGAGCGAGAGCGCGGCCATGGCTAAGCCGAAGATCACGAGTGGGCGGTGCATGGAAGGTCCCCCGGAGCAAGTGGATAGTAATGCTTTCCACTATCTATAGCTAAGCTATCCAACATTGGCAAGAGGAGGATTAAGGCGTGCGGATGGCAGAGCTGAGCGAGACGACCGGGGTTCCCGTGCCGACGATCAAGTACTACCTGCGGGAGGGGCTGCTGGAGCCCGGCCGTCCGGTCGGCCGTAACCAGGCCGAGTACGGGCCGGCGCACGTGAAGCGGCTACGCCTGGTGCGCGCCCTCGTCGAGTACGGCGGGCTCGGCATCGCCGCCATCCGCGACCTCGCCGCGCACCTCGACAACCCGCGTGTCGCCCTGTTCGACCTGATGGGGGAGGCGCAGAAGACCGTCACCACCCACGACCACCCCCGCCCGGGACCTCACCGCGACAAGGCGGAGCGGATCGTGGCCGAGTTGCTGGAGCGCAAGGGGTGGCAGGACGCCGGCCGCAACCCCGCCATCGGCACCCTGGTGGGCGTGCTGGCCGCGCTGGACGAACTCGGCCGCCAGGACATGGTGGCCGCGCTCGGCGACTACGCCGACGCCGCCGAGCGCATCGCCGAGGTGGACATGCGGGTGATGGGCGACGTCGAGGACCGCGAGCAGGCGGTCGAGATCGTCGCCCTCGGCACCCGCCTGGGTGACGCCATCGTGGGCGCCCTGCGGCGGGTGGCCCAGGAGCACATGTCGTCGAAGCGGGCCCCGGGCTCCTAGACGCCGAGGGAGGCGTTGAGGAGGCGGGCCACGGCGTCCTCGTCGCCGGTCAGGTCCACGCGGGCGTGCTGCTGGCGGCCGAAGCAGAACAGCAGCAGGTCGCCCGCCCGGCCGGTCACCTCGACCTTGGGCCCTTCCTGCGCCCCGCCCAGCGCGACGCCGCCGCCCAGCCGGTGCAGGACCACGCCCACGGGCGACTTGCGCAGCATGAGGCGGGCCCCCATGGCCAGCCGCTTCCAGATGAGGCGCTCGAAGTCGTCGGGCAGCGGGCGCGGCTCCCATCCGGGCTGGGCCCGGCGGATGTCCTCGTGGTGGACGAAGAACTCCAGCGTGTTGACCGTCTCGTCGAGGAACGGCAGCAGCCCGTAGAAGCCGCCGGGCTTGCGGACCATCCCGACCAGTTCGGGGAAGGGATGCTTGGCCTTCAGCCCGTTCTGCACCGAGGCGGTGTATCCGGCCAGCGGCCTGAGCGCGATGCCCGCCGCCGCGTCCGGGCGGCGTTCCCGCAGAACCAGGTGCGCGGCCAGGTCGTAGGTCGTCCACCCGGTGCACAGGGTGGGCGCGTCGGGGCCGGTCTGGTCGAGCAGATCGCAGATCGCGGAGCGTTCGGCACGGGCGTGAGTCACGGGGCCCAGCCTACCTGTGGGAATAACGGGGTGATCAGCCGTGATAGTCACTATGTAGAAATATCCCCGTTGGGAAGGAATCCCCCCGAGTGGCGAGCAAGGTCACCTCGGCCGTGATGCGTCAAGGACTGGGCGTCCTTGGGGTGGCCATCCGCACGGAGAAGGCGGTGTTCGCGATCGCCGTGCTGGCCAGCGGCCTGTACGGCGGCATGACCGTGGCCTCGGCGTGGGCCCTGGGCTGGGCGACGGAGAACGCCGTCCTGCCCGCCTTCGAGCAGGGCGACATCACCGCGGGGGTGCTCTGGTCGGCCACCCTGCTGATCATGGGCACCGCGCTGCTGAAGTCGATCGGCGTGGCGGGCCGGCGCATCTTCGCCGGTGTCGTCCAGTACCGCATGCAGGCGCGCTCGCGCCGCGACGTCACCAAGCAGTACCTGCGGCTGCCGCTGTCCTGGCACCACCAGCACCCCACCGGCCAGTTGCTGTCCAACGCCAGCGCCGACGCCGAGGCCGCCTGGGCGCCGCTTGCCCCGCTGCCGATGGCGGTGGGCGTGATCGTCATGCTGTTCACGGCCGCGATCGCCATGCTGTTCACCGACCCGGCTCTGGCGCTGGTCGGTTTCCTGATTTTTCCGGCGATAGCCGTACTGAATCTGATTTATCAGCGCAAGCTCAGCCCGCTCGCCACCCGCGCCCAGCAACTGCGCGCCGAGGTCAGCGAGATCGCGCACGAGAGCTTCGACGGCGCGCTCGTCGTCAAGACGCTCGGCCGCGAGGCGCTGGAGACCGAGCGCTTCCAGCGGCGCGCGCACGAGCTGCGCGACGCCAACATCGCGGTCGGGCGGGTGCGCGGCCTGTTCGACCCCATGCTGGAGGCGCTGCCCACGCTCGGCGTGCTCGTCGTGCTGGCCGTGGGCGCGATGCGGCTGTCGTCCGGCTCGATCAACTCGGGTGAGCTGGTGCAGGTGGCCTACCTGTTCACGCTGCTGTCCTTCCCGATCAGGGCGCTCGGCTGGGTGCTGGCGGAACTGCCCCGCAGCGTGGTCGGCTGGACGCGGGTGCAGGCCGTGCTCGACGCGAGCGGCTCCATGGAGTACGGCTCCGCCGAACCCGCCGGCACGCGGCCCGCCTCCCTCCAGGTCGACGACGTCTCCTATGCCTACGGCGACAGCGAGGTGCTGCACGGGGTGAGCTTCGACGTGGCGGCCGGCCGTACCGTGGCGCTGGTGGGACCCACCGGGTCGGGCAAGTCCACGCTCACCCAGTTGCTGGTGCGGCTGGTGGACCCGGGCGACGGCGCGGTCCGGCTCGACGGCGAGGACCTGCGCGAGCTCGCCTACGGCGCGATCGCCCGCTCGGCGGCGCTGGTGCCGCAGCAGACGTTCCTGTTCGACGACACCGTGCGCGGCAACGTCGCGCTCGGCCTGGAGGTCACCGACGAGGAGGTGTGGGCGGCGCTGCGGCTGGCGCAGGCGGACGGCTTCGTCGCACGGCTGGCCGACGGCCTGGACACCCGCGTCGGCGAGCGCGGCACCACCCTGTCCGGCGGCCAGCGCCAGCGGATCGCGCTGGCCCGCGCGATCGTGCGCCGGCCGCGCCTGCTGATACTCGACGACGCGACCTCCAGCGTGGACCCGCAGGTCGAGGCCAAGATCCTGTACGGCCTGCGCGACTCCGCGGAATCCTCCACCACGGTCGTGGTCGCCTACCGGATGGCCACGATCGCCCTGGCCGACGAGGTGGTCTTCCTGGAGCGCGGCCGCGTCGGGGACCGGGGCACCCACGAGGAGCTCCTGGCCCGCAGCGAGGGCTACCGCAACCTCGTGACCGCCTACGAGCGCGAGGAGATCGAGCGGGCGGCGATCGAGGCCGATGAAGAAGAAGGGGTGAGCGCCTGATGGCTCTGCGGGGAGTGGAGCGCACGGCGCTGGCCACGGTACGGCGGGGGCTGTCCCTGACCCCCGAGTTCCGCAACGGCCTGATCGGCACGATGGCCCTGGCCGTCGTCGCCACCGTCGGCAAGATCATCGTGCCGATCGCGGTGCAGCAGACGATCGACACCGGCCTCAAGGGCGGCAAGCCCGATCTTTCGTACATCTTCGGGGCGGTGGCGCTCTGTGCCGTCGCGGTCATCCTGACGGCCCTGGCCGGATACCTGATGAACGTCCGGCTCTACAAGTCCACCGAGTCCTCCCTGGCGACGCTGCGCGTACGCGGGTTCCGGCACGTGCACGACCTGTCGGTCCTCACCCAGAACACCGAACGCCGCGGCGCCCTGGTCTCCCGCGTCACCAACGACGTCGACCAGATCAGCACCTTCATGCAGTGGGGCGGCCTGATGATCATCGTGGCGCTCGGGCAGCTGCTCGTGGCCACGGTGCTCATGTTCATCTACTCCTGGCAGCTCACCCTCCTGGTGTGGATCTGCTTCATCCCGCTGATGATCGCCCTGCCGCGGTTCCAGCGGCTGCTGTCGCGCGCGTACACCGTCGTGCGCGAACGCACCGGCGACATGCTCGCCGCCGTCAGCGAGTCCGTGGTCGGCGCCGCCGTGATCCGCGCCTACGCCGCCGAGAACCGCACCGCGGAACGCGTCGACACCAGCGTGGACGCCAACCGCTCCGCCCAGATCAGGGCCCAGACGATCGTCGGATTCGTCTTCCCGCTGACGGAGATCGTCGCCGCCCTGGCCATCGCCGGGATCGTCCTGCTCGGCGTCCAGCTCGGCCTGTCCGGCGGCATCTCGGCCGGCAAGCTCGTCGCCTTCCTGTTCCTCGTCACCCTGTTCGTCTCGCCGCTCCAGATCGCCACCGAGGTGCTCAACGAGGCCCAGAACGCCGTCGCCGGCTGGCGGCGCATCCTCGGCGTCCTCGACACCCCGCCCGACGTGGCCGACCCGGGCGAGAAGGGCGCCGAACTGCCCCGCGGCCCCATCTCCGTCAAGTTCGAAGACGTGCACTTCGCCTACCCCGGAGGCGAGCCCGTCCTTCGAGAGGTCACCGTCGAGATCCCGCCGCGCTCGCGCGTGGCGATCGTGGGGGAGACCGGATCGGGCAAGACGACGTTCGCCAAACTCCTGACCCGCCTCATGGACCCCGCCGCGGGCCGCGTCACCATCGACGGCCACGACCTGCGCGAGATCCGCTTCTCGTCGTTGCGCGAGCGCATCGTGATGGTGCCGCAGGACGGCTTCCTGTTCGACGGCACACTCGCCGACAACATCCGGTACGGCCGGCCGTCCGCGACCGACGCCGAGATCGCCCTCGCGCTGACCGAGCTCGGCCTGGCCGACTGGGTGGACGGCCTGCCCGCCGCCCTCGACACCCCCGTCGGGCAGCGCGGCGAGTCGCTGTCGGCCGGCGAACGCCAGCTCGTCGCCCTGGCCCGCGCCTACCTCGCCGACCCCGACCTCCTCCTGCTCGACGAGGCCACCTCCGCCGTCGACCCTGCCACCGAGGTACGGCTGGCCCGCGCCCTGGAGGGCGTCACCAGGGGCCGCACGGCCATCTCCATCGCCCACCGGCTGTCCACGGCGGAGAACGCGGACGAGGTGCTGGTGTTCGACGGGGGCCGGCTGGTGCAGAGGGGGGCGCACGACGACCTGGTCCGCGAGGAGGGCGTCTACGCCGGCCTCCACGCCTCCTGGATCTCCGCCGCCCACTCCTGACCCCCGCTCTCCACCCCCTTCCGCATGTCGACGCCTCCGCTCTCCGGGAACCCGAACTCCGTACCTCGGGATCGGGCCCGACGCGGGAGGGGTGGGGAGTGGGGGAAGAAGCAGGAGGCGGGGCTGGTTGAATGGCGGCATGTCCCTGGAACCCGACATCGCCGCGCGGCTCAAGCGCGGCCCCGACGGGCTGGTGCCCGCGATCGTCCAGCAGTACGACTCCGGCGAGGTGCTCATGCTCGCTTGGATGGACGACGAGGCGCTGCATCGCACGCTCACCACCGGCCGCGCCACCTACTGGTCGCGCAGCCGCCGGGAGTACTGGGTGAAGGGGAACACCTCCGGCCACGTCCAGCACGTGAAGGCGGTGGCGCTCGACTGCGACGGTGACACGGTCCTGCTCAAGGTGGACCAGGTGGGCGCCGCCTGCCACACGGGCGACCGTACCTGCTTCGACGCGGACGCGCTGCTGCCGTGAACAGGGAGACGTGGGTCTGGGCGGCGGCCACCGGGGCGGGCTGCCTGCTGGTGCTGCTGGCGGCGGGCCGCGTCTGGGTGCGCGCCGCGGGCTCGGCCACGGGAACGGGCGGGGTCACCGCCGCAGGGACCGGCGGCGACCTGAGCGGCGGCCTGACCGCGGTGGGGCTGGCGGCGCTGGCCGGTGTGGTGGCGGTGCTGGCCACCAAGGGGGCGATGCGCCGCGTGGTGGGCGCGCTGCTGGGGTTGTGCGGCGCGGGCCTCGGATGGATCACGTTCTCGGCGCTGTCGCAGGGGTCGATCGCCGGGTGGGCGAGGAACGTCCCGGCGCTTCATGGGGTGACGGATCCGGCGTACACGATCGAGATGCTCTGGCCGGTGGTGGCGGGCGTCGGCGCGGCGCTGGTGCTGGTGGGGGGCGTGATGGCGGTGGTACGCGGCGGGCGCTGGACGGCCATGTCCGCCCGCTACGACCGGCGACCCGCGGGGGAGCGGCCTGCGGACGACCGCTCGATGTGGGACGCTCTGGACAGAGGCGACGATCCCACGCGCTGAGTCCCGAAATCTCGGGGGCTCTCGGTGTCGATCGAGGTTCCTGACCTACGCTTCCGTGCAAGGGGCCACGATGACGAAGGGCGCGGCAGCATGACCTACGGCAACCAGGACGGCAGCGGCGGTTACGGCGCGCAGCCGCCCGGCGGGGGATACGGCCAGCAGCCGGGAAACGGCGGCGGCTACGAGCAGCAGCCCGGCAGCGGCGGCGGTTATGGCCAGCAGCCCGGTAGCGGTGGCGGTTATGGCCAGCAACCGGGTAGCGGTGGTGGTTACGGCCAGCAGCCCGGCAGTGGCGGCGGCTACGGTCAGCAGCCCGGCAGCGGGGGCGGGTACGGCCAGCCTCAGCCTGGCAGCGGCGGTTACGGCCAGCCGGATCCCTACGCGCAGCAACAGCCCGGCTACGGCTACGGCCAGCCCTCCGGCGGCTACGGCCAGGCCCAGGAGGCCTACGCCCAGCAGCCGGTCTACGCGCAGCCCGCCTACGGCCAGCCCGCGGGCTACGCCAAGCCTCCGGCCCAGACGAACGCCATGGCCATCACCTCGCTGATCCTCGGCATCGTCGGCCTGTTCCTGTGCGGCCTGACCAGCATCCCGGGCGCGATCTGCGGCCACGTCGCGCTGGCCCAGGTGAAGCGCAACGGCGGTGAGGGGCACGGTCTGGCCGTGGCCGGACTGATCACCTCCTACCTGACGATCGTGGCGTGGGTGATCGGCTGGCTGGTGTTCGGCGGCTTCATCCTGGCGATGTTCGGACTGGCGAGCGCGGCGGGCACGAGCTACTGACACCCTCCTTGCGGTCAGGTCACAAATCATCCTTATGACGGATAATTCCCCATGTGGGGCGTGGTAGGTCGCTATGCTGCGGCGGGCAACTCGCCACAAGCACCACACGAGGAGTCTCCAGTCATGAGCTACGGAAACCAGGGCGGCAGCGGCGGTTACGGTGCCCAGCCCCCCGGTGGGGGATACGGCCAGCAGCCGCCGAGCGGCGGCGGCTACGGCCAGCAGCCTCCCGGCGGAGGCTACGGCGCGCAGCCTCCGAGCGGCGGGGGCTACGGCGAGCAGCCTCCCGGCGGTGGAGGTTATGGCCAGCAACCCCCGAGCGGCGGCGGTTACGGCCAGCCCGGCGGTTACGGGGGCGGGCAGACGCCGCCGGACAACCACCTGGTGGCGGCGATCCTGACCACGATCTTCTGCTGCCTTCCTCTGGGCATCGTCTCGATCGTGAAGTCGTCGCAGGTCAACTCCAAGTGGCAGGCGGGTGACTACCAGGGCGCGATGCTGGCCTCCGAGGAGGCGAAGACCTGGTGGAAGCGCTCGCTGATCGGCGGCATCATCTACTACGTGCTGCTCATCATCGGCCTGATCATCTACTTCGTGATCATCGCGGCCGCCGTGTCCAGCAGCTACTCGTCGTACTAAAGGCGATACTTGACCTCATGAGCGTTGCGAACCTCGAGCGGCGGGCCGCGGACCGTTGGAAGGCCGTGCTCCCGCCGCTCGGCGTCGCCGCGGGCACGGCGGCGGTCTTCGCCTTCGTCGGCGCGGTCGACCCGAACGAGCCGGGGCACTATCCGACCTGCCCGTTCCTGTGGCTGACCGAGAAGGCGTTCGGCACGGGGCTGTTCTGCCCCGGCTGCGGGACCCTGCGGACCATCCACGCGCTGGCCCACCTCGACCCGGTGGCCGCGCTGGGGCTCAACCCGCTCGCCGTCGCGGTCGTGCCGTTCCTGCTGTTCTGGTGGGGCCGGTGGCTGGTGCGGTCCTGGAAGGGGTCGCCCAGGCGGACGACCCTCGCCCATCCCGGCTACATCTGGGCCTTCCTCGCGGTCGTGATCGTCTATTGGGTCGTGCGAAATCTTCCGTTTGGGGCTTTTTTGGCTCCGTAGGCGGGCCCCGATGGTGAGGTGAGCGCGACCGGGCCGATACCATCGCAAGAGCAGGCCGGGAGCGGACGCGAAGCGAACTCTCAGCCGCCCCCAACACTGCCGACCGGAGGGACCCCAGCGCGTGAGTGTGCTCGACGACATCCTCGACGGGGTGCGAGCGGACCTGGCCACACGACAGCAGGCCGTGTCGCTTGACGAGCTCAAGGAACGGGCAGGGCGGGCTCCCACCCCCAGAGACGCCTATGCGGCACTGGGCGGCGACAGGGTGTCGGTGATCGCCGAGGTCAAGCGGTCCAGCCCGTCCAAGGGCGCGCTCGCCGCGATCGCCGACCCGGCCGCGCTCGCCGCCGACTACGAAGCGGGCGGCGCGCACGTCATCAGCGTGCTGACCGAACAGCGCCGCTTCGGCGGCAGCCTCGACGACCTGGCCGCCGTGCGCGCCCGGGTCGACATCCCGATCCTGCGTAAAGACTTCATCCTCACCGCCTACCAGCTGTGGGAGGCCAGGGCCTACGGCGCCGACCTGGCGCTGCTCATGGTCGTCTCCCTGGAGCAGGAGGCGCTGGTGTCGCTGATCGAGCGGGCGGAGTCGATCGGGCTCGCGCCGCTGGTCGAGGTCCACACCGTGGAGGAGACCGAGCGCGCGATCGCGGCCGGGGCCAGGATCATCGGGATCAACGCCCGCGACCTGAAGACGCTGGAGGTCGACCGCGACGTCTTCAGCAAGATCGCGCCGATGATCCCCGACGACATCATCAAGATCGCCGAATCCGGGGTACGCGGCCCGCACGACCTGCTCGCCTACGCGCGCGGCGGCGCCGATGCCGTCCTCGTGGGTGAGAGCCTGGTCACCGGCAAGGACCCGCGCAAGGCCGTGGAGGCGCTCGTGACCGCCGGCGCCCACCCAGCGACGCGCCCCGACCACGGATCAGAGGGATAGCAGTGGCACAAGACGGCTCCATCCTCACGGCCGCCGACCTGGCCGGCAACGGCGCCTACGGCGACGACCCCGACGTGCACGGCAAGTTCGGCATCTTCGGCGGCCGCTACGTGCCCGAGGCGCTCATCCCGGCGCTCGACGAGGTGGCCTCGGTCTACGAGACGGCCAAGAACGACGTGGGGTTCCTGCGCGAGTTCGACCACCTGCTGCGCACGTACGCGGGCCGGCCCACCACGCTGACCGAGGTCCCGCGCTTCGGCGAGCAGGCCGGCGGCGCCCGGATCATCCTCAAGCGCGAGGACCTGACCCACACCGGCGCCCACAAGATCAACAACGTGCTGGGACAGGCGCTGCTCACCAAGCGCCTGGGCAAGAAGCGGGTCATCGCCGAGACCGGAGCCGGCCAGCACGGCGTGGCCACCGCCACCGCCGCGGCCCTGCTCGGCCTGGAGTGCGTCATCTACATGGGCGCCGTCGACTGCGAGCGCCAGGCGCTCAACGTGGCCAGGATGAAGCTGCTCGGCGCCACCGTGATCCCGGTGACCAACGGCTCGCAGACGCTGAAGGACGCCATCAACGAGGCCTTCCGCGACTGGGTCACGAACGTCGACACCACCCACTACCTCTTCGGCACCGTCGCCGGCCCGCACCCCTTCCCCGAGATCGTGCGCGACTTCGCCCGCATCATCGGCGTGGAGGCGCGCCGCCAGATGCTGGAGCTGACCGGCGCCCTGCCGGACGCCGTCTGCGCCGCCGTCGGCGGCGGCAGCAACGCCATCGGCATCTTCCACGCCTTCATCGGCGACAAGGACGTCGCGCTGCACGGCTACGAGGCGGGCGGCCACGGCCTGGCCAGCGGCGAGCACGCGCTCACGCTGACCGCCGGCTCGGTCGGCGTCCTGCACGGCTCGCGCACCTACGTGCTGCAGGACGACGAGGGCCAGACGATCGAGTCCCACTCGATCTCCGCGGGTCTCGACTACCCGGGTGTCGGCCCGGAGCACGCCTGGCTGAAGGACAGCGGCCGCGCCACCTACCACGGCATCACCGACGCCGAGGCCATGGAGGCGTTCTCGCTGCTGGCCAGGACCGAGGGCATCATCCCGGCGATCGAGTCCTCCCACGCGCTCGCCGGAGCGCTCAAGCTCGGCCGTGAGCTGGGCCCGGAGGCGACCATCCTGGTCAACCTCTCCGGGCGCGGCGACAAGGACATGGGCACCGCCATGAAGTACTTCAACCTCTAGGGTTCACGATCATGACCACTCTTCAGACGGTGTTCGCCAAGGCCAAGGCGGACAACCGGGCGGCGCTCGTCGGCTACCTGCCCGCGGGGTTCCCGTCCAAGGACGGCGCCATCGCCGCCGCCGCGGCCCTGGTCGAGGCGGGCTGCGACGTCATCGAGATCGGCCTGCCGTACTCCGACCCGCTCATGGACGGTCCCACCATCCAGGACGCGGTGCACCGCTCGCTGACCAACGGCACCCGCATCGCCGACGTGTTCCGCACGGTCGAGGGGGTGGCCGCCACCGGGGCCGCCACGCTCGTCATGACCTACTGGAACCCGATCGACCGCTACGGCGCCGAGCGTTTCGCCCGCGACCTGGCCAGTGCGGGCGGGGTGGGCACGATCACGCCCGACCTCACGCCCGAGGAGTCCGGCCCGTGGCGCACCGCCTCGGCGGAGGCGGGCATCGACACCGTCTTCCTGGTGGCGCCCAGTTCCACGGAGGAGCGCATCAAGGCCGTGGTCGAGTGCTGCACCGGCTTCGTCTACGCCGCCTCGCTCATGGGCGTCACAGGCGCCCGCGAGAGCGTGAACGTGGCCGCAGAAGGCCTGGTCGAGCGCACCCGCGCGCACACCGACCTGCCCGTCTGCGTGGGCCTGGGCGTCGGCACCGGCGCGCAGGCGGCCGAGGTGGCCGCCTACGCCGACGGCGTGATCGTCGGCTCCGCCTTCATCCGCCGCCTGCTCGACGCGCCCGACGAGGCCGCGGGCCGCGCCGCCTGCGCCGAGCTGGCGCGCGACATGGCCGCGGGGGTCCGCTCCCACGCCTGATCTCCGGTACGGCGAAGCGCGGCCACCCAGGGTTTCCCGGGGCCGCGCTTTTCGTTTGTGTGTGCTTTCACCGGAGCCAGGGCGCAAAAGTGCAACAAGGCGCATGGTTTGTCCATAGAAGCGGTCCGGTGATCGCGCCAGGGTGGCGGCACGGACCCTTCGCACGAAAGGACGCACATGCGTCGACGATCCGCCGCGTTAGCCGGGCTCCTCGCGCTCGCCACCCTCACCACCACCCCCGCCCAGGCCACCCCCGCACACCCCTCCGCGCAGACCGGCGCACAACGAGCCTCGGAGACCGGCGGGCCGCAAAAGCTCCCACCCGCGGCCTCAGCCGCCTCACCGGAGGGCGCGGGAGCGCGGGAGCCCTCGCCCACCGACGCCCCGCCGGACGTCCGCCTACCGCCCACCGCGCCTCCCACCGCACCGCCCACGACCTCGTCCCCCTCTGAGGCGCTGTCCAGCCCCTTGGTGCCGTCGGCGGCCGTCGCGGATCCGGTGACGATCTCCTCGCGGGAGCTGTCCGTCTCCCTGGACCCGGCCTTTCCCCGGGTGCTCGGCTACACCGACCGGGCCGGCGGCGCCACCCTGGGCGGCAGTACCACCGCCCCGGTCGTGGTCCTGAACGGCACGCCGTACCCGGTGACGGGGACGCTCACCGGCACGGACGGGAAGACCGCCCGCTACCGGCTGACCTTCGCCGCGCTCGACGGTGTGGCGCTGGAGGCGTCGGTGGGGGTGCGGGGCCGGACCACGACGTTCAGGATCGACAAGGTGAGCGACACGGCCGCCTTCCGGGTCGGGGCGATCGACCTGCCCGGTCATGACCTGGTTTCGGTGGCCAGTGACCAGGCGGGGGCGGCGACGGCGTTCACCCGGCTGGATCCGAACTCGACGCGGACCGCCGACGTGTTCGCCAAGGTCACGGCGCAGACGGCGGCCGAGGCGCAGCCGGTCGGGGCGACCTACGGGATCGTCAACACCGACCGGCTGGCCGCGGCGATCGAGTCGAACTCCACCTACGACCGTCCCTCCGGCCCCACCGACGTGGACCGCGCCCGCTTCTGGCACCAGGCGCGCAAGGGGGCGGACGGTGTGGTCCGGGTGGGCGTGTGGAGCGGGCAGTGGACCTACCGGGCGGCGGGCGCGCCGTTCACCGAGGAACTGCCGTGGGCGAAGGTGGTCGTGACGCCCGACGCGAACGGCGACGGGACGCTGGACTGGCAGGACGGCGCGATCGCCTTCCGCGGCATCGGCGTCAAGGCGCGGGGCGCCGAGCAGACCAAGGACCGGGTGGCCATCCACATCCCGTTCAACTTCGCCAGCCAGGCGACCCACCCGTTCCTGCGCACGCTGGACGACGTCAAACGCGTCGCGCTGGCCACCGACGGACTGGGCCAGCTGGCGATCCTGAAGGGCTACCAGTCGGAGGGCCACGACTCGGCGCACCCGGACTACGGCGGCAACTACAACAAGCGCGCCGGCGGGCTCAAGGACCTGAACACGCTGCTGAAGACCGGCAGGCGATGGAACGCCGACTTCGGCGTGCACGTGAACGCCACGGAGGCCTACCCGGTGGCGAAGACGTTCAGTGAGACGCTGGTGAACAAGGACGCCAAGGGCTGGAACTGGCTCGACCAGTCGTACTACATCGACCAGCGCACCGATCTGACCACCGGCGACCTGGCCAGGCGGTTCGGGCAACTGCGCGAGGAGACCGGCGGCGACCTCGCGCTGCTCTACGTCGACGTGTACTACAGCCACGGCTGGACCGCCGACCGCACGCTGGCCGAGCTGCGCCGCCAGGGCTGGCAGGTCTCCACGGAGTGGTCGGACAAGCTGGAACGCGCCTCGCTGTGGTCGCACTGGGCCACGGACATGAGCTACGGCGGCGCCACCAACAAGGGCCTCAACTCCCAGATCATCCGCTTCATCCGCAACCAGGAGAAGGACGTCTGGAACGCCCACCCGATCCTCGGCAACGCCAGGATCGAGGAGTTCGAGGGCTGGACCGGTGAGGTCGACTGGAACGCCTTCACCCGCAACATCTGGGAGCACAACCTTCCGGCCAAGTTCCTGCAGCACTACCCGATCCTCGACTGGAACGCCGACGAGATCGTCTTCGGCGAGGGCGTGACCGGAACGGCCAGGAACGGCAGGCGCGAGCTGTTCCTCGGCAACAGCAAGATCCTGGACGGCACCACCTACCTGCTGCCGTGGAAGGGCAGATCCTACCACTACAACCCGGCGGGCGGCCCGACCACCTGGGACGCCGACCGGCCGATGCGCCTGTACAAGCTGACCGACCAGGGCCGCGTCCCCGCGGGCACGCTCACCCCGTCCGGCGGCAAGATCACGATCACCGCCGAGCCCGGCGTGCCGTACGTGCTGTATCCCGGTAAGGCCCCCAAGCAGGACACACCCGAGTGGGGCGAGCGCTCCGGCGTCGCCGATCCCGGCTTCAACGACGACACCCTGCGCGCGTGGGAGCGTACCGGCCAGGTCTCGATCGAGAAGAACGCCAAGGGGCAGCGGGTCGCGCTGCTGGCCGCCGGCCGGCCCGCCGCGATCGGGCAGAACCTCAAGGGCCTGACCCCCGGCCGCACCTACAGCGCCTCGGCCTGGATCGAGGTCGAGCCGGGCAAGACCCGTGAGACCACCCTGGAGGTCGGCGGTCAGGCCACGCGCATCAGCGGTTCCACGGCCAGGAACAACGTCGCGGCCGACGAGAAGCACGGCACCTACTTCCAGCGCGTCAAGGTCGTCTTCACCGCGACCGGGAACCACGCCAAGCTCCGCCTCGGCGCGGGCGGCGGTGACGGCGCGGTCCGCGTGGACGACGTCCGCCTGGTCACGACCGTCAAGCCCGGCCCGGTCGAGGACTTCGAGAACGTCGACCAGGGCTGGGGACCGTTCGTGAAGGGCGACGCGGGCGGCAGCACCGACCCGCGCACGCACATCGCCCAGAAGCACGCCCCGTTCACGCAGGCCGGATGGAACGGCAAGACCGTGGACGACGTGATCGGCGGCGAGGAGTCGCTCAAGGTCCACGAGGAACGGCAGGGCCTGGTCTACCGGACGGTCCCGCAGACCGCCCGGTTCGTGAACGGCCACGCCTACGAGGTCTCCTTCGCCTACCAGAACGCCCAGCCGGGCACGTACGCCTGGGTGAGCGGCTATGACAAGGGCGGCAGAAGCGTCGAGACCCGGCGCACCCCGATCCCCGAACAGCGCTCCACGACCCGCTTCACCGAACGGGTGGTCGCCGGGTGCGGCGAGGTCTGGGTGGGCCTGCGCTCGCTGCGGCCCGAGCAGGCCGGGGCCGACTTCATCCTCGACGACTTCGCGGTCAAGGACCTCGGCCCCGCCCAGGAGCCGCTGGCCTGCGCCTCGCTGGAGGTCCGGCCCGGCACGGCCACGCTGGAGCCGGGGGTGGCCAACGACGTGACGACGGTCTTCACCAACCTGGAGGACGCACCGGCCGGGGTGGGCGTGACGCTGGCCGTACCGGAGGGGTGGCAGGTCGGCGGGCAGGGGACCGGGACCGTGCAGCCCGGCGCCGCGCTCACCACCACCTGGAAGGTGACGCCGCCGCCCGACGCCCCCTACCGGGCCTACGACCTCAGGGCGAGCGCCGTCTACGGCGGCAAGCGGGTCGAGGCGGCGGTCACCGTGCGGACGCTGCCGCCACCGCCCTCCGGTACGGCGTGGGCCAGCGACCACGACTGGGTCAGCGCCGGCAACGGCTGGGGCCCGGCCGAGCGGGACCAGTCCAACGGCGAGCAGGGCGAGGGCGACGGCCGGCCGCTGACCATCGGCGGCGTCGCCTACGCCAAGGGCCTGGGCGTCCACGCGCCCAGCACGATCCGCTACTACCTGGGCGGACGCTGCACCGGCTTCACCGCCGCCACCGGCGTGGACGACGCGCAGCCCACGCGGGGGTCGGTGCGGTTCACCGTGCTGGCCGACGGGGCGGTCAAGGCGCAGAGCCCGGTCCTGCGCGCCGCCGACGCCGCCCACGAACTGCGCGCCGACCTGACCGGGGCCCGGTACGTGGACCTGGTCGTGGACGACGGCGGCGACGGCAACGGCAACGACCACGGCGACTGGGGAGGGGCCCAGTTCACCTGCGGGTGAACCGCTAGGATCCCCTCCCGGCGTGGAGGAGGGCGTGAGGATGGCGCAGCCGTACCGGCAGTGGATGCACTACCTCACGCCCGGCCCGGCCCACCGCGGTCTCGGCCTGGTCTGCCTGGGCGTCGGCCACCAGGACGGCGCGCTGCCGACCGTGGGCCCGCGCACCATGCAGAACCACGTGGCGGTCGTGGTGACCGAGGGCGGCGGCTGGTTCGCCGAGGCGGGCGGCGCGCCCGTGGAGGTGGCCGCGCCCGCCGTGCTCTGGCTGCGTCCCGGCGTCCGGCACCACTACGCGCCGCACCCGCCCGGCTGGACCGAGTGGTTCGTCGACTTCACCGGCTCGGCCGTCGCCGCCTACACCGAGCTGGGGTTCCTGGGCGACGGGCGGCCGGTGACGCCGCTGACCACGCCAGAGCCGGCCGCCCGCGCCATCGGGCGCATTCTCCAGGCGTGCCGGCGCGGCAGCCCGTACCTGGAGGTGGAGACGTCGGCGGTCGTGCACGAGGTGCTGGTGGCGCTGCGGCACGCCCGCGTGGACGAGGGGCCGGACGGCGTGCTGGAGACGCTCGCCAGGGACGCCTGCCTGCCGATCCCGGTGGCCGAGCACGCCAGGCGGCTGGGGCTGCCGCTGGCCGAGCTGCGGCGGCGGGTACGGCGGCTGACCGGGTGCAGTCCCAAGGACTACGTGCTGACGGTCCGGCTCAACCAGGCCAAGGATCTGCTGGCCGGGACCGATCTACCGGTGGCGGCGGTCGCGCGGCGGGTGGGGTATGACGATCCGGCGTACTTCACCCGGTTGTTCACCCGCCGGACGGGGATGCCGCCGAGTGAATTTCGCGCCCAACGTTTCGGTTAAGTCAGGACTTTTTGTCAAACTTCATGTCAAATAGGAGGACAATGGGGGTTCCAGGAGGAGGATCCCTTGCGTCGCTGGTTATCAGGGCCGCTCGCCGCCGTGCTGTCCCTCGCCATGGCCGCCCCGGCCCACTCCGCTCCGCCCGACCCGCCCCCGCCCCCGCTCACAACCCCGTTCCCGCTCAGGACGGCGCCCGATCCCGAGCCGCCGCCCGCCACACCTCGGGCGCCGACCTACGAGCTGCCTTCGCCGGAGGAGTCCGCGACCGGCGCGCCGCAACCGGGCGTTCAGCGCATCCTGCCCAGCCCCGCACAGGTCGCACGCCCCCTGACGCTCGCCTCCGGCGAGCTCGCCGTCGAGGTCGATCCGGGCTTTCCGCGCGTGCTCGGCTATACCGACCGCGCGAGCGGGGCACGACTGGGCGGCAGTACGGCGCTGCCGGCCGTCGTGCTGAACGGCCGGCCGTACCCGGTCACGGTGGCCCTCACCGGCACGGACGGGAAGTCCGCCCGCTACCGGCTGACCTTCGCCGGCCTGGGCGGCGTCGAGCTCGACGCGGCGATCAGCGTGAAACGGCGGGTGGCGACCTTCGCCGTCGTGGCCGTGCGCGACACCCCGGCCTTCCGCGTGGGCACGATCGACCTGCCCGGCCACGACCTGGTGTCGGTGGGCGGCGACCAGCCGGGCGCGGCGACGGCGTTCACCCGCCTGGATCCGAACTCGACGCGGACGGCGGACGTGTTCGCCAAGGTCACGGAGCCGGAGGCGGAACCGATCGGCGCGACCTACGGCATCGTCAACACCGACCGGCTGGCCGCCGCCGTCGAGACCAACTCCGTCTACGACCAGCCCGCCGGCGCCACCGACAAGGACGCCGCCCGCCTGTGGCACCAGGCGCGCAAGGGGGCGGACGGTGTGGTCCGGGTGGGCGTGTGGAGCGGGCAGTGGACCTACCGGGCGGCGGGCGCGCCGTTCACCGAGGAACTGCCCTGGGCGAAGGTGGTCGTGACCCCCGACGCCAACGGCGACGGCACGCTCGACTGGCAGGACGGCGCGATCGCCTTCCGCGACATCGCCGTCACCCCGCCCGGCGCGGGCGAGACGAGCGGGCGCGTGGTGACGCACATCCCGTTCAACTTCAGCAGCCAGGCGACCCATCCGTTCCTGCGCACGCTGGACGACGTCAAACGCATCGCGCTGGCCACCGACGGACTGGGCCAGCTCGCCCTCCTGAAGGGCTACCAGTCAGAGGGCCACGACTCCGCCCACCCGGACTACGGCGGCAACTACAACACCCGCGCCGGCGGCCTCAAGGACCTCAACACCCTGCTGAAGACCGGCAGGCGATGGAACGCCGGCTTCGGCGTCCACGTCAACGCCACCGAGTCCTACCCCGAGGCGAAGACGTTCAGCGAGACCCTGGTGGACAAGAACGTCAAAGGCTGGAACTGGCTCGACCAGTCCTACCGCATCGACCAGCGCCGCGACCTGACCGCGGGAACGCTCGCCGAGCGCTTCCGGCGGCTGCGCGAGGAGACCGACCGCAACCTGTCGGTCCTGTACGTGGACGTCTTCCGGCCGTTCGGCTGGGTCGCCGACCGCACGCTGGCCGAACTGCGCCGCCAGGGCTGGCAGGTGACCACGGAGTGGTCGGACAAGCTGGAACGCTCGTCGCTATGGGCCCACTGGGCCACCGACCTCAACTACGGCGGCGTCACCAACAAGGGCCTGAACTCCCAGATCATCCGCTTCATCCGCAACCACCAGAAGGACGTCTGGAACGCCCACCCCATCCTCGGCAACGCCCGCATCGTCGAGTTCGAGGGCTGGACCGCCGAGAACGACTGGAACGCCTTCTACCGCAACATCTGGGAGCACAACCTGCCGGTCAAGTTCCTGCAGCGGCAGCCGATCACGAAGTGGACGGACGGGGAGATCCTCTTCGAGAACGGCGTGCGCGGCACCCTCACGAACGGCAGGCGCGAACTGTTCGTCAACGACCGCAAGGTCCTCGACGGAACCGCCTACCTGCTGCCGTGGGAGGGCAGGTCCTACCACTACAACCCGGCGGGCGGCCCGACCACCTGGGCGGCCGACCGGCCGATGAGGATCTACCGGCTCACCCCGCAGGGCCGGGTCGCCGAGGGCACGCTCACCCCGTCCGGCGGCCGGATCACGATCACCGCCGAGCCCGGCGTGCCGTACGTGCTCTACCCCGGCGATCCGCCCCGGCAGCCCGAGCCCGGGTGGGGCGAGGGCAGCGGCCTGCGCGACCCCGGCTTCAACGGCGAGCGCGCCTGGACCACGACGGGCCCGGTGAGCCTGCGCGTCAACGACCTCGGCCAGCGCCACGCCCACCTCGGCGGCGGCGCGCCGGCCGCGCTGGAGCAGCGCGTCACCGGCCTGCGTCCCGGCCGCCGCTACGCCGCCGAGGCGTTCGTGGAGATCGAGCCGGGCCGCACCCGCGCCGTGACCCTGGAGATCGGCGGGCGGAAGGTCCGGCTGGACAGGTCCACGGCCAAGAACCACATCGCCTCCGACGAGAAGCACGACACCTACTTCCAGCGTGTCCGCGTGCGTTTCACCGCCCCCGCCGGGCCGGTCACGCTGCGGATCGCGGCGGCGGACGGGGAGGGGGCCGTGCTGGTGGACGACGCCCGCGTGGTCGCGACGACCGCGGGGCAGGACGGCTTCGAGGCGCCGGAGGCGGGCTGGGGGCCGTTCGTCAAGGGCGACGCGGGCGGGTCCTTCGACGCCCGCACCCACCTGGCGCAGCGGCGCGAGCCGTACACACAGAAGGGGTGGAACGGCAAGGCGGTCGACGACGTGCTGGCCGGAGACTGGTCGCTGAAGGTCCACGAGGAACGGCAGGGCCTGGTCTACCGGACGGTCCCGCAGACCGCCCGGTTCGTGAACGGCCACGCCTACGAGGTCTCCTTCGCCTACCAGAACGCCCTGGCCGACGCCTACACCTGGGTGACCGGATACGACAAGGGCGGCAGAAGCGTCGAGACCCGGCGTACCCCGATCCCCGAGCAGCGCTCCACCACCCGCTTCACCGAACGGGTCGTGGCCGGGTGCGGCGACGCCTGGGTGGGCCTGCGCTCGCTGCGCGCCGAGCAGCCGGGCGCCGACTTCATCCTCGACGACTTCGCCGTCAAGGACCTCGGACCCGTCGCCGAGCCCGCCGCCTGCGCCACGCTGGAGGTCAGGCCGGCCGCGCCGAGCGTGGAGCAGGGCGTCGCCAACGAGGTCACCACCGTCTTCACCAACCTGGAGGACGCGCCCGCCCGCGGCGTCGAGGTACGCCTCACCGGGCCGCCCGGCTGGAAGGTCGAGGGGGAGGGGCGCGGCGACGTCGAGCCGGGCGCGGCGCTCACCACTGTGTGGAAGGTCACCCCGCCCGCCGACGCCGCCCACGACAGCTACGAGCTGAAGGCGGTCGCCGCGTACGCGGGCAAGAGCGTGGCGGGCCTCGCGGTCGTCAGGACGCTCCCGCCGCCGCCCACGGCCGACGCCTACGCCGGCGACCTGGAGTGGGTGGTGGCCGGCAACGGCTGGGGGCCGGTCGAGCGTGACCAGTCCAACGGCGACCGGGCCCAGGGCGACGGCTCGCCGCTCACCGTCGGCGGCCGGGTCTTCGCCAAGGGCCTCGGGACGCACGCGCCCGCCAGGATCCGCTACTACCTGGGCGGACGGTGCGCCGCCTTCACCGCCGTCGTCGGCGTCGACGACTCGCAGGCCGCGCCGCGCGGGTCGGTGAGCTACACCGTGCTGGCCGACGGGGCGGTCAAGGCGGAGACGCCGGTTCTGCGCGGGCCCGATCCGGCCCACGAGCTGAGCGCCGACGTGCGCGGCGCGCGGTTCGTGGAACTCGTCGCCGGCGACGGCGGCGACGGGATCGGCAACGACCACGCGGACTGGGGCGATGCCCTGTTCCGGTGCGGATGAGGAAGGATTTTGCCTTAGCCGACGCTTATCCAGCCCGTGATCGGATGTCCTGCGAGTACTGTGCGCTGTCGCAGGCGAAGACATGAAGGAGATCACCGTGGCCGCGTCGTCATCGTCACGCAACGTCAGATCGGCGATACCCTGGGTCACGACCGTCGCCCGGTTGGTCCTGGGCGTGGTGCTGATCGTGGCCGGGGGGCTGAAGATCGGCAACCCGTCCGACTCGGTGGTGGCGGTCAAGGCGTACCAGCTGCTGCCCGAGTCGCTGGCCACCATCGTGGGCTACGCGTTGCCGATCGTGGAGATCATCATCGGCATCCTGCTCGTGATCGGCCTGATGACCAGGGTGGTGGCGGTGGTCGGGGCATTGCTCATGCTCGCCTTCGTCTTCGGCATCGCCTGGGCGTGGGCGAAGGGCTACAAGATCGATTGCGGCTGCTTCGGGGGTGGCGGCGAGCTCAAGAAGGGCCAGGAGCCGACGTACCTGATCGACATCCTGCGGGATTTCGGGCTGGTGGTGCTCGGCGTCTGGGCCGCGCGTTTCCCGCCGGGGCGTTTCGCCCTCGACGGGGCCCTCGGACTGCACACGGTGGATGACAAGGAGAACGACTGATGGGCAAGGGCGACCGCGAGAAGTCGGCGCGCGACAGGATCAAGGAGCAGCAGGCCGCCGATCGCAAGCGGGAGCAGCGCCGGCGGATCATCACCTACACCACGGCGGGCGTCGTGGCGGTGGCCGCGCTGGGGGCGGGGGTCCTCTGGAACATGAACCGCTCCAAGTCGGAGGAGACGGGCGCCAACCTCGCGCCGATCACCGTCGCGGCCGACGCGGGCGTCACGATGGGCAACGCCGGGGTCGACAAGCCGGTGATCGACATCTACGAGGACTTCCAGTGCCCGGCCTGCAAGGAGCTGGAGCGGGTCAGCGGGTCCACGTTCAAGAACCTGGCCGCCGAGGGCAAGGCCAAGGTGGTCTACCACCCCATCACGATCTTCAGCGAGGAGCCGACGCGCGGCAACTCCATCCGCGCCGGGGCCGCGGCCCGCTGCGTGAAGGACGGCAAGCAGTGGATGGCCTTCCACGACACCCTCTTCGAGAAGCAGCCGAGCGAGACCGTCGAGGGCTTCAAGATCGACCAGCTCGTCGGGTGGGGCAAGGACGCCGGCATCACCGCGGCCGACTTCGAGCCGTGCGTGACCAAGCAGCAGTACGCCGGTGTCCAGCAGAGCTACAGCGACAAGGTCAACAAGGAGCAAAACTTGACCGGCACACCCACCGTCAAGCTCAACGGCGTCGAGATGGACAACGAAGTCCTCTTCCGCCCGTCGGAGCTGCGCGAGGCCGTCCTCAACGCAGCCAAGTAGCCCGCCGGTCCGCTACCCTCACCTGACATGCCCCTTGTTGCCTCGATTCCCAGCCCTCCCCAAGGGGTCTGGTATCTCGGCCCGATTCCGATCCGGGCCTACGCACTCTGCATCGTGCTCGGCGTCATCATCGCCGTCTGGATGAGCGAGCGCCGCTGGCGCGCCCGTGGCGGCGCGCCCGGCACCATGATCGACATCGCCGTGCCCGCGGTGATCTTCGGTCTCATCGGTGGCCGGCTCTACCACGTCATCACCGACTGGCAGCTCTACTTCGGCCCCGAAGCCCCCAACGAGCCGTATGAGGCGCTGTTCATCTGGAACGGCGGGCTGGGGATCTGGGGCGCGGTCGCGCTGGGCGCGGTCGGCGTCTGGCTGACCTGCCGCAAACGCGGCATCTCACTGTCGGCCGTGGCCGACACGGTCGCGCCGGGCATCGCCATCGGCCAGGCGATCGGCCGCTGGGGCAACTGGTTCAACCAGGAGCTCTACGGCGGGCCGACCGATCTCCCGTGGGGGCTGGAGATCGACATCAACAAGGACGGCACGGTCGACGGGCTCTACCACCCGACCTTCCTGTACGAGTCCATCTGGAACCTCGTGCTCGCCTTCGTGCTCATCTGGGCGGGCAAACGCTTCACCCTGCGGCACGGGCGGCTGTTCGCGCTCTACGTGGCCGGCTACACCCTCGGGCGCTTCTGGATCGAGGGGCTGCGCATCGACCCCGTCGGCGGCGTGGACCACGCGGTGACGTTCCTGAGCCTGCGCATCAACCAGTGGACCGCGATCGTGCTGTTCGTCGCGGCGCTCGCCTTCTTCTTCGCGACGCGCGGCAAGGACACCGTGGAGTACGTGCTGCCGCGCGACGGCTCCGGGCCGCCGGGTGAGGACGCGTCGGCCGACCCGGCGCACGCGGCCGACCAGGCCGACGACGCCGACAATGCCGACAATGCCGACACCGTCCGGGACGCGGACACCGCGGAGAAGTCGGCCGACGACGCGGAGAAGGCGGAGGACGGCGAACCCGCCAAGGCGGACGCCTCCACCACCGGCGACGGACCCGCCGCCGACGCAACCGACGAGCCCGAGAAGCCCGCCGAGCCCGCGAAGACCGCTGCGCCCGCGAAGACCGAAGAGGCCGAGGTGCCCGTCGCGCAGACCGACGAGCCGGTCAAGGACGACGGGGTCAAGGACGACGCCGTCAAGGATGGCGCGGAAGCCGTACGGGAAGAGGAAAAGAACCCGCGATGAATGATCGCGCGGAGCAGCACCACCAGCATCGCGATGTCACCGGCGGCTGGCTTCGGCCGTCGGTGTTCGGGGCGATGGACGGGCTGGTGTCGAACTTCGCGCTCATCGCCGGTGTCGCGGGCGGAACCGACGACACCAAGGTCATCGCCCTGGCCGGGGTCGCGGGCCTGGCGGCCGGGGCGTTCTCGATGGCCGGCGGCGAGTACGTGTCGGTGGCCAGCCAGCGCGAGCTGGCCCTGGCCGAGATCGCCGTCGAACGGCGCGAGCTCGACCGCCACCCCGACGCCGAGCAGCAGGAACTCGCCGACGACTTCGTCTCCAAGGGCGTCGCGCCCGACCTGGCCGCCGAAGTGGCCAGGCAGATCTCGGCCAACCCCGAGCGCGCCCTGGAAGTGCACGCCCAGAACGAACTGGGCATCGGGCCCAAGGACCTGCCCTCGCCCAAGGTGGCGGCGCTGTCGTCGTTCGCCTCGTTCTCGGCGGGGGCGGTGCTGCCGCTGCTGCCGTACCTGCTCGGGGTGACCAGCCTGACGTTGTCGGCGCTCCTGTCCTGCGTGGCGCTGTTCGGGGCGGGCGCGCTCGTCTCGGCCGTGACCGCCCGCAGCTGGTGGTACTCGGGCCTGCGCCAGCTCGTCGTGGGAGCGGTGGCGGCGGGACTGACCTTCGCGCTCGGCAACCTGATCGGAGGAACGGGGCTGTGAGGAGCAGCAGCAGGAAGCGGCGGCGTACCCGGAGTACCCCGTCGTCGGACTGGCAGCTGCCGCTGCTCAGCGACATGGGCCTGCGGCCCGAGCAGCAGCGCCTGCTCGTGATCATCGGCTCGGCGCTCGGCGTCGTGGTCCTGGCCGTGGGGCTGGTGGCCGTCATCGGCTCGCTGGGCACCGGCTACCTGCCCGACCGCGCGGCCACCGCCGCGGCCGGCGGGCCCGGCACCGCCCGGCCGGACTCCTTCCACGGCTGGAGCTCGCCCAAGCTGTTCGAGCCGATCAGCGAGCGGGCCAAGGACGCCAAGCCGCTGAGCGAGAAGGAACTGTTCGCCGGAAAGACGCTGGCCGACGAGAAGAAACTCACGCTCAAGCTGGTCGCGCACGAGCTCGGCGCCGACTGCGCGGCCGTGCTGTGGGGCCCCTCGCTGGTCGAGAAGGCCGCCGACGGCGAGTGCACCCAGGCCGCCCGCGCCCTCTACACCAGCTCCGACGGCCGCTACGTGGCCCAGTACACCCTGCTCAACCTGCGCGACGCCAAGGCCGCCGACGAGCTGGTCACCGAGCTCAAGGCGGGCTACCGGGGCGGCTGGACCCACGCCCTGCAGAGCGAGAAGGCATCCTTCCCCGGCGGCGGCTACACCGAGGGCGGCGCCTACGCGCTCGGCCACTACCTGGGCGTGGTCTGGATCGGCCGCGCCGACGGCGCCGAGCCCACGCCCAAGGACGACTTCGTCTCGGCCACCCTCACCCTGCGCGGAGCGGAGAAGGCCGTCTACCGCCGCGTCGTCGCGATCACCGGGCAGCAGCCCTCGTGACCCACCGTCCCGCCGGAGCCCGCCGATGATTCCCGCTCGCGTGGCCGCGCCCGTGGCCGTGCTGATCGTGCTCGCCGCCGCCCTGGCCGCCTGGTTCCTCACCCGTGGCGGCCCGGCCCGGCCCGCGACCTTCCGCGGCGAGCCCACCTCGGCCATGTACGCCGCCATCGACTCCCGCCAGAGCGACGCCGCCCCGCTCACCACCGAGGAGGTCTTCCCCCCGGCCACCGCGAAGCTGGGCGAGCTGACCAGGGGCGCGGCCGAACAGCTCGACGACTGCGCCGACGCCCTGGCCGGACCCGAGGCCACCGGCTGCTCGCAGGCCCTGCGCGCCACCTACACCGGCCCGGCGGTCAACGGCCAGTTCGTCATCTTCAACCTGCCCGACGGCCGCGCCGCCGACGCCCTGGTCTCGGCGCTGGGCAAGGAGGGCTTCCTGGAGCAGGCGGTCGCCTTCGACACCGCCAGAAGCTGGGCGCAGGCGCGGGCGCTCGGCCACTACGTGACCGTCAGCTGGGTGGGCCCGGCCGCCGAGGGTGCCAGGGTGGACCTCACCCAGTCACAGGTGACCCTGGACACCTTGGCGCGCGTCGTGCAGTCCAGGGTCCTCAAGGCCGTCTGACCCGGCCACCGCGCCCCTTCCAGCCCGGCCGGTACGGCTACCGCCCCCCGCTCCACCGCGGCCGCGTGGGGCTTGACCAGCCACGTCGACAGCCGCACCCGTGACAGCCCGAGCGCCTGGGGTTACTCGCCCACGAGCAGGCCGGGCGTGAAGTCCCCGAGCTCGTGGTCGCCGACGCTCAGCAGGTGGGCGCCCGGTGGCCAGAAGCGGGCGCCGAGCAGCGGCACGGTCTCGGGGGTGGGGGCGACGTGACCGAGCGTGTGTCGGGCCCCGGCCTCTTCGAGCAGGCGTTCGAGCCCTTTCGCGCTCCATCGGGGCGGCATATCGGCCCTGGAATTCCGGGGTTTGGGACACAGGTGTCCGTATACCGGAACAGGTGTGATGTTCGCGATGTGGACCTGGTGGGCACCATTCGGGCAACGTGTTGTAACCTCTAACGCACAACTGCAGCAGGGCCAACGTCGTCCCTCGCCTTTGAAGCACCAAGAGCAAGCGAAGAGACGACGGGAGGGATTCAATGCCTGCTGCCCACCTCGGGTTCCCTGAACCCCAGGGCCTGTACCACCCCGCCAACGAGCATGACGCCTGCGGAGTGGCCATGGTGGCCGACGTCGCAGGGCGACGTGGTCACGGCATCGTGGAGAAGGCCTTGGAGGCGTTGTGCAACCTTGATCACCGGGGGGCCAAGGGTAGCGAGCCGGACACCGGCGACGGAGCCGGGATCCTGACGCAGATCCCCGATGCATTCCTGCGCGCGAACGTGCCGTTCGCGCTGCCCGCGGCGGGCGAGTACGCCGTGGGCACGGCCTTCCTGGCCAGCGACTCCGAGGCGCGCGAGATCGGCGTGCGCATGATCGAGGAGATCGCCGCCGAGGAGGGCCTGACCGTGCTCGGCTGGCGTGACGTGCCGGTCGACCGGGCTCTTCCCGGGCCGAGCGCCCGGGCCGTCATGCCGTTCTTCAAGCAGCTGTTCGTGGCCGGGCCCGATGGGGAGTCCGGGCTGGAGCTGGACCGGCTGGCGTACTGCCTGCGCAAGCGGGCCGAGCACGAGGTGGACGTCTACTTCCCCTCGCTGAGCGCGCGCACGATCGTCTACAAGGGCATGCTCACCCCGGACCAGGTCGAGCCGTTCTTCCCCGACCTGACCGACGAGCGCTTCGAGAGCGCGATCGCGCTGGTGCACTCGCGCTTCTCGACCAACACCTTCCCGAGCTGGCCGCTGGCCCACCCCTACCGGTACGTGGCGCACAACGGCGAGATCAACACGGTCAAGGGCAACCGCAACTGGATGCGGGCGCGCGAGGCGATGCTGGAGTCCGCGCACATCCCAGGCGATATTTCGCGACTTTTCCCCATCTGTGACCCGGACGGGTCCGACACCGCCTCCTTCGACGAGGCCCTGGAGCTCCTCCACATCGGCGGCCGCTCGCTCCCGCACGCGGTCCTCATGATGATCCCGGAGGCGTGGGAGAACCACACCGGGATGGACCCCGCCCGCCGCGCCTTCTACGAGTTCCACTCCTCGATGATGGAGGCCTGGGACGGCCCCGCCTCGATCACCTTCACCGACGGTACGCTGGCCGGAGCCGTCCTCGACCGCAACGGCCTGCGCCCAGGCCGGTTCTGGGTGACCGCCGACGGGCTCGTCGTGCTCGCCTCCGAGGCGGGCGTGCTGGACTTCAAGCCCGAGGAGGTCGTCCGCAAGGGACGCCTGCAGCCGGGCCGGATGTTCCTCATCGACACCGCCCGTGGCAAGATCATCGAGGATGACGAGATCAAGGCGGAGCTCGCGGCGGCGCTGCCGTACGAGGAGTGGCTGCACGCCGGGCTCGTCCGCTTCGAGGAGCTGCGCGCCCGCCAGCGCGAGATCCCCACGCACGAGGCGCTGGTCAAGCGGCAGCAGACCTTCGGCTACACCGAGGAAGAGCTGCGGATCATCCTGTCGCCGATGGCCAGGAACGGCGCCGAGCCGATCGGGTCGATGGGCACCGACACGCCCGTGGCGGTCCTGAGCGAGAAGCCCCGGCTGCTGTTCGACTACTTCACGCAGCTGTTCGCGCAGGTCACCAACCCGCCGCTGGACGCCATCCGGGAAGAGGTCGTCACCTCGATGGCCAGCGTGCTCGGCCCCGAGGGCAATCTCCTCGACCCCGGGCCGACGAGCTGCCGTCAGCTCGTGCTGCCCTACCCGGTGATCGACAACGACGAGCTCGCGAAGATCATCCACATCAACGACGAGGGCGACCTGCCCGGCTTCCACCCGCACACCATCTCGGGCCTGTACCCGGTGGCGGGCGGCGGCGAGGCGCTGCTCAGGCGGCTGGAGGAGATCCGCGCCGAGGCCTCCCGGGCCATCGAGCAGGGCGCGCGCATCCTGGTGCTGTCCGACCGAGGCTCCTCGGCCGAGATGGCGCCGATCCCGTCGCTGATGCTGACCGGCGCGGTGCACCACCACCTCATCCAGGAGAAGACCCGCACCAAGATCGGCCTGGTAGTCGAGACCGGCGAGGCCCGCGAGTGCCACCACATGGCCCTGCTCGTGGGCTACGGCGCCGGCGTCATCAACCCCTACCTGGCCATCGAGACCGTCGAGGACCTGGTCGACACCGGTGTGCTCGCGCTCGACAAGCACAAGGCCGTGCGCAACCTGATCAAGGCGTACGGCAAGGGCGTCATCAAGGTCATGTCCAAGATGGGCGTGTCCACCGTCGCCTCCTACACCGGTGCGCAGATCTTCGAGGCGCTCGGCCTGGGCGCCGAGGTCGTCGACGCCTGCTTCACCGGGACCACCTCGCGGCTCGGCGGCGTCGGCTTCGCCGTACTGGCAGAAGAGGTCGCGCAGCGGCACAAGCGGGCCTACCCGCGCGCCGAGAACGCGCACCGGCGCCTGGAGGTCGGCGGCGAGTACCAGTGGCGGCGCGAGGGCGAGCCGCACCTGTTCAATCCCGAGACGGTCTTCAAGCTGCAGCACGCCACGCGCACGCGGCAGTACGAGATCTTCAAGGAGTACACGAACCTCGTCGACGCGCAGGCCGAGAAGCTGATGACGCTGCGGGGCCTGTTCCGGCTCAAGCCCGGCAACCCGATCCCGATCGAGGAGGTCGAGCCGGTCAGCGAGATCGTCAAGCGGTTCTCCACCGGCGCGATGTCCTACGGCTCCATCTCGCGCGAGGCCCACGAGACGCTCGCGATCGCGATGAACCAGCTCGGCGGCAAGTCCAACACCGGCGAGGGCGGCGAGGAGCCGGACCGGCTCTACGACATCTCCCGCCGCTCGGCGATCAAGCAGGTGGCCTCCGGCCGCTTCGGCGTGACCTCCGAGTACCTGGTCAACGCCGACGACCTGCAGATCAAGATGGCCCAGGGCGCCAAGCCCGGCGAGGGCGGCCAGCTGCCCGGCCACAAGGTCTACCCGTGGATCGCCAAGACCCGCCACTCCACCCCGGGCGTCGGCCTCATCTCGCCGCCGCCGCACCACGACATCTACTCCATCGAGGACCTGGCCCAGCTCATCCACGACCTGAAGAACGCCAACCCGGTCTCCCGGGTGCACGTGAAGCTGGTCGCGGAGGTCGGCGTCGGCACCGTCGCCGCGGGCGTGTCCAAGGCGCACGCCGACGTGGTGCTCATCTCCGGCCACGACGGCGGCACCGGCGCCTCGCCGCTCACCTCGCTGAAGCACGCGGGCGCGCCCTGGGAGCTCGGCCTGGCCGAGACCCAGCAGACGCTCCTGCTCAACGGCCTGCGCGACCGGATCGTGGTGCAGGTCGACGGCCAGCTCAAGACCGGCCGCGACGTGGTGATCGCCGCGCTGCTCGGGGCCGAGGAGTACGGCTTCGCCACCGCCCCGCTGGTCGTGTCCGGCTGCGTGATGATGCGGGTCTGCCACCTCGACACCTGCCCGGTGGGCGTGGCCACGCAGAACCCGGAGCTGCGCAAGCGCTTCACCGGCAAGCCCGAGTTCGTGGTCAACTTCTTCGAGTTCATCGCGCAGGAGATCCGCGAGTACCTGGCCGAGCTGGGCTTCCGCTCGCTCGACGAGGCGATCGGGCAGGTCGGCCTGCTCGACATCACGGCCGCCGAGGACCACTGGAAGGCGAGCGGCCTCGACCTCGCCCCGATCCTGCACCAGGTCGACGTGCCCGCGGGCGACGCCCGGCGCCGGACCAAGTTCCAGGACCACGGTCTGGAGCACGCGCTGGACAACACCCTCATCCAGCTGGCCGAGGGCGCCATCGAGTATGGCGAGCCGGTCAAGCTCGACCTGCCGATCCGCAACGTCAACCGGACCGTCGGCACCATGCTCGGCCACCACGTCACCAAGAAGTGGGGCGGCGACGGCCTGCCCGACGACACGATCGACGTGTCGTTCACCGGTTCGGCCGGGAACTCGTTCGGCGCGTTCATCCCGCGCGGCATCACGCTGCGCCTGACCGGCGACGCCAACGACTACCTGGGCAAGGGCCTGTCGGGTGGCCGCATCACGGTCCGGCCGCACGACGCGGCGCCGCTGGACGGCCACATCATTTCCGGAAATGTCGCCCTTTACGGCGCTACTTCGGGTGAGG
The DNA here is from genome assembly GCF_042740555.1 of Nonomuraea sp. NPDC059007. Lineage (NCBI taxonomy): Bacteria > Bacillati > Actinomycetota > Actinomycetes > Streptosporangiales > Streptosporangiaceae > Nonomuraea > Nonomuraea sp. NPDC059007. Next base: position 201,924 of record NZ_JBHYJD010000003.1, on the reverse strand, counting down.
CGTTCATCCGGGGCGTCGTGGGCGAGCGGTTCTGCGTACGCAACTCCGGCGCCACCGCGGTCGTCGAAGGCGTCGGCGACCACGGCTGCGAGTACATGACCGGCGGCCGCGCCGTCATCCTCGGCCCCACCGGGCGCAACTTCGCCGCCGGGATGTCCGGCGGCATCGCGTACCTGCTCGACCTCGACCTGAACCGGGTCAACCGGGAGATGGTCGCGATCGAGGAGCCCACCGCCGAGGACGTGGAGTTCCTGCGCGAGACGGTCGAGCGGCACTTCGCCGAGACCGGCTCGTCGGTGGCCGCCGCGCTGCTGGCCACCTGGGATCCGGGACGATTCAGCAAGATCATGCCGACCGACTACAAGCGGGTCCTGCAGGCCGCCGAGGCCGCCCGCATCGAAGGCCGGGACATCGACGAGGCGGTCATGGCCGCCGCGGTTCAGGGATAGGGGGCTTCCATGGCTGACCCGAAGGGTTTCCTCACACACGACAGGGAGCTGCCCGCGCGCCGTCCCGTGGACGTGCGCATCCAGGACTGGAAGGAGGTCTACCACGACTTCCCCGCCGCCAAGCTGAAGCAGCAGGCCGCCCGCTGCATGGACTGCGGCATCCCGTTCTGCCACAACGGCTGCCCGCTGGGCAACCTCATCCCCGAATGGAACGACCTCGTCTACCGCGAGGACTTCCAGGAGGCGATCGAACGCCTGCACGCCACGAACAACTTCCCGGAGTTCACCGGCCGCCTGTGCCCCGCCCCATGCGAGGCCGCCTGCGTGCTCGGCATCAACTCCGACCCCGTGGCGATCAAGCGGGTCGAGGTCGAGATCATCGACCGGGCCTTCGCCGAGGGCTGGGTCCGTCCCGAGCCGGCGGCGGTGAAGACCGGCCGGCGCGTGGCCGTGGTCGGATCGGGCCCGGCCGGGCTGGCCGCCGCCCAGCAGCTCACCCGCGCCGGGCACGACGTCGTCGTGTTCGAGCGGGCCGATGCCATCGGCGGGCTGCTGCGTTACGGCATCCCCGAGTTCAAGATGGAGAAGCGCCACATCGACCGGCGCCTGGAGCAGATGCGGGCCGAGGGCACCGAGTTCCGCACCTCGGTCAACGCCGGCGTCGACATCACCGCCGCGCAGCTGCGCGCCGAGTTCGACGCCGTCGTCCTGGCCGGCGGCGCCACCCAGTGGCGCGACCTGCCCGTCGAGGGACGCGAGCTGCGCGGCGTCCACCAGGCGATGGAGTACCTGCCCCCCGCCAACCGCGCAGTATCTGATGCGCCCGAGTCCGGCGCGGATGCACACGCAGAGATCAACGCCCGAGGCAAGCACGTCGTGGTCATCGGCGGCGGCGACACCGGCGCGGACTGCATCGGCACCGCCATCCGCCAGGGCGCCGCGTCGGTGACCCAGCTGGAGATCATGCCTCGCCCGCCCGCGTCCAGGGCGGGTTCGCAGCCGTGGCCCACGTTCCCGACGCTGTTCAAGATGGAGAGCGCCCACGAGGAACTGGCCGACGGCGGCGGCGACCGCGTCTACGCCGTCTCCACCCTGGGCTTCGCCGGCGACGCGGAGGGCAACGTCCGGGCGCTGCGGCTGGTCGAGGTCGAGGGCCCGCAGAACGGCTTCAAGCCCATCCCGGGCACCGAGCGGGAGATCCCCGCCGACCTCGTCACGCTGTCCATGGGCTTCACCGGGCCCGAGAAGAGCGTGCTGCTGGAGGAACTGGGTGTCGCCTACGACAAGCGCGGCAACGTGGCGCGTGACGCCTCGTACATGACCTCGGTGGAGGGTGTGTTCTCGGCCGGGGACATCGGGCGGGGACAGTCGCTCATCGTCTGGGCCATCGCCGAGGGCCGCGCCGCCGCCTCCCGGGTGGACGCGTTCCTGACGGGGGAGACGGCGCTGCCGTACCCGATCCTCCCGACGGCCCGCTCGCTCGTCTAACCCCATCACGGTGTACGGCGGGGCGGCCCCAACCGCCCCGCCAAACCCGTCTCCCGCCCACCCGGCACCCCCAGCCAGTCCCGCACCCCTGACCTCCCGGCTCCCAGCGCGACCCGTCCCCCGGCCCGACCGGTCCCCGGCCTGTGGCCTCGACCGCCCGGTTTGTCCCAGGCCTCAGGGCCTCGGTCGCTGCCGGGCGTCCGGGTGACACCGGCGGCCTCACCCCCCGCTTCTCCGTGCCGCTGCCCCCGCGGCCCACCCCGCTCCGTCGGCCGTCCGGTTCCCCGCGCGACCCATCCCGCTCCGCCGGTCCTCCGGTTCCCCGGGACGTTGTGGGCTGCCCGGGGTCAGGCGACCGTGGCCGGGGCGGCGGTCCAGGTGTTGCAGGCCGACGGGGTTTCGGCGGCGAAGCCCTTGTTGAACCAGCGGGCCCGGTTGGCGCGGCTGCCGTGGTCGTTGGTCTTGCTGCCCTTCTCGCCGCCCAGCGACCACGCGATGGCGATCAGCGCGCCCCACTCCGGCACCGAGCGCTTCTGGGCGTCCCACACGCTGCCGATGTAGACCCCGGCCAGGCAGTCGGCCTGCAGCTCGTAGCGCCGCTGGGCTTCCAGGACGTGGGCCTTGGAGGTGTACTTATCCCGCATCGCCCCCTGCAGCACGCCGGTCAGCCGCTGGACGTGGTGACCGTACTCGTGCGCCATGACCAGCAGGAAGCCCACCTCGGGCGCGTACTCCCTGACCGGACCCGGCAGGTAGACGCCGATGACGCCGGTGGGGTTGCAGTAGGCGCCGGGCATGATGTCGGCGGCCTTGCCCTGGCAGAAGGGCGCGTTCCCGCTGGTCATGTAGGTGAACGCCGGCTTGGCCGAGGCCAGGCCGCCGGCCCGCAGGTGTTTGCCCCAGGCGGTGTTCAGACAGGCGTAGGTCCTGGTCAGGTACGCCCGCACGGCCGCGTGCCCGCGGTCGGCCGGGGCAGGGAGGCGGCAGGCGGAGGCCGGGAACTGGCCGGTCCGGTACAGGGCGTTGTGGGTGAGGCGGCGGTCCTTGATCGGGTACGAGCCGGCCATCGCCGGGCTCGGCGCGAGGCCGGCCAGAACCGCGGCGGTGAGCGCGGTGGCGGCGACGGCGGGGAGTCTCATGCCGTTCACGGTGGCTGGAGCCTCTTGAAAGCCGGTTGCCGCTCACCTGAAAGCCACCGCATCTACCAATAGATACCGAAATATCGTCATGAAGTTGACCGATTCGATGAGTGTCGGAAAGATGCGTTTTCTGGCTGGAACAAAGGGGGAGCAATGCGGCGGATCGCCTCAGTCTTGGCGGGGTTGGCCGTCGTCACCTCACTCACCGCCTGCGCCCCGGCCGCGCAGCGCCCCACCCTTTCCCAGGCGAGCGCGGACTTCCTGGTCTTCTACGCCGACGGCAAGCGGGGCCAAGCGCTCGGCGCGATCGGGCGGGCGGGCGGCTCCGCCGTACGGACTGAGGAACGGCTTGGATACGTGCTGGCCAGAGGCGCGGGGGAGAGGTTCGCCGCCGCGCTCGACGACGACCCGGCCGTCGTGGGCGTCTCCGCCGACCGCCAGATCGGGTACGCCTCGGCGAGCCCCGCGCACCCCGGTACGGCAAGCGCCGTCCCGGACGCCTCGGCCCGCGAGGGCGCGGTCAAGGGCCGCGAACCGCTGGCCACGCGGCAGTGGGACATGCGGATGATCGGCGCGGACAAGGCCAACGCCACCCTGCCCGGCAGCAAGAAGGTGCTGGTCGGCGTCATCGACACCGGCATCGACGGCAACCACCCCGACATCGCCCCGAACTTCGAGCGCGCCCTGTCGCGCAACTTCGTCACCGACCGCCCCAGCGACAAGAACGGCGAAACGCTCGACGGCCCCTGCGAGGTCGCCGGCTGCAAGGACCCGGTCGACCGAGACGACGACGGCCACGGCACCCACGTGGCCAGCACGATCGCCTCCCCGCTGAACGGCGTCGGCGTCGCGGGCGTCGCCCCCGGCGTGCGGCTGGTCAACATCCGCGCCGGTCAGGACTCCGGCTTCTTCTTCCTCAAGCCCAGCCTCGACGCCCTCACCTACGCCGCCGACATCGGCGTCGACGTGGTCAACATGAGCTACTACGTGGACCCCTGGCTGTTCAACTGCACCGCCAACAAGGACGACAGCGCCCGCGAGCGGTCCGAGCAGCGGGCCGTCATCACCGGCATGCAGCGCGCGCTCGACTACGCCAGGGGCAAGGGCGTCACGCTCATCTCCGCCCTCGGCAACGGCGCCACCGACCTGGGCAGGCCGAAGGTGGACAAGGACAGCCCCGGCTACCCGCGCGGCGACGAGCGCGTGCGCCGGGTCGACAACTCGTGCCTGAACGTGCCGGCCGAGTCGAAGGGCGTCATCTCGATCTCGGCGGTCGGCCCGTCCGGCCGCAAGTCGATCTACAGCGACTACGGCGTCGAGCAGACCGACCTGGCCGCGCCCGGCGGCGACGCGCTCGACGGCAAGGGCGCCTCGCCCACCCGCTCCATCCTCGCCGCCGCGCCCGAGTCCGCCCTGCGCGCCGGCAACAAGATCGACAAGAACGGCAAGCCGAAGACGAACGAGGTGATCCGCGACTGCGCCAAGGGCACGTGCGCGTACTACCAGTACATGGACGGCACCTCCATGGCCGCCCCGCACGCCACCGGCGTCGCCGCCCTGCTGGTCAGCCGCTTCGGCAAGCCCGGCAAGGGCGGCCTCACGCTGTCCCCGGCGACGGTGGAGAAACTGCTCTACAAGAGCGCCACGCCCAAGGCCTGCCCGTCGCCGCGCGCGTACGTCTACGAGGTGTACGGCGAGGAGGACACGCACACCTGCGAAGGCGGCACGGCCAGGAACGGCTTCTACGGCCGCGGAATCGTCAACGCCCTGAACGCCACCACCGTCAAGCGCTGAATGTAGGGTCGGGGCATGGGGTACCGCCTCATCGCAGAAGCCGCGATGCTGGTGCACTTCGCCTTCCTCGTCTACATGGCCGTCGGCGGGTTCCTGGCCTGGCGCTGGCCGCGTACCATCTGGATCCACCTGGGCGTGGTCGCCTGGGGTGTACTGTCGATCACGACAGGTGTGGAGTGCCCGCTGACCCTGGTCGAGGACTGGGGCCGTGAGCGGGCCGGGCAGGCGGGGCTGCCGGACTCCGGGTTCATCGACCACTACATCGAGGGCGTGATCTACCCGGAGGAATACACACTCTTGGCACGCTGGGGTGTGGCCGTTCTCGTGCTGTTCTCCTATATCGGCTACGTTCTCCGACGTCGATGACGGGGTCCTCACGGTGATGGCAGCGACCGAGGATGCTCGCTTCGCTCCATCAAGTGGTCTGTACCAATTAAGGTGGGACTCGTGACTCGTCGCGCGAAAATCGTCTGCACACTTGGCCCCGCCACATCCTCCCCCGAACGACTGCGCGAGCTGATCGCCGCCGGGATGGATGTCGCCCGTTTCAACCTCTCGCATGGCAACCATGAGATGCACAAAGAGGTATTCGACCGGGTGAGGGAGGTGGCGGCCGACCTCGGCCGCGGCGTAGGCGTGCTCGCCGACCTGCAAGGCCCCAAGATCCGCGTGGGAACCTTCGAGGAGGGTCCGGTCCGGCTCGGGTTCGGCGACGTCTTCACCGTCACCACCGAGGACGTGCCCGGCGACCGCGAGCAGGTCTCCACCACCTACAAGGGCCTGCCCGGCGACGTGCGCTCCGGCGACACGATCCTGGTCGACGACGGCCGCCTGGTGCTGGAGGTGACCCGCGTCGACGGCCAGCGCGTGACCACCCGCGTCGTGATCGGCGGGATGATCTCCGACAACAAGGGCCTCAACCTGCCGGGCGTCAACGTCAGCGCCCCCGCCCTCACCGACAAGGACGAGGCCGACCTGCGCTGGGCGCTGCGCACCGGCTTCGACATGATCGCGCTGTCGTTCGTGCGCCGTCCTTCGGACGCCGACGTGGTCCGCAACATCATGGAGCAGGAGGCGGTACGGCTGCCGCTGCTCGCCAAGATCGAGAAGCCGCAGGCCGTCGAACGCCTCCCGGAGATCGTCGAGGCCTTCGACGGCATCATGGTGGCCCGCGGCGACCTGGGCGTCGAGCTCCCGCTCGAAGAGGTGCCGATCGTCCAGCGGCGCATCATCGAGCTGTGCCGCGAGAAGGCCAGGCCGGTCATCGTCGCCACCCAGATGCTCGACTCGATGATGAACGCCCCGCGCCCCACCAGGGCCGAGACCTCCGACGTGGCCTACGCCGTCATGGACGGCGCCGACGCCGTCATGCTGTCCGGCGAGACCTCGGTCGGCAACTACCCCGTCGAGGCCGTCTCCACGATGGACCGCATCGCCTGCGCCGCCGAGAAGGCCTCCCTGACGGCCACACACAGCCTCGACCGGCTGCCGGAGACCACCGGCGGCGCCATCGCCCGCGCCGCCGCCGAGGTCGGCGCCATCGTGGGCGCCAAGGCGCTGGTCGCCTTCACGATGTCCGGCGAGACCGCGCGCCGCCTGGCCCGCTACCGCTCGCCGATCCCGCTGCTCGCCTTCACCTCGGCGCCGCACGTACGGGGGCAGCTGTCGCTGACGTGGGGCGTGGAGACGTTCCACGTGCCGTTCGTCCACCACACCGACGACATGGTCCGCCAGGTGGAGGCGTCACTGCTGTCGCTGGGCCGGCTGGAGAAGGGCGACAAGGTCGTCATCGTCGCCGGTTCCCCTCCCGGCACCCCGGGCTCCACGAACGCGCTGCGCGTGCACACCATCGGCTCCGCCGTGTCGCACGCCCACTAGCCCTTCCCGCCGAAACCCCGCGAGCGCCGCCTACCCGGTCTCGCGGGGTTTCCTGCCGTCTGGACTCAGTTGGCGTGCAGGGTGGCGTTCAGCTCGATGCGCTGACCGGTGCGGGCGACCGCCTCGACCGCGCCCGACTGCGAGTTGCGGCGGAACAGCAGGCCGCTGGAGCCCGACAGCTCCTTACCCTTGACCACGCGGCCGTCCGGCAGCGCGATCTTGGTGCCGGACGTGACGTACAGGCCCGCCTCCACCACGCAGTCGTCGCCCAGCGAGATCCCGACACCGGCGTTGGCGCCCAGCAGGCAGCGCTCGCCGATCGCGATGACCTCCTTGCCGCCGCCCGACAGCGTGCCCATGATCGACGCGCCGCCGCCCACGTCGGAGCCGTCGCCGACGACGACGCCGGCCGAGATGCGGCCCTCGACCATCGAGGCGCCCAGCGTGCCGGCGTTGAAGTTGACGAAGCCCTCGTGCATCACGGTCGTGCCGGCGGCCAGGTGGGCGCCGAGCCGTACCCGGTCGGCGTCGGCGACGCGGACACCGGAGGGCAGCACGTAGTCGACCATCCTCGGGAACTTGTCCACGCCGTAGACCGCCACCGCCCCCGTGGCGCGCAACCGCAACCGGGTCCGCTCGAACCCGTCCACCGGGCACGGCCCCCGGTCGGTCCACACGACGTTGGCCAGCAGCCCGAACAACCCGTCCAGGCTCAGCCCGTGCGGGCGTACCAGGCGCGACGACAGCAGATGCAGGCGCAGGTACGCGTCGTGCGCGTCGGCCGGGGCCTCCGACAGCTTGGCGATGCCGGTGCGCACGGCGACGACCTCGACGCCGCGCGCCGGGTCGGGGCCGGTCAGGGCGGCCAGCTCACCCGCCGCGTCGGCGTCGAGCCGTTCGGTGCCGGCGAAGGCGGGCTCGCCCAGCTCGGGCGCGGGGAACCAGGTGTCGAGCACGGTGCCGTCGGCGGCGATGGTGGCCAGGCCGATGCCGTGGGCGCCGGTGGTGGTGGGATCGATAGCAGTCACGGCCCCAAAATACCGGGTCAGATGGTGCCGAGGTCGGCCGACAGCCACCGCTCGGGCCGCATGTGGAAGGTGACGAGGACGGCGAGGTTCGACTGCCCGACATATCCGGCCACCGCGTCGTCGGGCAGGTAGCGGGCGACGATCCTGGTCATCTCATCCAGCGTGGTGGGATTCTTCGCCACCACCGGGCCTTCGGCGGACACGTAGCGGTAGGTGGGATGGCTCCGCTGGGCGAGCATCGACACCCGGCCCGCCTTGCCGATCAGCTGTGCCTTGACCGAATCGCCGTCGGTGAGGAACGACACCATGCCGCCCGGCTCGTAGTCGTACCAGATCGGCACGTTCAGCGGCGCCCGGCCCTCGCCCGCCTCCACCGCGACCGCCCCGATGTGCGGCTCGGCCAGGAACGCCTCCCGATCAGCAGCGCTCAGCGCCACGGCAACCCCCCGAAGATCGTCGTACTCCTGTGGCCGACCTTAACCCAGCGAAGCCCCGCCGAACGTGACGCGGACCGTCAGCCCGCCACCCGGGTTCGCCTCGGCCGCGACGACGGCGTCATGGGCACGGGCCACGGCCGCCACGATCGACAACCCGAGCCCCGCTCCCTCGCCGGGCGTGTGCTGGCGCTCGTGCAGCCGCCGGAACGGCTCGAACAGCAGCGGCACCACCTCGGCCGGAACCACCGGCCCCGTGTTCGTCACCGTCAGCTCCCCGGCACCGGTGACGATCTCCACCCTGCCGCCCGGTCGGTTGTAGCGGACCGCGTTGGCCACCAGGTTCCCCACCAGCCGCTCCAGCAGCACCGGATCGCCCTTCACCACCAGCGGGCCGCCCCGGACGAGCGCTCCGGCGTCGTCGCCCAGCGCCGCCGCGATGTGGTGGACCGCGACCGGCTCCCGCCGTTCCAGCCCCTGCTCCGACACCGACAGCAGCAGCAGTCCCTCGATCAGCCGCTCGTTGTCGTCGGCGAGGTCGATCAGCTTCTCCCGCATCCGCGACACCCGCGCCGCGTCCGGCTCGCCCGCCAGCCCGATCTCCGCCGCCGCCCGCTGCATCGCCAGCTGCGTACGCAGCTCGTGCGCGGCGTTGGCGGCGAAGCGCTGCTGCGCGCCGACCAGCCGCTCGATCCGGTCCAGCATGGCGTCGAAGGTGTCGGCCAGCTGCTTGAGCTCGCCCGACGGCGCGTCCAGGGCGATGCGCTCGTGCAGGTTCGCCCCCGACAGCCGCCGGGCGGTCCGCGTGATCACCGACACCGGCCGCAACATCCGACCCGCCATCCACCACGCCAGCACCACCGACGCCAGCGCGAACCCCGCCGCCGCCGCGATCGAGATCAACAGCAGCCGCTCCAGCGCCGTCTCCTCGACGAAGCCGAGCAACTGCACCGTGGTGGCGAAGTCCCCGCCGGACGGCACGTCGGCGCTCACCCTGGCACCCGGGAGCGCCATCGGCAGGCCCGGCTGCCTGGCCGCCGCCGAACTGATCGTGCTCACCAGGCTGTCCCGCAGCAGGAAGTAGATGAGCGCGACCAGCCCGCCGCCCGCCAGCAGCAGCAGCCCGCCGAACAACGCCGTCAGCCGGGTCCGCTCGTTCATGCGCCGATCCGGTAACCGGCCCGTGGCACCGTCTCCACCACCGGAGGGTCGCCGAGCTTGGCCCGCAGCTTGCTCAGCGTCACCCGCACCGCGTTCGTGAGGTAGCTGGTGTCCTCCTCCCACACCTGGTCGATGAGGTCCTCGTTGCTGACGACCGCGCCCTCGGCGCGCATCAGCGCCTCCAGCACCGCGAACTCCTTGCGCGACAGGTGCAGCGGGCGGCCGTCGCGGCCGGCCGTACGGCAGGCCGTGTCGAGCACCACCCCGCCGCGCTCGATGACCGGAGGCAGCGCGGGACGCGCGCGCCGCCCGAGCGCCAGCACCCGCGCCAGCAGCTCGTCATAGACGAACGGCTTGGGCAGATAGTCGTCGGCGCCCAGCCGCAGCCCGTCCACGCGCTCACGCACGCTGCCCGCGGCGGTCAGCATGAGCACCCGGGTCATCAGCCGGTACGCCACCACCCGGCGGCACACCTCGTCGCCGTGCACGCCGGGCAGGTCGCGGTCGAGCACCATCACGTCGTACTCGCCGGTCTCCAGCTTGCGCAGCGCCTCCCGGCCGTCATGGGCCACGTCCACGGCGAGCGCCTCCCGGCGCAGCCCCTCGGCGATCATCTCCGCCAGGAACGCCTCATCCTCTACCACCAGCACACGCATGCCCCCTCTCTACCTGAAGTGCGCATTTCCTTGCCATAAAGGCGGCCGTTAGAGCGGCGAAACGCGGCCTCGGGCCAGCCTGAGCAGCATGAAGACCACCATCGCCCTGGCCGCGCTCGTCCTGAGCCTGGCCGCCTGCGGCAACACCGCGCCCGAGAAGAACACGACCGTCAACTCCGGCGACCAGCGCCTCAAGACCGCCGAATGCCTGCGTGCCAAGGGCGTCAAGGTCGGCGACCCCGGCGGCCTCGGCAAGAGCCAGACGATCGACAGCGGCGGCATGGACCAGAAGGAGTTCGAGAAGCTGCTCAAGGAGTGCGGCGCGTTCGGCGGCACCGGCAAGCAGATCAGCCAGGCCGACAAGGACAAGGCCCTCGCCTTCGCCAAGTGCATGCGCGAGCAGGGCCTCGACTTCCCCGACCCCGAGTTCGACGGCGGCATGCAGGAGGCCAGGCCCGTGCCCGCCGACAAGGCCGCCTTCGAGAAGGCCAACAAGACCTGCAGCGAGAAGACCGGATGAACCGCGCCACGACGACGCTGACCGCGGGGGCCGTCCTGGCGGCGCTCGCGGGCGGTGTCGCCTTCGCCACGTTCGCCACGCCCGGCGGAGCGGAGCCGTCCGCCGCGCCCCCGGTCACCGCCGCCACCGGCACCGTCGACAAGGGTGACCTCACGCAGAGCGTCCGCGCCAAGGGCACGCTCGGCTTCGCCGGCCGCCGCACCGTCGGCGCCGCCCTCGGCGGCGTCCTCACCTGGCTGCCGCGCGCGGGCTCGGCCATCGGCCGCGACGAGCGCCTCTACGAGGTCGACGGCAAACCCGTCCGTCTCATGTACGGCGCCAAGCCCATGTACCGCACCCTTTCCCAGGGCGCGAAAGGCGCCGACGTGCGCCAGCTCGAAGCCAACCTCAAGGCCCTCGGCTACGGCTCCGGCATGACCGTCGACGACGAGTACACCTGGGCCACCGCCCAAGCCGTACGCGACTGGCAGGAGGACCACGACCTGCCCGAGACCGGCACCACCGGCCCGGAGCAGATCGCGTTCGCCCCCCGCGCCCTGCGCGTGCAGAAGCTCGAGAGCGCGACGGGCGACCGCGTGGCCCCCGGCGCCCGCCTGCTCACCGCCACCGGCGCAGAACGCGTCGTCACGTTCAAGGTGGACGTCACCGAGGCCGCCCACCTCAAGACCGGCGACCGGGTCACCGTCGAACTCCCCACCGGCAAACGCGCCAAAGGCCGCGTCGCCGGCATCGGCCGCACCGCCGAAGCCGACGACCAGGGCGCCGACAAGACCCCCAAGGTCGACATCACCGTCACCTTCGACCGCCGCGCCGGCGTCAAGGGCGTCGACCAGGCCCCCGTCAGCGTCCTCATCAGAGGCGAGACCCGCAAGGACGTCCTGTCCGTCCCGGTCACCGCGCTGCTGGCCGTACCCGGGGGCGGCTACGCCGTCCGCGTCGTCGGCGCCGGATCGCCGCGTGACGTGAAGGTCGAACTCGGCCTGTTCGCCGACGGCCGCGTCGAGGTCACCGGCGACGGGCTGGGCCAGGGCACGAAGGTCGAGGTGCCCGGCACATGAGCGTCGTCGAACTCACCGGCGTCACCAAGCGCTACCCCGGCGGCGTCGACGCCCTGCGCGGCGTCGACCTGCACGTCGAACAGGGCGAGCTCCTCGCCATCGTCGGCCCGTCCGGCTCCGGCAAGTCCACGCTCCTGCACATCGTCGGCACCCTCGACCTGCCCACCGACGGACACGTGCGCATCGTCGGCCACGACGTCGGCCGCCTGTCCGACCGTGCGCTGTCGGCCCTGCGCGCCCGCCACATCGGCTTCGTCTTCCAGGCCTTCCACCTCATGCCCGGCGTCACCGCCCTCGACAACGTCGCCGAAGGGCTCCTCTACACCGGCCTCTCCCCGGTACGGCGCCGCCACCGGGCCGCCGAGGCCCTGGAACGCGTCGGGCTGGCCGACCGCATGCGCCACCGGCCCCACGAACTGTCCGGCGGCCAGAAGCAGCGCGTGGCCATCGCCCGCGCCGTCGCCGGCGAACCCGATTTGCTCCTGGCCGACGAACCCACCGGCGCCCTGGACAGCGCGTCGGGCGCGGCCGTACTCGATCTCCTGCACGAGCTCAACCGCGACGGCGCGACCATCGCCGTGATCACCCACGACCCCGAGATCGCCGCCGCCCTGCCCCGCCAGGTACGCGTCAGGGACGGGCAGGTGATCGGCTGATGGCCACGCTCACCCCCGCCCGCCTGCGCCCGCGCGACATCGCCCACGTGGGCTCCGCCGGCCTGCGCGGCCGCCCGATGCGCGTGGTGCTGTCCGCCCTGGGCATCGCCATCGGCATCGCGACCATGATCGCGGTGGTCGGCATCTCGGCCTCCAGCAAGGAACAGCTGATGCGCCGGCTCGACCAGCTCGGCACCAACATGCTGGTCGTGACACCGGGCGACTCGATGTTCTCCGGCGAACGCGCCAAACTCCCCAAGGACGCCCCCGCCATGGCCGCCCGCATCGCCGGTGTGGAACAGGTGGCGGCCCTGGGCGCCCTGCCGTACCCGGTCTACCGCAACGACCGGGTGGACGAGCTCGACACCAACGGCATCACCCTGTCCGCCGCCGCGGAGTCCTTGCTGGCCGCCCTGCGCGGCCGCATGGCGAAGGGCTCCTGGCTCAACGCCGCCAACGGCCGCTACCCTTCCGTCGTCCTCGGCCACGTCGCCGCCCGCCGCCTGGGCATCACCGAGCCCGGCAGGCAGGTCTACCTGAACGGCCGCTACTTCACCGTCGTGGGCATCCTCGCGCCGCTGCCGATGGCCGAGGAGATCGAGCGCTCGGCGCTGGTCGGCTGGAAGGCGGCGCAGGACCTGCTCGCCTTCGACGGCCACCCCACGTCCATCTACGAACGTTCGACAGACGAGTCCGTCGTCAAGGTCAGAGACCTCCTCCCGCGAACCGTCAACCCGGAGCACCCGGAAGAGGTGGAGATCACCGACCCGTCCGCCGCCCTGCAGGCGAAGGCAGCCTCTGCCGGCGCCTTCACCAACCTGCTGCTCGGCCTGGGCGCGGTCGCCTTGCTGGTCGGCGGCGTGGGAGTGGCCAACACCATGATCATCTCCGTGCTGGAGCGCCGCCACGAAATCGGCCTGCGCCGGGCGCTGGGCTCCACCCGCGGTCAGATCCGCCTGCAGTTCGTGACGGAGTCGCTCCTGCTCTCCGGTCTGGGCGGCCTGGCCGGCGTCCTCCTGGGCGCCGCCGCGACCTGGATCTACGCGACCTCGGGCGGCATGCCCTGGGTCGTACCCCCGTGGGCGATGGCAGGAGGCTTCACCGCCACCCTGGCCATAGGCACGGTCGCCGGCCTGTACCCCGCCGTAAGAGCCGCCCGCACCTCCCCAACCGTAGCCCTCCACGCCACCTGACCCCCGGCCTGGCATCCCGTCTCCCGCCGTCCGGCCGGTGCCGGGTCCTGGGTCGGCCCGACGCCCGTCAGGGCCGGGTCACGCTGGCTCCGCCGTCCCGGCGAGAGCCGCCGTGCGCCCCGCTCGCCTCGGCAGCCCGGCGGCGCTCGGGAGCACCGCGGCCATGGCCTGCGCGGCCGCCTCGACGAGACCGGGCCAGGACGCCGAGCCGGAGATCATGAGCCGGTAAGACGACTCGCCGGTGGTGGACGACATGCCCGTCGCCGAATGCCGGGCGGCCGGGCAGGGGAGGGCTGCGTGGAGTGGAGCGCGCGGTTGACGGTATCGCAGGGGTGCATGCGCTCAGTGTGTCGGTCGTCACTGACAGTTCTGGTGGGGTGATGGTGCCGGAAGCGGGATTCGAACCCGCACGCCCTCTCGAGCGGGCGCTTTTGAGGCGCCTATGTCTGCCATTCCATCATTCCGGCTGGGAAAACCGGCAAAATCCGGTTTTGTGCCGGGACGCGCCTGAGTAGATCAGGTTCGGACACCGGCGTGGATCTAATGTAGCGGACCTCGGTACTCTTCTGCTCGTGAGTACGCAGCGGCGAGTAGTGATCGCGGAAGACGAGGCGCTGATCCGCCTCGACCTCAAGGAGATGCTTGAGGAGGACGGCTACGTCGTCGTGGGTGAGGCGGGTGACGGTGAGCAGGCGATCCTGCTGGCCACCGAGCTCAAACCCGACCTCGTCATTCTCGACGTCAAGATGCCCGTGCTCGACGGCATCTCGGCGGCCGAGCGTATCGTCGCCGAACGGGTCGCCCCCTGTCTCATCCTCACCGCCTTCTCCCAGCGGGACCTGGTCGAGCGGGCCAGGGACGCGGGGGCGATGGCCTACCTGGTCAAGCCGTTCACGAAGGCGGACCTGGTGCCGGCGATCGAGATGGCGGTCAGCAGGCACGAGGAGATGGTGGCGCTGGCCACCGAGGTCTCGAGCCTGTCCGAGCGGCTGGAGACCCGCAAGCTGGTCGAGCGGGCCAAGGGGCTGCTCATGGCGGCGCACGGGTGGAGCGAGCCGCAGGCGTTCCGGTGGATCCAGAAGGCCTCGATGGACCGGCGCCTCAGCATGCGCGAAGTGGCCCAGATCGTCGTCGCGGACGCCACCAAGTCCGAATAGCCCCCCGAAAGTCCGACCAACCCCGGCCGAGGGCGCCACATGGCCCTGGGGTCTCACAACCGCGCGCTTCGTGGGCCGCGCACCCTCATGGGGTCCGCGCCGCCCGGATGGTCAGCGCCCCTGCGGGTCCGTGTGCTCGCGGGGGTCCGTGTGCTCGCGGGGGCCCGTGTGTTCCTGGGGGACGTGTGTTCCTGGGGGTACGTGCGCTTCGCCCCGGCCCCGAGGCGCCCGGTGGTGTGGGGTCTACAGGCCGCAGGTCTTGCGGGCGTAGCCGAGGATGAGCTGGTCCAGGCGCAGGGAAGGCGTCTGGACGGTGTCGGAGCGGAAGACGAGGTATCGCGGTTCGCCGGTCCCCAGCGCCACCCGCGCGTTGAAGAGCATGGCGATCTTGGCCTCCGCGAACGAGTGCGGGTCGCAGCGGCCCGGGGTGATCCGGACGGGGATCTCCAACCGCGCCATTCCCGCCTTGAGCGTCATTTCCCGAGAATTCAGCTCATAGTGCACGTTGCCTGACAACTCGGTAACAGTCACATCTTGATTGCTATTGCGGCGCGTCACGATAACACTGCCGTGGAGGACCTTGTCCTTCTCGGTCCAAGCCTGACCGAACCCCACCGACACCGCCTGCTGCACGAGGAACTGCTCGCACTCCTCCCGGAAAAGCTTCGCCAGCAACGGGTCCGGATGGGGCAGTGCCCAGCTGACCTCGCGTGCGGGCTCGTCGCCTGCCTTGACGTGCGCGATCACCCGCGCCGGCCGCAGTTCCGGCACGGCTCCGGGGGCGCACTTGGCCGCGCCGTACGAGATGCGCAAAGCCACCGGAACGCTCTTGATGGCGGTGTCCATGCGCGAGAACCCGGTCTCCTGGAACGAGGGCCCGCTCACCCGCACGTCGGACACCCACACGGGGGTGCTTCCGCTGTTGGCCATGACCACGCTCAGCATGTGCTTGGGCATGTCGGATCGTCCCTGCGTGAGGGTCACGGTGAGCCCCTGGGGCGGGCTCGTGGAGGGGGCGGGCGGAGTGCCCCCGCAGGCGGAAAGGCCGAGGACCAGGACCAGGAGGGCGGCGGTGCGCTTCACATCGCCACAGTAGAGGCGGCCCGCGGCCGGGCCAGGTTAAGGAGGAGTCACGACTGCGCATCGTAAGGTCGCGGCCTCTCCCACCGGATATTTCCGGGGTCATGCTGATCGTGGATTTCGCGAACTCCATGTCCCCCCTGCGCATCTGCAAGAAGGAGATATCGATGATTCGGCGAGCGTTGGCCGTCGCGACCGCGGCGGTCTCGGCCCTCGCACTCGCGGCCTGCGGATCCTCCGGCCAAGACGTGGCCGGTACCCCGGCGAGCGACACGGCCTCCGCGCCGGGCACCACCGCCGCCAAGGGCGACGGCACGCTGGTCCTCGGCTCCGTACTCCCTCAGACCGGGAACCTGTCCTATCTGGGCCCGCCGATGTTCGCGGGCGTCGATCTGGCGGTCAAGGAGATCAACGCGGCGGGCGGCGTGCTGGGCAAGCAGATCTCGGTCTCGCACACCGACTCCGGCGACACCACGACCCAGATCGCCGCCCAGTCCACCGACAGCCTGCTGGCCAAGAAGGTCGACGCGATCGTGGGATCGGCCTCCTCCTCGGTCTCGCTGTCCATCCTCGACAAGATCACGGGCTCTGGGGTGCTGATGTTCTCGCCGTCGGCGACGGGCATCGAGCTCACCAACGCCAAGGACAACGGCCTGTTCTGGCGTACGGCCCCGCCCGACGTCCTCCAGGGCCGGGTGCTGGGCGACCTCGCGGTCTCGGAAGGCGACGACACGGTGGCGATCGTGGCCATGCAGGACGCCTACGGTTCCGGCCTGGCCGACTCGACGGAGAAGGCCGTTCTCGCCGGCGGGGGCGAGGTCGTGGAGAAGATCCTCTACGACCCCAAGGCGGCTGACTTCTCGGCCGACGTGGCCAAGGTGAAGGCGAAGAACCCGAAGGGCATCGTGCTCATCGGGTTCGCCGAGACCAGCAAGGTCGTCCAGGAACTGGTGAAGCAGGGCCTGACCAGCGACAAGCACCACTGGTACATGGTCGACGGCAACCTGTCCAACACCAACTACCTGAAGTTCCCCAAGGGCACGATGAAGGGTGTCAAGGGCACCCTGCCGGGCTCGGAGGCGCCGGGGGCGTTCCAGAAGAAGCTGCTGGAGGTCAATCCGGACCTCGACGTCTTCGGCTACGGCCCCGAGTCCTACGACGCGGTGAACCTGATCGCGCTGGCGGCCGAGGCGGCCAGGAGCGACGTGGCCGCCGACATGGCCGCGAAGCTGGGCGAGGTCAGCAAGGGCGGCGAGAAGTGCAACGCCTTCAAGGTCTGCGCGGACCTCCTCAAGGCGGGCAAGGACATCGACTACGACGGCGTGAGCGGGCCTGTGGAGTTCAACGACGCGGGCGATCCCGCGACGGCCACGATTGGCATCTACCAATTCGGGCAGAACAACACCTTCGACGCGGCCAAGGCTCTGGAGTATCGATCGGGGAACATCGCGGGGTAACAGGGCGTCAGCGGCCGGTTTCCCAGCTAACCGGCCGCTACCTGGGGGTTTTCTTCATAAGTTGAGGAGTGATTACGACTCAGCATCCAAGTGCCGACAGTTCTTCCAGGCATCTAGCTGGAAGCGTGCTGCTTTTTGTACGTTTCGCTCATTCGATCGGGAACGTCGGCGGTGCTGACAGCCTCCCGGCCTGGATGAAGGAGACACTTCATGACCCGCATTGCCCCACTCGGGCGCGTGCTCGCCGTCGCGGCTGCGGCGAGCCTCGCTCTGACGGCCTGTGGCGGCGGCGCTGACACCGCCGGCACCAAGGCCACCGATTCGGCCGCGCCGGCGACCTCGGCCGCGGCCGGCAAGGGCGACGGCACGCTGAACCTCGGCACCCTCCTCCCGCAGACCGGCTCGCTCGCCTACCTCGGCCCGCCCGAGTTCGCGGGCGTCGACCTGGCGGTCAAGGAGATCAACGACGCGGGCGGCGTCCTCGGCAAGCAGGTCTCGGTCTCGCACACCGACTCCGGCGACACCACGACGCAGATCGCCTCGCAGTCGGTGGACAGCCTGCTGGCCAAGAAGGTGGACGCCATCATCGGCGCCGCCTCGTCCTCGGTGTCGCTGTCCGTGATCGACAAGATCACGGGTGCCGGCGTGGTGCACTTCTCGCCCGCCAACACCTCCATCGAGCTCACCACCTACAAGGACAACGGCCTGTTCTGGCGTACGGCTCCGCCGGACATCCTGCAGGGCCGCGTCCTGGGTGACCTCGCGGTGGCCGACGGCGACGACACGGTCGCCATCCTCGCGCTGCAGGACTCCTACGGCACCGGCCTGGCCGACTCCACGGAGAAGGCCGTCATCGCCGGCGGCGGCGAGGTCGTCGAGAAGATCATCTACGACCCCAAGGCCGCGGACTTCTCGGCCGACGTCGCGAAGGTCAAGGCCAAGAACCCGAAGGGCATCGTGCTCATCGGCTTCGCCGAGACCAACAAGGTCGTCCAGGAGCTCGTCAAGCAGGGCCTGACCGCCGACAAGCACCACTGGTACATGGTCGACGGCAACCTGTCCAACACGAACTTCCTGAAGTTCCCGAAGGGCACCCTGAAGGGCGTCAAGGGCACGCTGCCCGGCGCGGCCGCTCCGGACACGTTCCAGAAGAAGCTGCTCGAGATCAACCCGAAGCTTGAGGACTTCAGCTACGCGCCCGAGTCCTACGACGCCGCCAACCTCATCGCCCTGGCCGCCGAGGCCGCCAAGAGCGACGCGGGCACCGACATCGCCACGAAGCTGGGCGAGGTCAGCAAGGGCGGCGAGAAGTGCAACGACTTCAAGACCTGCGTCGACCTGCTGAAGGCCGGCAAGGACATCGACTACGACGGCATCAGCGGTCCGGTCGAGTTCAACGACGCCGGTGACCCGGCGACGGCCACCATCGGCATCTACCAGTACGGCGCGGACAACAAGTACCCCGCCAAGGCCATCGACTACCGCACCGGCAACATCGACGGTTAAGTAGTCAGGCGGGAGCCCCGGGACCTCGGTCCCGGGGCTTCTTCGCGTTCACCTGCCCTTGCAGCCCTCGACGATCCTGTCGGCGGCGGCCCGGTAGTCCTTCAGGAGCGCCACCTGGCGCTTCCTGGGGGTCTGGGCGCTGGACAGGCCTTTCGTGGCGTTCTCGACCTTCTCCGCCTCGTCCTGGAGCACCTGGGGGAGCCGGGGGCCGAACTCCTGGACCATGCCGCGCAGCTCGGCCAGCCGGCCCAGGACGGCGTTCTCGAAGTTCTGCTCGTCCTCCCTGCCCGCGGGCAGGAGCAGCAGCCCGGCGTAGCCGATGGAGGAGACGACGCGGGTGCAGGGGTCGTCGTCGGGGTCGCCGCCGGTGCTGTACTTGGCGCTTTCGCTCGCCGCCGCCTGCGTCTTCTGCGCGGGCGGGCTGTTCTGGCAGGCCACGAGCATGGGCATGAGGAGGGCGATAGCCGTAATGCGTCGCACCATGCTCATTTAACGCGGAGAAGGGGCCCCAAAGGGACCCCTTCGCGCGAAACAGCGTGTTTACGCCCGTGCCAGCGTGCCCAGGTAGAGCTCGATGACCTTCGGGTCGTTGGCCAGCTGGCGGCCGGTGCCGGTGTAGGCGTTGCGGCCCTGGTCGAGCACGTAGCCGCGGTGGCAGATCTGCAGGCAGCGCCGCGCGTTCTGCTCCACCATGATCACGGTCACGCCCGCCTTGTTGATCTGCTGGGCCTGGATGAAGACCAGGTCCTGCAGCTTCGGCGACAGGCCGGCCGACGGCTCGTCGAGCAGCAGCACCGACGGCTCGGTCATGAGCGCCCTGGCCATGGCCACCATCTGCCGCTCACCGCCCGACAGGGAGCCGGCGCGCTGCTTGCGCCGCTCCTTGAGGGCGGGGAACAGCTCGGTGACGAACTCGAAGCGCTCCTTGAACTTCGTGGGCGCCTGGTAGGCGCCCATCTCGAGGTTCTCCTCGATCGTCAGGCTGGGGAAGACGTTGTTGGTCTGCGGGACGTAGCCGACCCCGCGGGCGACCAGCTGGTGCGCCTTCATGTTCGTGATGTCCTCACCCTTGAGCACGACCGTGCCGCTGCGGATGTTGACCAGTCCGAACATGGCCTTGAGCAGCGTCGACTTTCCGGCGCCGTTGGGGCCGATGATGCCGATCAGCTCGCCCTCGCCGACGTACAGGTCGGAGCCGTTGAGGATGTTGACACCGGGCAGGTAGCCGGCGATGAGCTCGTCGCAGCGGAGCACGGCGTTCTCGGCCCCCGCCACGTGGGCGCTGCGGTCGGTGACGGCCGCCTTGGAATCCGGGGTGCTGCTCACTTGCCTGCCTCCTCCTCGGCCTCGGCCTCGAGCGCGGCCTCGGCCTCCTGGAGCTGCTCTTCCAGCTCCTCCTCGGACAGCGGCGCGTCGTGGTGGGCGCCCAGATAGGCGTCGATCACCCGGGCGTCGGACATGATCGTGTCCGGCGGCCCCTCCGCGATCACGGTGCCCTGGGCCATCACGATCACCCAGTCGCTGATGTCGCGGACCATGTCCATGTCGTGCTCGACGAACAGCACGGTCATGCCCTGCTCGCGCAGGTCCTTGACGTGGCCCAGCAGCGACTGCGTCAGCGCCGGGTTGACGCCGGCCATCGGCTCGTCGAGCATGACCAGCTCCGGGCTGACCATGAGCGCGCGGGCCATCTCCAGCAGCTTGCGCTGACCGCCGGACAGGGAACCCGCGAAGTCCTCGCGCTTGGCGTCCAGCTTGAAGCGCGCGAGCAGTTCGTCGGCGCGCGCGGTGATCTCGTCCTCCTGGGCGCGCCAGGAGGACGGCACCAGCGCGCGGAAGAAGCTCTCGCCCTTCTGGTTCTGGGCGCCGAGGCGCATGTTCTCGATGACCGTCAGCTTCGACAGCGCCTTGGTCAGCTGGAACGTGCGGACCATGCCGGAGCGCGCGACCTTGTGGGCCGCGACGCCGTTCATCCTGGTGCCGTTGAACGTCCACTCGCCGGCGTCGGCGGTGTCGAAGCCGGTCAGCTGGTTGAAGAACGTGGTCTTGCCGGCGCCGTTCGGGCCGATCAGCGCGGTGATGGAACCGCGCTGGATCTCCACGTGCTTGACGTCGACGGCGGTGAGGCCGCCGAAGCGGCGCACGACGTTGTCGACGACCAGGATCGGGTCGGGCTTGGTGACGCCGGGCTCGCGCTGCAGGTCCTTGAAAGCGGCCAGCGCGGCGGCCTTGCTGTCAGTGGGCTTGGTTTCAGCGTGCATCGAGTGCGATCTCCCTCTTATCGCCGAAGATACCCTGCGGACGGAAGACCAGCAGCAGGACCAGGCCGAGACCGACCAGCATGAAGCGGAAGGCGCCGATCTGGTTGACCGACATCCACGTGATGTACTGCGCCTCGATCAGTTCGTTGAGCAGGTTGCCGATGAAGACGAGCAGCACCCAGAAGATGATCGAGCCGACGACCGGGCCGAAGACGCGGGCCGCGCCGCCGAGGATGACGATCGTGTAGGCGTAGAAGGTCAGCTCGGTCGAGAACGCGTCCGGCTGCACCGAGGCGTAACCCAGCGCGTAGATGTAGCCGCCGAAGCTGCCGATGAGGCCGCCGAGGATCAGCGACTGCATCTTGTACGAGAACACGTTCTTGCCCAGCGCGCGCACGGCCTCCTCGTCCTCGCGGATGGCCTTGAGCACGCGGCCCCACGGGCTCTTCATGAGCATGTAGATCACCAGGCACGACAGGGCGACGAGGATCCAGCCGATGAGCAGGACCCAGGTGACGCGCTCGTTGAAGGTGAAGGGGCCGATGCCGTACTCACCCCTGGAGAAGGGGTTCATCGCGAAGAAGCCCTCGGAGAACCCGTAGCGGCCGTCGGAGCCGCCGAAGTAGTCCTTGAAGGTGACCGAGCGGAAGATCAGGCGGACGATCTCGGCCGCCGCGATCGTGACGATGGCGAGGTAGTCGGCGCGCAGCCGCAGCGTCGGGATGCCGAGCAGCAGGGCGAGCAGGATGACCGAGACGAGGCCGACGCCGATGCCCACCCAGAACGGCAGGCCGATCGTGACCACGGTGACGGCCAGGCCGTACGCCGCGACGCCGAGGAAGGCCGCCTGGCCGAAGTTGAGCAGGCCGGTGTACCCGAAGTGCAGGTTGATGCCGATCGCGGCCAGCATGTAGAAGACCGTCTCGACGCCCACCGCCGCCTCGACGGTGGTCACCATGATGTTGAACCAGTCCATGATTCCCCCCGTCAGCCGATCCGCTCGCGGCGGCCGAGGATGCCCTGCGGCCGGAAGAGCAGGACGATGATGAGTACGGCCAGCGCGCCCACACTCTTGAGCTCAGGAGAGATCCAGAGGGTGGACAGCTGGATGAACAGGCCCACGATGAGGGAGCCGACCAGCGCGCCGAACGCGGTGCCGAGGCCGCCCAGCGTGACTCCGGCGAAGATGAGCAGCAGGATGTCCTGGCCCATCGTGAACTTCACGGTCTGCGACAGGCCGAGCAGGATGCCGGCCAGCGCCGCGATGGCGCCGCCCGCGGTCCAGATGACGCGGATGACCCGGTCGACGTTGATGCCCGATGAGGCGGCGAGCGCCGGGTTGTCGGCGACGGCCCGCGCGGCCTTGCCGGTGCGGGTCTTGAGCAGCGCGATGCCGACGATGACGAGCACGGCCAGTTCGATGGCCATCATGATGAAGTTCTTGGGCGCCGCGGTGATCGGGCCGACGCTGATGCCCGCCTGGGCGTTGAACTCGGTGTACGGCTCGCTGTCACCGCCGTGCAGGAACAGGAAGAGGAAGCGCAGGAACATCGCCACGCCGATGGAGATGATCATCATGGCGATGACGCCGGTGCCCCGCCTGCGCAGCTGCCCCCAGAAGAAGCGGTCCTGGAGGTAGCCGAAGGCGCCGCCGACCAGCACCGCGATGATCGCGGACGGGATGACGCCCAGGCCGAAGCCGACGTTGAAGAGGTAGGCGATCAGCGCTCCGAACGTCACCAGCTCGCCATGGGCGAAGTTGGTGAGCTTGGTGGTGCCGAAGATGAGCGACAGGCCCATCGCGGCGAGGGCGATGATCAGGCCGAGGTTGAAGCCCTCGAAGGTGAGCTGCGCGGCCCGCGTCCAGAAACTGCTGTCGCTGGTGTCGGTGGGAGCCGGGGCTCCGGGAGTCTGCTCGCCGCCGGCCTTGGGAACCAGGGCGAACAGGACGGTGGAGCAGTTGTCCTTATAAACCGTCGGGGTGCGGACGTTGTTGCCGCCGCGAACCTCAGCGGTCTGAGGGAGCGAGCTGACATCCAGGGTGACCTTGTACTTCCCTGGTTTGTCGACCTGGACGTCCCATGTGCCTTGGGCGTTACTGGCGACCTCCTTGACGGGTTTTCCGTCTTCGGTGGTCACGACGATTTTCGCGCCGTTCACTGGCTGGCCTTGGAGTTTGAGTGTGCCCTTCACTCCCTGACAGTCGGCAGGACCCGCGGACGCGGGGCTGGCGAGCAGGAAGATCAGTCCACCCAGGAAGGCCGTGAACGCGATCACGGCTCTGCGCAATGGTGCTCCCTCTATTAGGTCAAGGCGGGGCTTGGGTTGTACCCCTCCATCTCGACACGCGGGCATCGCAGGCACAACTGGGATGCTGTGGCGGGAGCCTATTCCGGCGACGTCCGGTTCCGAACCGTTCGTCACCAATTAGTGATGCGGGTGTGTCGGTGATGTGAGCAAATAAGAAGGCAGGTCAGGGGCTAAATCGAGGTATACCCCTGGCACGGGCGCGGAGCCGTACTAAAACGAGACCATAACGATCGGTCGGAAAGCGCTGCACAGGCGGGCGATGTATGCATCAAGCCCGCAAAGGTGGGATGACCCGCTTATTGAGCGGGTAAAAAAGAGCGAGCCCGGGGGTGACCTTTGGGACCGTGTCCGGCTTCCCCGGCCCGACACGTTATCTACTCGGCCTCCCCGCGGGCTCTGTCCGGTCAACCGTAGCGACCCACGGGGGCCGTGTGCAAAGGGTGAGCCGAACTGCCTTCGCCGTCTCAGGCGTCACGCAGCATGCACGTGAGGCGCGAGGTGCACACGCGCCGGCCCTCCTCGTCGGCGATCTCGATCTCGAACGTGGCCAGCGAGCGGCCGCCGTGAATACGCGTCGCCACGCCCGTGACGTGCCCGGACGTCGCGGCCCTGTGATGCGTGGCGTTGATCTCGATGCCGACGGCGATCCGGCCCTCGCCCGCGTGGATCGCCGAGCCGATCGAGCCCAGGGTCTCCGCCAGCACGACCGACGCGCCGCCGTGCAGCAGCCCGTACGGCTGCGTGTTGCCCTCGACCGGCATGCGGCCCACCACGCGCTCCGCACTGGCCTCGACGATCTCTATGCCCATGCGCTCGGCGAGCGTGCCGCGGTGAAGGGAGTCGATGGTGACCCGGTCTATCTGCGTCAAGGAGGAGCCTCCAGTCTTCCGAGCTCAGGTTTTCTGTCGCACATGGAGACTAGGCTTCTGGTGTGCCGAAGAGTGAAGTGACCCCCAACCGCCCATGCCTGTTGCTCCTTGACGGGCATTCGCTGGCCTATCGCGCGTTCTACGCGCTCAAGGACGCCAACCTCATGACCACCGACGGTCAGCACACCGAGGCGGTCTACGGGTTCACCTCGATGCTGACCAACATCCTGCGCGATGAGCAGCCGACCCACGTGGCGGTGGCCTTCGACCGGTCGGAGCCCACGTTCCGGCACGAGGAGTACTCCGAGTACAAGGCCAACCGCAGCGAGACGCCGGAAGACTTCAAGGGCCAGATGCAGCTCATCTTCGAGCTGCTCGACACCCTGCGCGTGCCGCGGCTGTCCAAGGCCGGCTTCGAGGCCGACGACCTCATCGCCACCCTGGCCACCCGCGCGTCCGGCGAGGGCATGGACGTGCTGATCGTCACCGGCGACCGCGACGCGCTGCAGCTCGTCGACGAGCGGGTGACCGTGCTCATGACCCGCCGCGGCATCAGCGACATGACGCGCTTCACGCCGGAGGCGGTCTTCGAGAAGTACGAGCTGACGCCCCGGCAGTATCCCGACTTCGCCGCGCTACGCGGCGACCCGAGCGACAACCTGCTGAGCATCCCCGGCGTGGGCGAGAAGACCGCCGCCAAGTGGGTGCGCGAGTTCGGCTCGCTGACCGAGCTGGTCGACCGGGTCGACGAGGTCAAGGGCAAGGTCGGCGACAAGCTGCGCGAGCACGTCGCCCAGGTGCTGATGAACCGCAGGCTCACCGAGCTGCTGCGCGACGTGCCGGTGGAGGCCGAGGTCGCCGAGCTCACCCAGGGCGTCTGGGACCGCGAGGAGATCAACAAGCTCTTCGACACCCTGCAGATCCGCGGCGAGCTGCGCGAGCGTGTGTTCAAGGTGCTCGGCAGCGGCGAGGAGGAGCCTGAGCAGGGCTTCGAGGTCGAGACGATCATCCTCGGCCCCGACCGCGTGGCCGGCTGGCTGGAGGCGATGCCCGCGGGCCGCGCCGGCCTGGCGTTCAAGGGCGCCTACGGCAGCGGCACCGGCCGCATCGACGGCATCGCGATCGCCTCGCCCGACGGCACCGCCGCCCACATCGACCCGACCAAGCTCACCGAGGCCGACTTCGCCGCGCTCGGCGCCTGGCTGGCCGCCGACGACCGGCCCAAGGCCGTCCACGACGCCAAGGGGCCGCTGCTGGCCCTGTGGACGCAGGGGCTCGACCTGCGCGGCCTCAGCGCCGACACCGCGCTCGCCGCCTACCTCGCCATGCCGGGCCAGCGCACCTTCGCCCTCGAAGACCTCGCCCGCCGCTACCTCCACCGCGACCTCAAGGTCGAGGAGGAGTCGGGCGGGCAGGCGGCGCTGTTCGGCGACGACGAGGACGCCCCGGCCAAGGACCTCGCGCTGCGCGCCCACGCGGTGCGCGAGCTGGCCGACTCGCTCGAGGCGTTCCTGTCCCAGCGCGGCGGCACCCAGTTGCTGGCCGACGTGGAGCTGCCGCTGGTGCGGGTGCTGGCCGAGCTGGAGCGGGCCGGCATCGCGGTCGACCGCGACTACCTCACCGGCATGGAGGCGCAGTTCGCCGCCGCGGTCAAGCAGGCCGTCGAGGAGGCGCACCGGGTGGTGGGCGAGCAGTTCAACCTCGGCTCGCCCAAGCAGCTGCAGGAGATCTTCTTCAACCAGCTCAACCTGCCCAAGACCAAGCGCACCAAGACCGGCTACTCCACCGACGCCGACCAGCTGGCGTGGCTGGCCACGCAGACCGACCACGAGCTGCCGGTCATCATGCTGCGCCACCGCGACCAGCAGAAGCTCCGCCAGACCGTCGAGGGCCTGATCAAGGAGATCGCCGACGACGGCCGCATCCACACCACGTTCAACCAGATCATCGCGGCCACGGGCCGGCTGTCGTCGGAGAAGCCCAACCTGCAGAACATCCCGATCCGCACCGCCGAGGGCCGCCGCATCCGGCAGGGCTTCACGGTCGGCGAGGGCTTCGAGACGCTGCTGACCGCCGACTACAGCCAGATCGAGCTGCGCATCATGGCGCACCTGTCGGGCGACGAGTCGCTGATCGCCGCGTTCGAGTCGGGCCACGACTTCCACGCCGCCACCGCCTCGCGGGTGTTCGACCTGCCGCCGGAGCAGGTCGACGGCGAGCTGCGCGCGCGCATCAAGGCGATGAACTACGGCCTGGCCTACGGCCTGTCCGACTTCGGTCTCGCCGGGCAGCTCAACATCCCGGTGGCCGAGGCGCGGGCGCTGAAGGAGGAGTACTTCGAGGAGTTCGGCGGCGTGCGCGACTTCCTCAACGCCATCGTCTCCCAGGCCCGCACCGACGGCTACACCGAGACGATCATGGGCCGCCGCCGCTATCTGCCCGACCTGACCAGCGACAACCGCCAGCGCCGCGAGATGGCCGAGCGCATGGCGCTCAACGCGCCCATCCAGGGCTCGGCGGCCGACATCATCAAGGTCGCGATGCTCAACGTGCGCCAGGCGCTGGGCGAGGAGGGGCTGCGCTCGCGGATGCTGCTGCAGGTCCACGACGAGCTCGTGTTCGAGGCGGCGCCGGGCGAGCTGGAGCGGCTGCGGCAGCTCGTGACCGACCAGATGAACGCCGCCTACCAGCTGCGGGTGCCGCTGGAGGTCTCGGTGGGCGTGGGGCGTACGTGGGAGGACGCGGGGCACTGATCTCCGCTCGGCACGGCGGGTCCGCTTCCGGGCCCGCCGTCGCCTTTTCCCGCCATCCGGTACGGCCCGCCGCGCCGCATTCCGGACATCTGTGATGTTGCACTGTGATGCGTGACATGGTCGGACACGGTGTGCCGTGGGCCTTCTGCGGAGGGCTTCTCGACTACCCTGGACCTTTGAAATCCCCCGACCGGTACGGGAGTTCTGTGCGGCCCTCACTGTCATCCACGCGTGTCATCGGTGCGGCGAACGTCGCGGTCATCCTCGTCGCGGTCGTCGCGCTGATGATCATGCCGGGCGACGATCCGGCGGCCCACGCGCCGCCGGAGGCGGTCAAGGTGGGGCAGACACAGCCGGCGCCCTCCTCGGGTCAGCCGTCCTCGCCGGTCCCGTCCGCGCAGCCGTCCGAGCCCGCCCCGATGCCCACGGCGAGTCAGCCGCCGGCGGTGGTCGCCACGCCGGAGTTCGCCAGGCAGGTGAAGGCCAACGAGGCCGGGCTGGTGCCGATCATCATGTACCACCGCATCATCAAGAAGCGGATGGCCTCGATCGACCGCACCCCCGCCCAGTTGCGGCAGGAGCTGGAGAAGCTGGCCAAGCAGGGCTACGTGCCCATCACCGCGGCCGAGTTCGCCGCCGGGCGCGTCCAGGTACCGGCCGGCAAGTTCCCCGTCGTGCTGACCTTCGACGACGGGCATCCGAGCCACTTCGCCCTGGACGACCAGGGGCGGCCCGCGAAGAACACCGCCGTCGCCATCATCTACGACGTCTTCCGCAAATACCCGTCCTTCCGGCCTGTCGCGACCTTCTGGGTCAATCACTACCCGTTCGGGCTGCAGAAGGAGGAACAGCAGGCCTCGGCCGTGCAGTGGCTGCACAAGCAGGGCTTCGAGGTGGCCAACCACACCTGGGCGCACCCCAACCTGCGGGCGATGGGCACCAAGAAGGTGCGCGAGCAGATCGCGCGGCTGGAGCGCATGCTGAAGAAGCTCGGGGTGCCGCCGTCCACGACGATGGCGCTGCCGTTCGGGAGCATGCCGCACAAGAAGAAGGCGGCCCGCAAGGGGGAGTGGGGCGGCGTGCCGTACGACTTCGACGCGGTCTTCCTGGCGGGGGCCGAGCCGTCGCTGTCGCCCTTCGCCAAGGGGTACGATCCTGGTGCCGTTCAGCGGATCCAGAGCAACGGCAAGAAGGGCGAATGCCGTAAGTGGTGCTCGCAGTACTGGCTGGAATGGCTGCAGAAGCACCCGGGGTGGCGCTATGTCTCCGACGGCGACCCCGACCGCGTCTCGGTACCGAAGAAGCTGCAGGGTAATATCGCGCCGAAGCGGAGAGACCAGGTCAACGCCTATTAGGCGCGCTGGTTCCCGAAGGTCATCGCCGTCTCGGATTGACCCCTGCCGCTAGGTCTCATATGCTGATCGCTGCGCTGTGGGCTCGCGCGCGCCTCAGACGGAGCGGGCTCGCGCTCGGTCACGTCGATGTCGTAATCCTCGGCTTGATGCGGAAGAGGGCCTGCCGCGCGCCGCCACATCGATATCTGTCCGCGTTCGGAGCAATTCCACACATGACGTCCAGCACTGAGGCCACCTCGAGCACCCCGCAGGTAGCGGTCAACGACATCGGGTCCGAGGAAGCCTTCCTCGCAGCGATCGACGAGACCATCAAGTACTTCAACGACGGCGACATCGTCGAGGGCACCGTCGTCAAGGTCGATCGAGACGAGGTTCTTCTCGACATCGGCTACAAGACCGAGGGTGTCATTCCCTCGCGAGAGCTCTCGATCAAGCACGATGTCGACCCCGCGGACGTCGTGGAAGTCGGCGAACACGTAGAGGCCCTGGTTCTCCAGAAGGAGGACAAGGAGGGTCGCCTGATCCTGTCCAAGAAGCGTGCGCAGTACGAGCGCGCCTGGGGCACGATCGAGAAGATCAAGGACGAGGACGGCATCGTCACCGGCACCGTCATCGAGGTCGTCAAGGGTGGTCTCATCCTCGACATCGGCCTCCGTGGCTTCCTCCCGGCCTCCCTGGTCGAGATGCGCCGGGTCCGTGACCTCCAGCCTTACGTCGGCCGCGAGCTCGAAGCGAAGATCATCGAGCTCGACAAGAACCGCAACAACGTGGTTCTGTCGCGTCGCGCCTGGCTTGAGCAGACGCAGTCCGAGGTCCGCCAGACCTTCCTCAACACCCTCCAGAAGGGCCAGGTCCGCAAGGGCGTCGTGTCCTCGATCGTCAACTTCGGTGCCTTCGTGGACCTGGGTGGCGTCGACGGTCTCGTCCACGTGTCGGAGCTGTCCTGGAAGCACATCGACCACCCGTCCGAGGTTGTCGAGGTCGGCCAGGAGGTCACTGTCGAGGTCCTCGACGTCGACATGGAGCGCGAGCGCGTCAGCCTCTCGCTCAAGGCGACGCAGGAAGACCCGTGGCAGCAGTTCGCCCGCACCCACCAGATCGGCCAGGTCGTTCCCGGCCGGGTCACCAAGCTGGTGCCGTTCGGCGCGTTCGTGCGGGTCGAGGAGGGCATCGAGGGCCTGGTCCACATCTCCGAGCTGGCCGAGCGCCACGTGGAGATTCCGGAGCAGGTCGTCCAGGTCGGCGACGAGATCTTCGTCAAGATCATAGACATTGACCTCGACCGCCGCCGGATCAGCCTCTCGCTGAAGCAGGCGAACGAGGGTGTCGGCACCGAGGTCGAGTTCGACCCGACCCTCTACGGCATGGCCGCCACCTACGACGACCAGGGCAACTACATCTACCCCGAGGGCTTCGACCCCGAGACGGGTGAGTGGCTGGAGGGCTTCGACCGCCAGCGCGAGGAGTGGGAGCGGCAGTACGCCGAGGCCCAGACTCGCTTCGAGGCCCACAAGAAGCAGATCGAAGAGGCCCGCAAGGCCGAGGCGGAGGCCGGCGAGGCCGCTCCTTCGTCCTACAGCGGTGAGACGCCGGCTCCGGCCAGCTCCTCCTCCTCGACCTCTTCTTCCTCCGCTCCGGCCAGCGGCGCCCTGGCCTCCGACGAAGCTCTCGCGGCTCTGCGCGAGAAGCTCGCCGGCGGACAGAGCTAACCGGCTCGGCAAGCGCGAACCGATCAAGCCCCGCACCCTCGTGGTGCGGGGCTTGACCCGTGTCCGGGGCCGGTCAGCCCGGCGAGGTCCGGGTGTAGGTGAGGCTGAAGTCGTGGGACCAGTCCGCGCCGTCCTTGGAGAACTCCCAGGCCGCGGCGATCCTCCGGCCGTCCTCCTCGAAGGCGCCGGTGAAGCGCTGGTGGAAGGCGGGCGCGTCGCGCCAGACCCGCCAGACGCCGTCCGCGAGCGTCATCCGGTAGACCCGGTGCACGCCGCGGGCGTCGGAGTGCAGGTAGGAGAAGGCGCCGGTGGCGTCGTCCACGCCGATGAGGCAGACGGACGGCAGGGGAGAGTCCGACTGCCACTCCTGCGGGGCGTCGCCCTCGGCGGTGCCGTACGCGCGGAAGGCGAGAAACGCTCCGCCCTCGATCCACTCGAACACCGCGCGGCCGCCCGAGACGGTGTGGCCGCCGACATGGGCCTCGACGCTCCATTCACCCAACAGGGCGTCGAGAGGGACGAGGGCGGGGTTGCGTGCCATGGGGCTCTCCTCCGTGGTCAGGCCCTCCGGCGCCATCCGGTAGGGTCGTCGGCCGTGCGTCCTGCACTCCAAAGAGATCGAAGGAACGACCATATGCGCAAGCTCACCTACTACGTCGCCGCCACCCTGGACGGCTACATCGCCGAGCGCTCCGACGCCGACCCGTCGGGCGGGTTGTTCGCCATCGGGCAGGACTACGTCGAGTTCGTCATCGCGAACTACCCGGAGACGCTGCCGGTCAACGCCCGTCAGGCGCTCGGTGTCACGGACGCGGGTACGCGCTTCGACACGGTGGTGGAGGGGCGGCGCTCGTACCAGATCGGCCTGGACATGGGCATCAGCGACGCCTACCCGCACCTTCGCCACCTCGTCTTCTCCCGCAAGCTCGCCCAGAGCACCGACGTCGAGGTCGTCGCGAGCGACCCCGTGGAGCGGGTCAGGGAGCTGAAGGCCGAGGAGGGTCTCGGCATCTGGCTGGTCGGCGGCGCTGAGCTGGCGGGTGTGCTCTATGAGGAGATCGACGAGATCGTGGTCAAGGTCAGCCCGGTCACGGCCGGTGCTGGGGTGCCGCTGTTCGCGGGGCGGAGCGAGGCCGAGGCGCGCCGGTTCACGCTGACCGATCACGTGATCCTGGACAGCGGCGTGGCCGTCATGACCTACTCCGCCTGAGCTCGTCGGGTGATGCCCGGTTCCTCCGGGTTGCTGTGGCGCACGCCCTCGCGCCTACCCGCAAACCAGCCCAGAACACGCCGGTCAGCACCCCGAGGCCTCAAGCCGGACGATCCGTCCGCTGATCACCTGCGCGTAGACCGCCTCGGTGCGCTCGGCGACGCGCGGCCAGCTGTAGCGGCGGCGGGCCCGGCGGGCTCCCGCGGCGCCGAGCTCCTCGCGCCGCTGCGGTGAGTCCAGCAGCTCACGCAGCGCTCTGGCCAGCGCCCGCGGCCGGCGCGGCGGCACCAGCGGGCCCCAGCCGGCGACCGTGTCGAGATGTCCGCCGACGGCCGAGGCCACCACGGGCACGCCGCACGCCATCGCCTCGATCGGGACGATCCCGAACGGCTCGTACCACGGCACCGACACCACCACGTCGGCCGAGCGCATCAGACCCGGCACGTCCGGCCGGGCCACGCTGCCGATCAGCCGTACCCGCCCGGCCAGGCCGTGCATGGCGGCGAGGCCGCGCAACCGGGCCGGCTCCCCGTCCTCCGGGACGCCGCCCGCGATCAGCAGTTCCACGCCGGGCAGCCGGCGTAGCGCCTGGACGACGGTGTCGGCGCCCTTGCGCGGCACCAGCCGGGCGATGCAGAGGACCCGGCCGCCGGTACGCGGGCCGTACCACCAGCGGCTCGCCTCCAGGGGATCGGGCGGCGCGGGATGAAAGCGTTCGAGATCGACACCGCACGGCACGACCGAGACCCGCTCGGACGGCACGCCCATCGCGGCCAGTTCGCGCACCTCGTCGCCGCAGGTGGCCACGATCGCGTCGGCGCGTCGCCCGATCTCGCGCTCGGCGTCCACGCGGTGCGGCGGGCTGGTGTCGGCCGCGCCCTGCCAGCGCCGCTTCACGGTGCCGAGCGCGTGGTAGGTCAGCACCACGGGGACGTCCGCCGCCGCCGCGAGCGCCGCCTGCCCGCTCATCCAGAAGTGCGCGTGGATCACGTCCGGCCGCTCGCGCCGCCAGCGCTCGCGCAGGATCCGCGCGAACTCCGGCATGTACGGCGCCAGCCCGTCCTTGGCCACCGGTTCAGGCGGCCCTGCCGGAACGTAGTCCACCGTGACGCCCGGCCCCATCGGCACCCGTTCCGCCTGGTGGGGTGAGGTGCGCCGGGTGTGGACGACGACCGTGTGCCCGCGCGCGGCCAGCGCCGAGGCCAGGGCGGCCACGTGAACGTTCTGCCCGCCGGCGTCCACTCCGCCGATCGCGGCCAGTGGGTCGGCATGCTCGGAGATCATGGCGATTCTCATGCGCTCGGCTCCTTTTCACCACGTGCTCGGCACATCCGTGCCCGGGGGCCTCGAAAGATCGCGGTAGCGCGCGCACGGCCGCGCCATGGCTGGGACGACTGGAGCGCCTCGCGGGCGCGGACCGTGGGTAAGGCTGGATCGTCCGGCGGGGAGTCGAACCCGGGACGTCTCATCTACTCTCCTCCCCGCCGGCTTCACCTTCGCTACCGAGAAACGCGGGGCTCAAACCTCACCGGCCCGCCGCATGACGCCGCGTCGCAGGGGTAGGCGCGCCGGATGAGGACATTGATCCACGACTGGACGGAACGAGCCGCCTGCCTGGAGGCCGACCCGGAGCTGTTCTTCCCCGTCTCCACCCATGGGCCGGGAGAGGAGCAGGTCATGGCGGCCAAGGCGGTGTGTGCCCGATGTCCGGTACGCGAGCAGTGCTTGGCCTACGCGCTGGACACCCGGCAGGCGGAGGGTGTCTGGGGTGGCACCGACCCGGGGCAGCGCGGGGTCAGGAGTCGCCGGTAGCGCGCTTGTCGGTGGGCGGGGCTTCCCTGACGAACAGTTCGATCAGGGTGCGTACCGGCGTGTGCGCCTCGGTCGGGTAGCGGAAGCCCTGGTCGAGGTTGAGTTCGTAGCGGTTGCGGCGGCCCACCCGGTCGCGGGTGAGGTAGCCGGCCTGCTCCAGGTCGGTCACGATGCCCTGCACGGCGCGCTCGGTGATGCCGATCGTGAACGCGATCTCGCGCAGCCGGGCATCGGGGTCACGGGCGATCTCCAGCAGCACCCGCGCGTGATGGGTCAGGAACGTCCACGACGACCGATCATCAGAGCTACCCATGTTTTCATCCTCCAGCGCCCCGACCTCAACTTCAATGACTGACGAACTCTCTTTCCGGAAAAGGTCATCGGGGTTAAGCTGATCCAGTGAGCGCTCTCGACGTCAGCTGCGAGCACACGCGCGGCGCCACGCTGATCCGCGTCACCGGTGAGGTCGACGCCACCAACTCCGCCGTCCTGGCGTCCGCGATCGAGGACGCGCGCCGTCCCGGGGTGCCGGTGGTGCTGGATCTGGCCGGGATGACGTTCCTCGACAGCAGCGGGCTGAAGGTGCTGCTGAGCGCCCATCTCTTCGGTGAGCACGACGGAGGGCAGGTGCATCTGGCCGCCGTGCAGCCGATCCCGGTTCGGGTCCTGCGGATCACCGGCGTGCTGGACCGGCTGAACGTCCACGACACCCTGGAGCGAGCCTGGGCGGCCGTCTCGGCGATCGGACATCGACCCTAAGAGTGGATTTTTCCCTCCTTGTCGGGAGTGGGTGGAGTGCTTTTTTGATGGTCGATGGGGTGATTGAGGGTGTTATGCGGGCAGGGGTGAGCTGGGAAAACCTGACGAGCAGGGCCCGCATTCCGGCCCATGCGAAAGGACAAGAGCATGCCTCGGGGATCAAGCCCGAAACGGGAACGCCAGTACGAGCACATCAGGGACAGCGCCAAGAAGCGCGGCACGAGCGACAAGCGGGCCAAGGAGATCGCCGCCCGCACGGTCAACAAGGAGCGGGCGCGGGCGGGTGAGTCGAAGACGGCCAGCCGTACCTCCACGCAGGACATCTCCTCCGGACGGCGCGGCGGGCTGCGCTCGCACTCCGGCGCCGGCGGACGCACGCGCGACCAGCTCTACGCCGAGGCCAAGCGCCGCGACATCAAGGGCCGCTCGAAGATGACGAAGGCGCAACTGCTGAAGGCGGTCGGCTGAGCCGCTGCCCCGTTTCCCTCTCCGGGCCGCCGACCCACCGGTCGGCGGCCCGGCGCGCTGTCAGCGGGATTCGAGGAGTTTGGCCAGGTTGTCCAGGGCCATGCGGGTGCCGGTCTCGTTGTCGGCGGCCGAGACGGCCTCCGGGAGGCCCTCGTGCAGGATGACGACCTCGGTGCCGCCGTCCACGTCGGTCAGCGTCGTCGTCATGGTCATCTCGCCGCCCAGCGCCGGATCCGCGCTCTCGAACTCGACGACCTCCACCACCCGCTCGTCCGGCACCAACCGCACGAACCGCCCGTGGTAGGTGTCGGTGTGGCCGCCGGACTTCCCCGCCTCGTCGGGGGAGTGGTAGGTCAGCGAGATGCGGAAGTAGCCGCCCTCCCGCGCCTCGAACGTGTGCACATGGCTGCTCATCCCGTCGGGCACCCGCCACGCCGCGATCGCGCTCGGGTCCAGAAAGGCCTGGTAGACGGCCGATCGCGGGGCTCGTACCAGCCGGGAGACCTGGGTCGTGGGCATGGGCCCACCCTACGGCCCGCCGTACGCTGTCGGGAGATCGTGTTTCGCGGCGGGAGAGGTGGGCGTGCGACTTCTAGGACCCCGAGAGACCCAGGCCGACCGGCTCGCCGCCTTCCGCGCGGCCCATCCCGCCGCCGAGGCCGCAGGGTGGACCTACCACGTCGCGGGGAGCGGGCCTGACACGCTCCTGCTGCTGCCCGGCGGGCTACGGCTGGGCGAATCGCTCTTCTGCCTCATCTCGGCCTTCGAGGACGAGTACCGCGTCATCGCCCCCACCTACCCGGCCGTGAGCACCGTCGCCGGGGTCGTCACCGGGGTGGAGGCCGTTCTCGACGCGGAGGGCGTGTCCGCCGTGCACGTGGCGTGGGGCACCTCGATGGGCGGCTTCCTGCTGCAGGCGCTCCTGCGCGCGATCCCCGGCCGGATCGGGCACGCGATCCTCGCCAACACGACCACGCCCGAGGGCTGGGGGCGTGATCTGGCCGCCCGTACCGCGCGGCTGGAGCGGATGCGGGCGATGCCGGAACCCGACCTGCTCGCCCTCATCCGCGGCCAAGCCGCCGAGGCCACCTCCGCCGGGCCGTTCTGGGCCGGTTTCCTCGCCGAGGCCGCCGCCCTCGACACCAAGGCGCACCAGATCGCCATGGCCGAGCTGGCCCTCGACTATTGCGCTCGTCAGTACACCCCGTCCGACCTGGACGGATGGCCGGGAAAGCTGATGATCATCGAGTCGGCCGACGACGCCGGGATGGACGCCGAGGCGCGCCGGCTGCTGCGCGCCCTGTACCCGAGGGCTGCGCTGCACCGCTTCGGCGAGGGCGGGCATTCGCCGCTGGCCACGCGTCCCGACGAGTACGCGCTGGTGGTGGCGGCCTTCCTGCGCGCCTGCCGCGCATAGGCTCGGGTGAGGGCGACGAAGGGTGGACGATGTCAGCGACACGCCTGCTGATCCTGGGTGCGGTACGCCGTCGCGGCCGGGCCCATGGCTACCAGGTGCGTTGTGACCTGGAGTCGTGGGGCGCCCATGAGTGGGCCGGTATGAAGCCGGGTTCGATCTACCACGGCCTCAAGCAGATGGCGGCCCAGGGGCTGATGCTGGCCCACGACGTCGCGCCGAGCACCGCCGGTGGCCCGCCGCGTACCGAGTACGAGATCACGGCGGCCGGTGAACAGGCGTACTTCACGCTGCTGCGTGACGCGCTGACCCGCCACGACCAGCGGCTGGACGTCATCACCGCGGGCGTCGGCCTGATCGAGGACCTGTCCAGGGCCGAGGCGGTCGAGTTGCTCCTGCGGCGGGTGCAGGGGCTGGAGGAGTGGCGGGCCGCGGTGACCAAGGAGTGGACGCCCGGGGCGGATCCGGAGGTGTGGGGATCGGTGGGCGAGGTGCTCGGGATGTGGGTGCACACGGCCGACAGCGGCGCCCAGTGGACGCTGGGCCTGATCGAACGGCTGCGCCAGGGGGCGTACACGATGGCCGACGACGCGTAACTCCGGACAATCGGCTCGAAGTGGGTATATATCCCTGCATGAAGGACAATGCGGAGGATGTCGGGATGTTGCTGTTGCGGGTGCCCGCTGGACTCCTGCTCATGGGACACGGCGCGCAGAAGCTCTTCGGCTGGTTCGGCGGCGGCGGGCCCGACCAGACCGGCGAGATGATGACCGCGCTCGGCTACCCCAACGGCAAGCTCATGGCGCTGGCCGCCGGGCTCGGCGAGTTCGGGTCGGGCGCCGGGATCGCGCTCGGCGCCGCCACTCCGCTCGCCTCCGCCGGGCTCGTCTCCGTCATGACGAACGCCGTCGTCTCCGTCCACCTGCCCAAGGGGCTGTGGGCGCAGAACGGGGGCTTCGAGTACCCGATGCTCCTGGGCATCGGGGCCACCGCGCTGGCCGTGCACGGACCGGGCAGGTTCTCCGTGGACGCGCTGCTCGGGCTGGACCGCAAGGGGATCGGGTGGGGGCTGGCCGCCCTCGCGCTGGGGGCCGGGGCGGCGGCGGCCGTACTGTCGATGCGTGGCAGGGACGCGCCCGGCGAGGATGAGTAAAGTGGGCGGGTGCTGATAGAGCGGGCAGTCGTGGCCGACGCCGGGGAGATCCTCACGCTTCAGCGTGCGGCCTACGTGACCGAGGCCCAGCTCTACGGCGACCCGTTCATCGCCCCGCTCGTGGAGTCCGCCGAGCAGGTGCGCAAGGCCGTCGAGTCCGCGACGGTCCTCAAGGCCGTCGACGGCGGCCGCATCGTCGGCGCCGTACGCGGCCAGCTGTCCGGCGCCACGTGCCTGGTCGGCCGGCTCGTCATCGCGCCCGACCGCCAGGGCCAGGGCATCGGCACCGCCCTGCTGGCCGCCCTGCACGAGCAGGTGCCGCAGGCGACGGCCTTCGACCTGTTCACCGGGCACCTGTCCATGAGCTTGCGGCTGTACCACAAGCTCGGCTACCGCGAGACGCACCGCGAGCGGATGGACGACCACCTGACGCTGGTGCATCTGCGCCGCCCGGTCTCGGTACGCTGATCACGTGCTGAAGGTGGGACTGACCGGCGGGATCGGCTCCGGTAAAAGCGAAGTGTCCAAACGCCTGGCCGCCAAGGGCGCCGTGGTGATCGACGCCGACAAGATCGCCCGCGAGGTCGTCGAACCCGGCACCGTGGGCCTGGCCCGCGTCGTCGCCGCCTTCGGCCGGGAGATCCTCCGCCCGGACGGCACCCTGGACCGCGAGAAGCTCGGCGCCATCGTCTTCTCCGACGCCGACCAGCTCGCCACCCTCAACGCCATCGTCCACCCGCTGGTGGGCGAACGCGTGGCCACCCTCCAGAACCAGGCCGCCGCCGACGCCATCGTCGTCTACGACGTGCCGCTGCTGGCCGAGAACAACCTCGCCCCCATGTACGACGTGGTCATCGTCGTGGACGCCGCCGACGACACGCGTATCCGCCGCCTGGCCGACCACCGCGGCATGCCGGAGGCGGACGCGAAGGCCCGCATCGCCGCCCAGGCCTCCCGCGAGGCCCGCCTGGCCATCGCCGACCTGGTCGTGCCCAACGAGGGTTCGCTGGAGGACCTGGGCGGGCGGGTGGAGGAGGCGTGGGAGGAACTGCGCCGACGTGCGGGCCGCGGGTAGTCGGCGGCCGGACAGCTTGATACGCCGGCAGCCCATCCTCAGCCCGCACCGGAGCGGTGGCGCGCGCGTCTGCCGCCGGACGAGGTCATGGATGGCGGTGGAGCCGGCGCAGGGTGAGGGCCAGTTGCAGGCGTAGCCGGCCCTCGGGATCGCGGATGGTCCAGCCGAGCAGGTGTTCGGCGTGGGCCAGGCGGTCCTGGAGCGTGGAGTGGTGGACGGGGAGCTGGGCCGCGGCGGCCCGCAGGCTGGTGGCGTACGCGATCGCGTGCAGCGTGGCGAGCATCCAGGGAGCGGCGGAGGCGGCGTGCTCCAGGGCGTGGACGTCCGGGACGGGGTCGGCCCCCGCGGGAACCGCCGCCGCCAGCGCGGCCAGTCCGCCCAGGCTGTCGTAGAGGACGACGCGCGGGCCGGGATCCTGGTCGGTGCCGTCGGCGGCCAGGCGCAGGGCCAGCCGGGCCAGCGGCCAGGAGGCGGGCAGCTCGCGCACGGGTACGGCGGGCCCGACACCGGTCCTGCGGGCGGGAGGCGCGGAACCCGGATCGGTGCCGGCGGGCACGATCCTGGCGTCGCCGCCCGCGAAGGCCACGGCCCTGGCCTCGCCGCTCACCTCCAGGCCCAGGGACCGGGCGGCGCGCAGCCGGGCCTGCTCCGGGGCGGTGCCGTCCAGGACCAGCTCGACGAGCGCGGGGTCGTCGCGCGAGGGAGCCCGTCCCCGCGTCCGGTCGAGGACGTCCCTGGCGGCCACGGCGGCGCGTTCGAGCACCACCGCGTGCACGGGCCCGGCCGGACCCGGCATCTCCAGCCACAACCGCGCGGCCCCGCCGGGCGCGGCCCCGGCCGGCCAGCCCGGATCCACCCGCTCGTGCCAGCGGCCGGCGGCGGGGCCACTGCGGCGGCCGTCGGCCAGCACCCGGACGCGGACGTTGCGTTCCTCGTCGACCAGGC
Organism: Nonomuraea sp. NPDC059007; assembly: GCF_042740555.1. NCBI lineage: Bacteria > Bacillati > Actinomycetota > Actinomycetes > Streptosporangiales > Streptosporangiaceae > Nonomuraea > Nonomuraea sp. NPDC059007. Next base: position 163,177 of record NZ_JBHYJD010000003.1, on the reverse strand, counting down.
GGACCGGGCACCCGGCCAGTACGGCCGCGCCCCGCACGATCGCCTCAAGCCCGGCCCGCGCCTCCACCAGCCGGTCGAAGTACGCGATCACCTGAAGTGCCGCCCCCGCGTCAGGATCGAGGGCGGACAGCCTGCCCGCGAGCTCCTTCACACGGCCATCATGTCTCAGCCGCCGAGCAGGCGCCGCAGCCAACGCAGCCGCGCCTCCTTGGCGTCCTGCGAGAGCGCGGCCTGCGGGGCGAAGCCGTCGAAGCCGTGGAAGCCGCCCGGCCACACGTGCAGTTCGGCCCGGCCGCCGTCGCGCCAGATGCGCACGGCGTAGTCGACGTCCTCGTCGCGGAAGGTCTCGGCCGAGCCGACGTCGATGAACGCGGGCGGCAGGCCGGACAGGTCGGTGGCGCGGGCGGGCGCGGCGTAGGGCGACACGCCGGGGCCGCCCCGCGAGGAGCCGAGCAGCGCGGTCCAGCCGGTCTCGTTCGCGGTGCGGTCCCAGATGCCCAGCCCCGCCATCTGGTGGGCGGACGGGCTGTCGTTGCGGTCGTCGAGCATGGGGCAGATGAGCAGCTGGCCCAGGATCGCCGGCCCGCCGCGGTCGCGGGCCATCAGGACGACGGCGGCGGCCAGCCCGCCGCCCGCGCTGACGCCGCCGACGATGATGCGCTCGGGGTCGATGCCCAGCTCCGCGGCGTGCTTGGCGGTCCATTCGAGCCCGGCGTAGCAGTCCTCGACGGGCGCGGGATGCGGATGCTCCGGGGCCAGGCGGTACTCGACCGAGACGATGGCGACGCCGAGTTCCAGCGCCAGCTCGGCCAGGTCGGGCAGGCTCTGGCGGCGGTTGCCGACGATCATGCCGCCGCCGTGGACGAAGTAGAGGGCGGGCACCGGGCCGACGGCGGCCGCGGGCCGGGCCACGAGCAGGATGATGTCCGGCTCGCCCGCCGGGCCCGGCGCGGTGTGGTCGGCGATGACGAGCGCGCCGCCCCGGCTGACCTCCTCGTCCGTGGGCTGCGGCAGGCCCGCGCGGGCCGCGCGCAGCGCCGGGATCATGTCCGGCGTGATCGACGAGGACAGGGCCTCGCCGAACATCTCCAGGGCCGCGGTGAGTTCGGGGTCGAACGGCGGTGGTGTGCTCATGACGTTCATGGTGCGGTACGGCTCCGCCCGCCCGCGAGCGCCACGTGGAGGACACAACCCGCCATCTGGCGGGTTCAGATGTCGGCCTCCAGCGGGATCTGCCGCACTCCCGGCAGGTACACGTCCAGCTCCCCGAGCTCGAACCTCGACATCCCCACCACATGCCAGAACTGACCGCCGACCTGCCCCTCCAGCTTGTACCTGCCGTCGGGAGCCAGCGCCGCCCAGCCTTCCGGCAGGCCCAGGAGCGTCGCCTTGCGTTCGGCCCCCTCCCACAGGATCACCACGCCGTCGTCGCCGGCGCTGGCCAGGAGGTCTTCCGCGGGGTTGAAGGAGACCGACCAGACGCGGCGGGCGTGGCCGTACAACGTGTGAAGGAGATGGCCGGAGGCCGTGTCCCACACCCGCACGGCGGGATCGTCGCCGCCGGTCGCCAGCTGGGAGCCGTCGCGGGAGAAGGTGACGCTCCACAGCCGCCCGACGTTCTTGGTGAGCGTGTGCAGGAGGCGCGGCTGCCACGGCTGGCCGGGGCGCAGCTCCCAGACCATGGCCTTGCCGTCGTTGCTGGCGCTGGCCAGTTGCCTGCCGTTGGGGGAGAAGACGACGGAGTAGACGCGGTCGGCGTGGCCTTCGAGGGTGGCCACGCGCCCGCCGGAGTCGACGTGCCAGATGCGCACCAGGCGGTCGTCGCAGCCGGTGGCGACGAAGCGGCCGTCGGGGCTGAAGGCGATCGAGCGGACCCGGCCGCGATGGTCGGCGAGGTTGCTGAGCAGGCGCGCGGTGGGCCGGTACCAGACGCGCACGCTGTCGTCGTCGTTGGCGGTGGCCAGCAGGGAGCCGTCGGGGCTGAACGCCTCGGCCCACACGTGGTCGGTCTCGGCGTTGAGCTCGCGCTCGTAGTCGCCGGTGGCGCCGTTCCAGAAGTGGACGCCGCCGTCGTTGCTGGAGGTGGCCAGGAGGGGTCCGGACGGGGCGAACGTGGCGGAGATCAGCCGGTCGGCGCTGCCGGTGATCTCGCGCAGCCGGCGCCCGGTGCGCGGCTCCCAGATGCGGACGATGCCGTCGTTGCCGCTGGTGGCCAGCATGGAGCCGTCGGCGCTGAACCGGGCGGAGGAGATACGCCTGCCGTGGCCGCGCAGCACCCTTTGGCAGCGGCCGGTCGCCGGCTCCCACAGCCGGACGGTGCCGTCGTTGCTGCTGGTGGCCAGCTGCTCGCCGTCGGGGCGGAAGGCGAAGGGCCACACCGAGCTGCGGTGGCCGCTCAGCTCGGTACGGCGGCCGCCCCCGACATCCTGCAGCCGCACGGCCCCGTTGGCGTCACCGGTGGCCACGGTGTGCCCGTCGGGAGAGAAGGCGACCTGGTAGACGGCGGCCGAATGGCTGGTGTGAACGCCGTGCGCGGCGCCGCTGGCCGGGTCCCACAGCCGTACGACGCCCGCGGTGTCGCCGCTGGCCAGCAGGTTGCCGCCGGGGGAGAAGGCCACGCAGTAGACGCTTCTGGCGTGCCCGGTCAAGGTCTGCTCCAGGGCCCAGGTGCTGGCGTTCCAGACGCGGACGGTCCCGGCCTCGTCGCCGGTGGCCACCCACCGGCCGCCGGCCACGACCCGGTAGACGGCGCCGCGGTGCCCGCCGAGCGAGCCGATCAGGTGGCCGGTCGCCACGTCCCACACCCGCACCACCCCTCCGGCGTCGCCGGTCACCAGCGCGCCGCCGGCGAACGCGGCGGTGAACACGGGCGCCTGGTGGCCGGTCAGCTCGTGGACGAGGTCGCCGGTGGCGGTGTCCCACACGTGGATGACGCCGTCGGCGTCGCCCGCCGCGACCAGCGCGCCGTCGGGACTGAGCCGTAGCGGCCAGACGCCGTCGGGGTGGCCGACGCGGCGGTGGCGCAGCTCGCCGGTGAGCGCGTCCCACAGCAACACCTGTCCGTCGCTTGCCCCGGTGGCCAGGACGTCCCCGGCGAAGCCCACGGCGTAGACGCGGCCGTTGTGCTCCTGGAGCGTGCGGACGGGCTGGCCGTCCACGCACAGCAGCACGCCGCCGTCCTGGTTGCCGATCGCCAGCGTGGAGCCGTCGGGGCTGTAGGCGACGGGCTCGGGCAGGCGCGTGGTCTGGAAGTGGAAGCCGTACGGCACGCCGATCCCGGCCGGCGCGAGCTGCACCTCGACCGGATGCCCCGGCACGACGGCGGCGCCGTGCAGCTCGGACATCGGCGGCAGGGTGCCGGTCACGTTGATCAGCGAGGCGCGGTGCCAGCGGGTGCCCTCGGCGGCCACGTCGCTGAGGTCGGTCTTGGCCAGACGGGCCCCTGACAGGTCGGCGCCGGACAGGTCGGCGCCGGTGAGCCGGGCCCCGTCGAGCTTGGCCCCGGCCAGCCTGGCCGCGTTCAGCCTGGCCCGCGACAGGTTCGTGCCGGCGAGGGTGGCGCCGGTCAGGTCGGCGCCGGTGAGGTCGACACCGGTCAGGTCACGGCCGGACAGGTCCTCGCCGCGCAGGTCCGCGCCGCGCAGGTCGGCCTGGGCGGGCGTACGCAGCCGCGTGCTGACCTTGATGGCGTTGCCGGTGGCCACGTCGTCGGCCGGCGGGTCGGCCAGCCAGGCCCGCAGCGCCGCGGAGTCGGCCAGGTCGCACAGGAACTCCACGGTCAGCGCCGACAGCGGGCGCCGCGACAGCGCCTCCCAGTGCCCGGCCGCGATGTGCCGGGCGATCAGCCACTCCATGACGGAGGCGTGGATGAAGCCGAACATGCCCTCGTCGGTGCGGACCATCAGGCTGCCGGTGCCCACGGCGTGCGCGGTCTGCGGGCCGGTGAGCTGCCCGTCGGCCAGATCGGTGAGCGTCTCGGCGAGCTCGGTCAGCTCGGCCAGGCCCAGGAAGGCCTCCCCGGTGTCCCACAGCCGCAACGCCAGCGCGGTGACGGCCCGCCACAGCTCGTCCACGCTGAGCATCCCGGCCGAGCCGGGCATGCTGGTGCGCTGCTCCTCGAAGCGCAGCCACGAGCTGAGGATCTCCTCGTACAGCAGCGCCGGGCTGATCGTGTGGCGGGTCGTGGCCACGGTACGCAGCCGGTCGGCGTCCAGGTCGGCGATGAAGCTGAGCATGCGCGGGTTCTGCGCGAGGTCCAGCAGGTCCTTGATGCCCTCCATGAGCGACATGCGGGCCACGGCCTCGTCGCCGTCGGTGAACCGGTTCTCCAGGTACGTGCGGATCTGGGCGTGCGTGAAGTCCTCCACGGCGAAGACCCGCCGCTGCGGCAGCACCCCGACGCGCTCGCCGAGCGTGGTCAGCACCTGGCTCTGCGACTTGAAGTGCTGGGTACGGCTGGCCACCACGATCTTCGCCTTGTCCACGGCGGCGGCCAGCAACGTGGACAGGTGGTCGGCCGCCCGGTCGTAGGTCAGCCGGGTCACCAGCTCGTCGAACCCGTCGAACAGCAGCACGATGCGCCCCTGCGCGAGCAGGTAGCGGAACGCCTTGAGGTCGATGACCTCCTCGCGGTGGTTGGCCAGGTGCGCGGCGACGAGCGCGTCGACCGAGTGCGCCTTGTCCAGGGCCCGCAGCTCGATGAAGATCGGCGTCAGGTGGGGCAGCTCGGCCGGGATGCGCCGGGCCAGCTCGCGCAGCGCGAACGTCTTGCCGTGCCCGAACTCGCCGAGCAGCAGCAGGAACCGGCCGTGGTCTGCCGAAAGCTGGCGCATCATCTCGTCGGTCAGCCCCTGCTCGACCTTGCCGGGGCGGTCGAGCGCCCGGTAACGCTGCGGGACGTACAGGTCGGGCGGGTAGCGCCGGTCGCCGACGAGCCTGGCGGTCTGCTCGGCGACGTAGCCGGACAGGTCGAGCAGGCCCTGGAACTCGGTGAAGCTGCGCAGGCGCACACCCCGGCGCATGAGGTCCTCGCGCAGGGAACGTTCCGGCGGCGGACCCTGGTAGACGAGCTCGCCCTGCAGGCCGGTGGCGTGCGCCTGCCGGACGAAGCGCTCGGCGTCCCCGGCGGCGGGCGTGCCGACGTGCGCGCCGACCATGGACAGGCGCACGAACCCGTCCTCGGGGTAGGTGACCACCAGGTGGTCGGGGAAGCGGCGGATCCTGGCCCGCTCGTGCCGTGCCTCACAGACCTCGGTGAGCCGGTCGAGCAGCAGGTCGACCGGCCGCGGCGCGGGGGGAGCGGGCTCGGGCTCGGTGTCGGGAACCGGCCCCGGCACCGTCGGGGCGTCCTGGTCGGCGCGGAAGGTCTCCTGGGCCGAGCGCCAGGCGCGCGTGTCGCGCTCGGGCTCGCCGGGGCCGTCCGGCGTCCAGGCGCGCAGGCCCTCGCGGGTGAGCTCCAGCACGCGATGGCTGCCCGGCCGCAGCTCGGGCCCGTCCAGCAGCAGGTTGACCCGGTGGGCGAGCAGGCGCTCATAGGTGGCGGCGTCGCTGAGGTCGCGCACCGGATGGCCGATCGCGCCGAGCCGTAGCCAGCCGCGCTCCTCGTAGGGGCGCAGCCGTTCGGCGAACCAGGCCGCCTGGCCCTCGCCGAGCAGCGCGTACGCGTCGCGCTCCAGGTGGCTCATCGCCATCGTGGAGTTGAAGCCCGCGAGGACGACCTTGAGATCGGGGATCTCGAACATCGACCACGGCTGCCCGCCGTCGAAGACCCGGTCGTCCAGCCCCTGGAAGACCTCGGCGAACAGCCCGGCGAAGTGCCGCCACTTCGGCCAGTACGGCGGCTGCGGGCTGACGTCGTCGGCCTCGCAGGTCAGGAAGTACGCGCTCGCGGCGGCCTTGGTGACATCGCGCGGCCCCGGCACGACGGCCAGCCGGTGCGGTTCGAGCCCGACGAGGTGGCGCAGGTCGGTGAGGAAGCGGGTGGCCTGGCCGAACTGGCCGAGGCTGCCGGACTCGGTGAGGTTGCCGCTGACCACCATCAGGTCGGGACGCGGCATGCCCCTGTCGTACATGCCGGTCAGGTCGGCCCAGATCCTCGCCTGCATGTCCTCGGGCGTGAACGGCTCGCCCGGGTCGGGCAGCGCCCGGCCGAAGCGCGGCCCGCCGACGTGCAGCACGCTGACCGACTCGCGCGAGCGGGCCGCCTCCGCCTGGGGCGGGAAGCCGGGCGCCGTCACCGGCGTGCGCCTGGCGCGTGAGCGCTCGCCGGGTTCCGGCAGCGTGGGCGCGGGGGCGGGCTCGCCCGTGCCGTCGGGGAAGGCGGGCGCGAGTTCCGGCTTGGCCCGGCCGGCCAGCGACTCGCGTACCCGGCCGAGCAGCAGCGCCCTGGCCAGGCCGGGGTCGGTCACGCCCAGCAGGTCCACCCACGTGATCGTGGACAGCAGCCCTTCGAGCTGGACGTCCTCCAGCCGGATGGTGACGAGCTTGTTGGAGGGGTTGTCCGGGTCGGCGCGCAGCGCCGCCTGCCACTCCATGCGGCCGTAGCGCGAGGTGAGGTAGTTGCGCGAGAGCACCGCCACGACCAGCTGCGCCTCGCTGACGCCGCGGTCCATGAAGTCGATGAAGTTCGTGCCCGGCACGAAGTCCCAGTCCTGGATCATCGTCCGGTATCCGGCCGCCTCCAGTTGCCAGGCGATCCATGTGGCCCACGCCGTGTCGGCGGGGGAGTAGCTGACGAAGATGTCCGTGGGCCTTCCGTCACGCGCCATCTGCCCAGTATTCCGCGTGGGATCGGCGTTTTGGAGGTGGTGTGCGATCATCTTCGGGTGTGGAGGCGACTGTCCGCGCTCGACTGGGTCAGGATCGGGCTGCTCGCGCTGGGACTGATCTTCGTGGCGACGGGCTGGCTGCCGCTGAACGTCGCGGTGGAGAAGTTCGACGAGATCGCCCCGCTGCTGCTGTTCCTCGTCGGCGTGATCGTTCTGGCCGAGCTGACGAAGGAGGCTCAGGTCTTCGACGCGATCGCGGCGAGGATGGCGGTGTTCGGCCGCGGCAGCTATCTCGCGCTGTTCTTCTTGTGTACGGCTTTCGCCTCCTTCGTCACGATATTTCTGAACCTGGACACCACGGCGGTCCTCCTCACCCCGGTCATGCTCGCCCTGGCCGCCCGCGCCGGCATCGCCGCGCTGCCCCTGGCCATGACCACGATCTGGCTGGCCAACACCGCGAGCCTCCTGCTGCCGGTCTCCAACCTGACGAACCTGCTGGGCATGAACGCCCTGCAGATGTCCAACCGGGAGTTCGCCACCCGCATGTGGGCGCCACAGGTCGCCGCGATCGCGGTGACGATGGTGTTCCTGTGGCTGTTCTTCTGGCGCAGGGGGCGCCGCGGCGAGATCCGCTACACCCCGCCCAGCTTGGAGCCGATCGCCGACACCGTCCTGTTCTGGGCGGCTTCGGCGGCGTGTGTGCTGTTCATCGGCGCGCTCCTGCTCGACCAGCCGGTCCACGTGGCCGCGACGGTGGCCGCGCTGATCGTCGTGGCGGCGTTCCTCGTACGCGACCGCAAGCGCCTGACCTGGAACCTGATCCCCTGGCAACTGCTCATCTTCGTCACCGGCCTGTTCCTCGTCGTCCCGGCGCTCAGCCTGCACGGCCTGGCCGACGTCATGACCTGGATGATCGGCAACGGGGACAATCCCTATCGCACCGCCGCCGTGGGCGCGGGCCTGTCCAACGCCATCAACAACCTGCCCGCCTACCAGGCGCTGGAGGAGGTCGCCGGGCGCGACCAGTTGCTGGCCGTACTGATCGGCACCAACGTCGGCCCGGTCATCACCCCGTGGGCGTCGCTGGCCACCCTGCTGTGGTTCGAGTCGTGCCGCCGCCACGGCGTGAAGGTGCCGATGCGCCGCTTCCTGCTCACCGGCGCGGTCCTGGCCGTCACCGCCCTGGTCGCCGCGGTCTGGGCGCTGGGCGCGGTATGAGCTGTTCGCATGATCGCCACCTGCCCGTAATGGGATAGTTTCCTACCTTTGACACGCTCTCCGCCATGTCTCTCGCACCCTCCCGCCGCGGCTTCCTCGCCCTCGGCGCCGGCATCGCGGCCGGCTCGCTGCTGCCCCCCTCCGTCCACCGGGCCCTGGCCATGCCCGTCCCCCAGGGCGGCCTGTCGGCCATCAAGCACGTGGTCTTCCTCATGCAGGAGAACCGCTCGTTCGACCACTACTTCGGCAGCATGCGCGGGGTGCGCGGCTTCGCCGACCGCAACGCGGTCACGCTCAAGAACGGCAAGCCCGTCTACGAGCAGCCGAACGGGACAGGGAGCGTGCTGCCCTTCCCGGTACGCGAGGCGGCCGAACTGGTCGGCAAGGACCTGCAATGGATCAGCGCCCTGGCCCACGGCTGGACCGACGGCCAGCGCGCCGCCGCCAAGGGCTGGCACGACGGCTGGATCCCGGCCAAGAGCCCGGCCACGATGACGTTCTACCGCCGCGCGGACATCCCGCTGCAGTACGAGCTGGCCGACACCTTCACCATCTGCGACAACTACCACTGCTCCGTGCTCTCCTCGACCAGCCCGAACCGCAACTACCACGTCTCTGGCCACACCGGCTACGAGCCCGGCACCACCAAGCGGGCCATCGACAACGCCGCCTACAGCGAGGACACCCACCAGGGCTACGCCTGGGCCAACGCGGGCGAGATCCTCCAGGCCGCCGGCCGCAGCTGGAAGGTCTACCACGAGTGGGACAACTACCAGGACAACAACCTGGAGTTCTTCGCCCGCTTCCGCCAGGTCGCCCGCAAGGCGCTCCAGGGCGACTTCAAGAGCATGGACACCTTCTACGGCCAGGTGAACGGCGCCGCCGAGCCCAGGCGTCAGCAGCTCCTGGACCGCCTGGAGGAGGGCGTGGCCAAGCTCGACCCGCAGGAGCGCGAGCTGTTCGAGCGCGGCCTGCGCCGCGTGCCGGCCAAGCAGCTTGCCGCCTCCTTCCGCGCCGACGTCCAGGCCGGAACATTGCCCGAGGTCAGCTACATCGTGCCGGCGGCCGCCGACTCCGAGCACCCGAGCGCCTCCTCGCCCCTGCAGAGCGCCCGCATCACCTACGACATCCTCGACGCCATCGCCTCCCACCCCGAGACCTGGCAGTCGACCGCGCTGTTCATCACCTACGACGAGAACGACGGCTTCTTCGACCACGTCCCGCCGCCGCTCCCGCCCGCCGAGCAGACCTCCGACTGGTACGACGGCAAGCCCATCGGCCTCGGCATCCGCGTCCCGATGACGGTCGTCTCCCCCTGGACCGCCGGCGGCCACGTGGCCTCGCAGATCTTCGACCACAGCTCGACCTGCCGCTTCCTGGAGACCTGGCTGGGCGTGCGCTTCCCCGACATCACGCCCTGGCGCCGCACGGTCGCCGGCGACCTCACCTCCGCCTTCGACTTCTCCGGTACGGCCCAGCCGCCCGCCCCCGCCACCCCGGCGCCGGTCCCGGCCTTCAGCGGCCGGTGGAGGCCGGCGCCGCCGGCCAGCCAGTCGATGCCGGAGCAGGAGCCGGGGACCAAGCCGGCGCGGGCGCTGCCGTACCAGCCGAACGCCTGGGCGCGGGCGCTCGGGAAGGAGCTGGAGGTGACGCTCGCCAACACCGGCGCGGCGAGCATGCACATGACGCTCTATCCCTACAAGGGGGAGTTCGACCTGCCGCAGCACTTCGACGTGCAGGGCGTGAGCACGCGGCGAGTGGCGGTGGGCGATGCGTACCACCTGGCGGTGACCGGGCCGAACGGGTTCCGGCGCGAGTTCGCCGGGACGCTGTCGGCGGCGGCGGGCCGGGTGGAGGCGCGGGCGGTGATCGACATCGACCCGCGGCGGCTGCGCGTCGAGATCACCAACCTGGGCGAGTCGCGGGTGAAGCTGCGGGTCCGTGCGCTGGCCTACGGCGGGAAGGAGCAGGCGGTGCCGCTGCGGGCCGGGCAGTACCGGCAGGTGGTGTGGCCGCTGGAGGGCTCGCACGGCTGGTACGACCTGGAGATCACCTGCGAGGAGGACCCGTCCTACCGCCGCCGCCTGATGGGCCACGTCGAAAACGGCCGCCCCAGCGTCACGGGCTGACCTGCCCTCCCTCCGCGGGTCACCCCGGGCGGTGGTGACCCGCGCCGGGCCGGGTCGCTGAGGTGAGGAGGGGGAGGAGGGTGGGGAGGGTGTCGGGGTGGGCGGCGACGAAGCTGCGGTCCGCCGCGGTGCCGTTGACGTTCTCGTCGAACGGCGAGCCGTCCAGCGCCCGGATCTCCATCCCCGCCTCCTGGGCGATCAAAGCGCCCGCGGGCAGGTCGACCGCCTCCGCGCGGTAGCCGACCATGCCGTCGATGTCCCCCCTGGCCAGCATGACCCAGGACAGCAACGGGGCCCAGAGCTGCAGGACGCGCCGCGAGTGCAGTTCCAGGGCCGCCTTCAGCCCGAGGACGGTCGCGTCGTCACGGGTGACCGTGTAGCCCTGGGTCCAGGCCAGCAGGGGGCCGTGGGGGAGGGGGCGGGCGGGCGGCGCCAGCCGTACACCTGAAGGGGACAGTGCCCCGTGACCGCGGATCGCCGACCACGTCTGGCGGGTCACGGGGTCGTGCACGACCCCGAGCACGGGACGGCCGGCGTGGCACAACGCCAGCCCCACCACGTAGGCGGGCAGGCCGATGGCGACGTTGTTGGTGCCGTCGAGCGGGTCGACCAGCCAGGTCCACTCCGCCCCGGCGGCGCCCAGCAGGCCGGACTCCTCGGCGATCACCGCGTGGCCGGGGTAGGCGGTCAGGATGCGTTCGACCAGCACCTTCTCCGAGGCCAGGTCGAGGTCGGTGACGACGTCACCGGCCGCGCCCTTGGCGTGCACGCCGAACGCGTCCGCCGTGCCGGCCGCCAGCAGCCGCCCGGCCGCCCGCGCGGCCTCCACAGCCAGTTCGCGCGCACGCTCCAGATCCATCACGGACCCCCAAAGTGAGTCAGGACCAGCTGGACGGCCAGCGCCCGTTCCCCGTCGTCGAGCGGGCGGCGGGCGACATGGTGGCCGGGCGCGCCGAGCGGGCCCAGCGACAGGTCGCGGCTGCCGGTACGCCCCGAGCCCAGCGCGATCGTGGCGGCCTCGCCGCCCTCGGGCACGACGCTGGAGTGGAAGCTGTCGGCGGGCAGCGTGTAGGTGTCGCCGGCGCCGAACACCTCGACCAGCCCGGTCGAGTGGCGCACGGTGCGCGGCGTGGGCGAGATGCGGTCGCCGTCGGCGCCGCTGACCACCTCGAACACCCGGTGGGTGGCCTCGGCGGCGGGCGTGTCGGTCACGACGGCGTGGACGTTGCGCACCTGGCCGTACAGGACGTGGCTGACCAGGTCCCAGCTGTGGCAGTGGATCTGCGAGGTGGTGCTGCCCGCGCCGGGCAGGCGGCGCGACCACAGGTGCAGGCAGACGCCGTCGCCGCCGGTGCGGTCGAGCGGCAGGCAGACGAATCCCAGCGGATGGTGCACACCGTGGAAGTCCCCCCGGATGGCGGTGCTCACCCATGCGCGGGCGCGCGCCGCGGTGAGTTCCTCATGTGCGCTGCGGTAGCTCATACGGATCCTTGGCCCGCAAGGCCTTGCGGGCGATGTCGACGATGTCGCGATCGTTGTACGTCCTGGGCAGCGGCAGCTCGACCCCGCGGAAGAGTTCCTGGACCTCTTCGACCGTGGGCTCGTCGCTCAGCGGTACCTGCTTGTAGGACTCCAGCGGAACCCGGCGCGCCTGCTCCAGGCTGAGCCGGAGCTCGGTGTCACAGCTTTCGTAGTAGAAGGTTCCGGCCAGGGCGGTCATCGCGCGGTTCGGGTCCTCGATCGTCATGATCACCCTGCTGGCGGACAGATCCCAGCGGAAGGTGGTCATCGTGGAGGACAGGCCCACGCCGATGTCGAGCAGGCCGTAGCGCTGGCGGTGCCAGAACGCGGCCAGGATCGTCGCGAAGGACTCCTTCCTGACCCGGTCGGTGGTCCACGTCTCGCCGGTGACGTCCGGGGCGTCGGCCAGCGAGCGGCGGTAGTGGGCGTACGCCTCGCAGACCTCGTTGTCGGTCGGATCGATGATCTCGATGCGGACGGTCAGGTGACGCTTGTCCTTGCGGGCGGCCGCCACGCACTCGGGCAGCGTGACGGCGCGCAGGAACGTCCCGGTGCCGCCCTTGAAGCTCCACCGGGTGGTGCCGGTACGCGCGTCGCCGTGCGCCTGGGCGATCTCCAGCGGGCTGGCCAGAACCCTGACCAGCTGGAGTTCGTCGAGGGCGCGCCGGGTGCCGGTGACGAGGGTCTCGATCTGCTCCAGCCGGGCCAGGCGGACCGGGAGCTCGGACAGGGCGCCAGAGGTGATGGTCGCCTCGACGGGGGCCTGGCGCAGCCGGTCGCGCAGCAGGGCGGTGGCGACCAGCGCGAGGATGACCAGCGTCGCGGCGCTGACGAGCTGGTTCTGGATCTCCTGGCCGTCCTTGCCGAAGAGCTCGTCCGGCATGATCCCCAGGATGCCCACGGTGATCGCCAAGCCGAGCGCGATCGCGCCGTCGGCGTTCTGCGCCGCCCACGGAGCGACCCGCTTCAGCGCCGCGCCGACCCGCCCCATCGTCTCGCCCCGCATCCGCAACGATCAGTCAGTTCCCCCACGTCATGGTAACGAGCCGGTCATGCGATCACCAGAGCATGATCCCGTACCTGGGGAGGAGACGAGAATCCACCCCTTTGATGAGGTACGCCGCTGACCTGGTCTTACGCTAGTTGTGGGGGTTGCAAACGGGGATGAAGTGGGTCAGGGCGGCGGGGGCCGTCGTGTGCGCTCTGGTGCTGGTCGTGTTCACGGTCTGCCCGGTGCTGCCGTGGACGATGAGACAGGTGGTGGCCGCCGAGCGGGCCGACCGCTTCGTCCAGGTCGTCGCGCACGCCGACGACGACCTGCTCTTCATGAGCCCCGACCTGTTCGGCGCGGTGGCCGGCGGCCGGGTCACCACGACGATCTACCTGACCGCCGGCGAGGGGCCGACCGGGGTGGAGGACGACCGTGACCCGCGCGCCTACGTCCGCGACCGGCAGGACGGCATCAAGGCCGCCTACGCCTACCTCGCCGGGGTGCCGAACGTCTGGCGTTCGCGCGTCCTGAGCCTCGGCCGGCTGCCGGTCCGCGTCGACACGCTCGCCGCCAGCCCCAGGATCAGGCTCGTCTTCGCCGGTCTGCCCGACGGCGGCGACCCGCGAGCCGACGGCGGGCACGACGCGCTGGCCAGGATGTGGTCCAGGGACGCCTGTGTCCGCAGGTTCACCGGGCCGTGCCCGCACCCGTGCGTACGCAGGGAGGACGTGCTCGCCACGCTGCGCGCGCTCTACCAGCGCTACCGGCCGACCGTGCTGCGCACCCTCGACCCCAACCCGCCCGACGGGCACGGCGACCACACCGACCACACGGCCTCGGCCAAGTTCGCCGCCGAGGCCGCGCGGGGGATGAAGCTCAAGCTGCTGGCCTACCGCGGCTACACGATGACCGGCTGGCCGTCCAACCTCGACTGGCGGGCCAGGCGGCTGAAGGAGGCCGCGTTCCAGGTCTACCGGCGCCACGACTACCGCGCCGAGTCAGGGCCGCGCTACGCCGCCTGGCTCAAGAGGATGTACCTCGTCCGGCCCGGGATGTTCGGGCCGTGAGCCAGGCGGCGGGAGCGTTCTAGAACCAGCCGCGGCGGCGGGCCATCGCCTCAAGGCCCTGCTGGAGCGCCTGCTCGGCGGCGCCGGGGTGGTCGCCGTAGCGGACGGTGAACCGGTTGTAGGAGTCGCCGCCCGAGCTGAGGAAGCCGCCCCGGTTGTCGGCCTCCAGGATGACGTCCATCTGGGACGGGCCCGCGATGAAGGTCAGCTCCAGCTCGTTGAAGTGGCGCCGCCACTGGCCGCCGGCGTAGTACTCGATCTCCTGGAAGAACGGCATCGTCGAGCCGTACAGCGTGCCGCGTTCCAGGTCGGCCTTCTTGAAGCCGAAGCCCAGCCGGTCCAGGGCCGTGATGATGTGCTCCTGGGCAGGCAGCGGGCTGACGAACAGCGGGTCGAGGTCGCCCTTGTCCAGCGCGCCGGCCAGCGCCAGCTCGGTCTGGACGCCCAGCCGCATGCCCGGCAGCGCGTGGCCGCCGATCGCGCTGATCGGCGTCTCCCACGGCACCGGGATCTCGAACGGGTGGCTGTGCGAGGTCCCCGCCGCCAGGTGGAACGGCCCCGACACCTGCTGGCGCAGGAAGCTGTAGGTCGAGCGGTACTCGCTGTCGCCGCTCTCGATCTCGACCACGGCGGTGAACTCGATGTGGATGCCCTCGACCTTGTAGTCGGAGCCGCTGCTCTTGAAGTGCACGTCGCCGCGGAGCATCTCACCCGGGCGGACGGTGGCATTGCTCAGGACGGTGTCGACCTCGACGCCGGCGCCGAACGCGGCCTTCAACTTGCGGAACACCATGGGGTTCTCCTAAGAGGTAGTGCCTGACCCGTTTCCGTGGGAGCCGGAGAGCCGGGGGAGGAGCTGGGCGAGCAGCAGGGTGGACATCGGGTCGGACTGGCCGCCGGCCGTACGAACCACGAGGGGCTGAGGAGCGCTCTCGGCCAGTTTGGCACCGACGTCGAGGCGGCGGCGAGCCAGTTCATACTGCAGGACGGCGCGGTTGTCGCGGTAGGACTCCGCCAGCCTGCGCAGCGCCTTCGCCTCGTTCTCCGCGGCGGTGAGGTCGGCGCGGCCGCGGGCCTCGATCTCCCAGCGCACGCGCTGCGCCTCGGTCTCCTGCTCCTCCAGCATGCGGGCGACGTCCTTGCGGGCCGTGTTGTGCGCGGCCTTGACCTCGACGACGCGGGCGTCGCGGGTCTTCTTGGAGCGCTCGATCTCCATGAGCAGCGTGTCGATACGGCGCTTGCGCGTCAGCTCCCACTCGCGCTCGTAGGCGGACAGCTCCTTGGCGACCTTCTCGCGGGTGGCCAGGTGCTGCTGGTACTGGTCGGGCAGCTGGACGTCGGGGATGTTGGCGCCGATGATGCGCACGCCGTACCGGCCGAGCTGGCGGCTGAGCGCGTCCTGCATGTCGCCCACGTCGGAGCCGCGCAGGTCGTAGGCGCGCTCGGTGTTGACGCGGCGGCTGCGCTGGCGGATGGCGTCCTGGACGGCGCTGGACAGCACGAGGTCGAAGTTGCCCGCGCCGATGGTGCGCACGAAGGCGACCGGGTCGACGATGCGGAACTTCAGGAAGAACTCGATCGACTTCAGCGGCACGTTCTCGGCCGTCGGGCAGGCCACGATCGGCGCCGAGTAGGGGATCTCGGTGGAGGTGTCGACGACGGCGTCGACACGGTCCCACGGCAGCCAGAGGTAGTGGCGGCCCGGCGGGAGCGTTCCGGTGATCGCGCCCCACCTGCTGCGGACCCCGGTGGTGCCCTCCTCGATCTCGATGATGGCCTTGCGCCACATCCACACGGCCGCGATCACCACCAGCGCCGCGGCAGACAGAGCCGCCCAGAGCCAGCCGGAGAAGATCGCCAGCCCGGCGAAGTACAGGGCCAGGAAGATCAGGGCCATCCACGCGAAGCCGCGCCGGTCCTTGGGAATCACGACCGGCACCAGCTGGCCCTGCTCGCCGCCGCGCAGCAGCTGCCTGATGTCCGACCAGGAGGCCAGCGACTCCTTGATCTTCGAGAACTCGCGCGCCATCAGAGCTCACCCTCCTTCTGTACGGCAGGCAGCGGACGCTCCACGGTCTTGTCCGCGTCGCCGGGCGGATCGGCCGCGATCTCCGGCAGCTCGGTGGCGTCGGCCGGCTGGGCGACCTTCTTCAGCAGCGCGGCGATCTCGACCTCGCGGCCGGCCACCCGCTGCCCGATCTCGGAGAGCCTGCTCCTGATGGCGGCCATGTCCTCGGGCGAGAACAGCGCCGCCCCCTTGCCGCCGATCAGCTGCTGGGCCAGCGCGAGGAAGTCGATGTCGGTCTCCTCGCCCACCTGCACCACCTGGGGCAGCTTCGCGGCCACGGACTCCAGCTTGGTCAGCAGGTCCTGCTGGAAGCGGTAGTCGAGGATCTCCGGCGCCTCGGCGGCGCTCAGCGCCCTGATGTCCAGCGCCTGCGCCTCCAGGAGGGCGGCGTTGGCGTTGGCGGTGGACTCCGCCTCGACCAGGCGCTGCCCGGCCTGCGCCTTGGCCTGGTGGCTGGCCCGCTCAAGGGCGGTGTCCATCCTGGCCTGGTAGCCGGCGATCTCGGCCTGGATGGCGCTGAGCGTCTCCTGCAGCCCGGCCAGCTCCTTGATCAGGTCGCCCTCGTTCTGCTCCTTGCGCAGCTGGAGCTCGTACTCGTAGGTGTAGGCCTCCTTGGCCACCCGTACCATCTCGGGGGCCGCGAGGTCCATGCGGTACTCCTGGCTGGAGGGCTCGGCGTGGGTGATGTTCACGTCGGTCAGCCGTACCGCCGGCAGGAACTGCTGGTTGAGGCTTTCCAGGATGCCCTGGGTGCTCTCGCCCACCAGGTCGTAGATGTCCTCGGCGCGCTGGGCGTAGATGAGGGAGCGGGTGACCTCGCTGACGGAGTTCTGCAGCTTGGACTGGAAGCCGCTGACCGAGCCGAGCACGAAGATGAACTCCGCCGGGTTCTCGATCCTGAACTGCAGGAACAGGTCGACGCTCGCCTTGACGCCCTGCTGCGTCGGCGCCTCGCTGATCGGGGCGTTGAACGGGTACTCGCGGGTGGTGTTGACGATGTAGCTGACCCGCTTCCACGGGTTGAGCAGCGTCACCCGGCCGGGGTCGGCGATCTGCACCAGCTTGCCGAACTTGGTGATCAGGGCCTTGCAGCCCTCGGGCACCATGACGACGCTGCGCCGCCACCACAGGAACACCGCGGCCAGCACCAGCACGAGCCAGTAGTGAGGGCCGAAGAACAGATCGGTGTTCGGGATGATGCCGCCGAGCGCGCCGATGAGGCCGAGCACCACGAGGATGCCGAGCGGCACCACCACCTTGGCCGTCGTCCCCTTGGGGATCACGACGGGGGAGATGACGTGCATGCCGTTCTCGCTGAAGCTGCGGTTGACGATCTCGCCGGCTTCGTTGAGCGAGGCGCTCCTGGCCTCGATGACCGTGCCCGTCGACACGCCGCCGTCCCGGGCGGCCGCGAAGTCATGCGGGTTGAGGGCGAACCCAGGAGCTTGGGCGGCGAGTTGCTGCCCGGCCTGGTCCACCGCCTGGCCGACCGCCTGCCGCAGGTCGCCACCTTGAACCACCGCTTGGGCTATCCCCTGGCCTGCCTGGATCAGGGCCTCTCTGGGTCGTGACATCGCACCTCTCTTTTCCTGTTCAGGCCGCTCTTGACCGTATCGGGTGCGACTTACTGTTCGCTTGCAATGCCCTGTCACAGATGTATTGCGGTGCATAGCAGGTGTGCTATCAATGTAGTAGTCCTACTATCGGGAGGGATGATGGAGGCTCTGAGCGAGCTCCCACTGAACGCGGAACCCGCCCGCGACGACGCCGTCATCGAGGTCAGCGGCCTGCGGATGAACTACGGTCCGCGCGAGGTGCTGAACGGTGTCGGCTTCACCGTGGAGGCGGGAGAGGTGATCGCCCTGCTGGGTCCCAACGGGGCGGGCAAGACGACCACGATCGAGATCCTCGAAGGGTTCCGCGGGCGCTCCGCCGGGCACGTCCGCGTGCTCGGCCAGGACCCCGCCCAGGGCGGGGAGGCGTGGCGGGCCAGGATCGGCGTCGTGCTGCAGTCGTGGCGCGACCACGGGCGGTGGCGGGTCAGGGAACTGCTGCGGCACGTCGGGCGCTATTACGAGCCGTACCGCACGCCGTACCCCACGGACGAGCTCATCGAGGCGGTCGGGCTCGCCGAGCACGCGGGCAAGCGCGTCAACCGGCTGTCCGGCGGGCAGCGGCGCAGGCTCGACGTCGCGATCGGCATCGTCGGCCGGCCGGAACTGCTCTTCCTCGACGAGCCGACCGCGGGCTTCGACCCGCAGGCCAGGCGCGACTTCCACGACCTGGTGCACCGGCTGTCCGACCTGGACTCCACCACCATCCTGCTGACCACCCACGACCTCGACGAGGCCGAGAAGCTCGCCGCCCGCATCCTCATCCTGTCGGGCGGCCGCATCGTCGCCGACGGCAGCCCCGACCAGCTCGCCCGTGGCGTCTCGCGCGACGCCCAGGTCCGCTGGAGCCGCGAAGGCGAGCTGTTCGTGCACGCCACCGACGACGCCACCCGCTTCGTGCAGGGCCTTTTCGCGCAGTACGGCGACGCGATCGAGGACCTGGAGGTACGGCGGGCCACCCTGGAGGACACCTACATGGCCATCGTGCGGAAGGAGGAGCGGTGAACGCCACCACTCACGCGGTGAAGCTCGGCCTGGCCAGGGGCTGGATCGAGTTCCGGCACAGCCTGACCAGCTCCACCGACATGTACTTCAACGCCCTCATCTCCCTGGCGTTCGTCGTCGTGCTGTACTTCCAGCGCGAGGTGAAGCTGCCCGGCACGAACCTGTCGCTGGCGGCGGCCACGCTGCCCAGCATGCTCGCCCTGCTCGTGGCCGTGGGCGGCCTGGTCGGCACCGTCGGCACGCTGGCGGTCGAGCGCGAGGACGGCACGCTGCTACGGGCCAAGGCCATGCCGCACGGCATGACCGGCTACCTCATCGGCAGGATCGTCAGCACCTCCACGGCCGGGCTGGTCACCCTGCTGATCGTGCTGGCGGCGGGGTTGATCCTGGTGCCCTCGATGCTCGGCACCGGGCCGGGCGGCTGGCTCATGTTCGCCTGGGTGATCGTGCTCGGACTGCTGGCCACGCTCCCGCTGGGCGCCGTCGTCGGCTCGCTGACCAGCAACCCGCAGGCCGCCGCCGGCTTCTCCATGCTGACCATCGGCGCCCTCACCTCGGCCTCCGGCATCTTCTACCCGATCACCTCCATGCCGGAGTGGCTCCAGACGGTCAGCCAGATCTTCCCCCTGTACTGGCTCGGCCTCGGCATGCGCTCGGCCTTCCTGCCCGACTCGGCGGTCACCGCGGAGATCGGCCAGTCGTGGCGGTTCTTCGAGACCACGGGCGTGCTGGGCCTGTGGGCGGTGGCCGGGCTGCTGCTCGCGCCGCCCATCCTGCGCAGAATGGCCAAGCGTGAGTCCGGCTCGCTGGTGCAGGAGCGCCGCGAGCGGGCGATGCAACGGGTGAGCTGAGAAGATAGGCGGCGATGAGCGAGATCGTCTACAACCGCATCGCCCTGCTGCGGGCCGAGCGCGGCGTCACCCGCAGGCAACTGGCCGACGCGCTCGGCGTCCACTACCAGACAGTCGGCTACCTGGAGCGGGGGGAGTACAGTCCCAGCCTGTACCTGGCGCTGCGCATCGCCGCCCACTTCGAGGTGCCGGTCGAGGTCGTCTTCTCCACCACGCCGTTCCCGCGCATCGGCGAGCGTACGGCGTGAACTGTCGGTGCGGTTGCCTACAGTGGCAGCATGCGACCGGTCACAGATTTGCAGCGCAAGGTGGCGCCCTTCGAGGTGATCACCGAGATGACTCCCTCGGGCGACCAGCCCACGGCCATCGCCGAGCTGGAGCGCCGCGTCACGGCCGGTGAGAAGGACAACGTGCTGCTGGGCGCCACGGGCACCGGCAAGACCGCCTCCATCGCCTGGCTCATCGAGCGCCTCCAGCGGCCGACGCTGGTCATGCAGCCCAACAAGACCCTGGCCGCGCAGTTCGCCAACGAGCTGCGTGAGATGCTGCCCAACAACGCGGTCGAGTATTTCGTCTCCTACTACGACTACTACCAGCCCGAGGCGTACGTCCCGCAGAGCGACACCTACATCGAGAAGGACTCCTCGATCAACGACGAGGTGGAGCGGCTGCGCCACTCGGCGACGAACTCGCTGCTGACCCGCCGCGACACCGTCGTGGTCGCCTCGGTCTCGTGCATCTACGGCCTGGGCACGCCGCAGGAGTACGTCGACCGCATGGCCAGGCTCAAGGTCGGCATGGAGGTCGAGCGCGACCAGCTCCTGCGCCGCCTGGTCGACATGCAGTACACGCGCAACGACCTGGCCTTCACCCGGGGCACGTTCCGGGTCAGGGGCGACACGATCGAGATCATCCCGAAGTACGAGGAGCTGGCCGTACGCATCGAGATGTTCGGCGACGAGGTCGAGAAGCTCGCCACGATGCACCCGCTGACCGGCGAGGTCATCACCGAGGACGACGAGCTCTACATCTTCCCCGCCTCCCACTACGTGGCGGGCGAGGAGCGCATGGCCAAGGCCGTGGCCGGCATCGAGGCCGAGCTGACCGGCCGCCTGGAGGAGCTGGAGCGCCAGGGCAAGCTCCTGGAGGCCCAGCGCCTGCGCATGCGCACCACCTACGACATCGAGATGATGCGCCAGATCGGCACCTGCTCCGGCATCGAGAACTACTCGCGCCACATGGACGGCCGCGAGGCGGGCAGCGCCCCCAACACGCTGCTCGACTACTTCCCCGAGGACTTCCTGCTGGTCCTGGACGAGTCCCACCAGACGGTCCCGCAGATCGGCGCCATGTACGAGGGCGACGCCTCCCGCAAGCGCACCCTCGTCGACCACGGCTTCCGCCTGCCCTCCGCCCTGGACAACCGCCCGCTGAAGTGGGAGGAGTTCCTGGAGCGCATCGGCCAGACGGTCTACCTGTCGGCCACGCCCGGCTCCTACGAGCTGGGCCGGGTCAAGGGCGACGTCGTCGAACAGGTCATCCGCCCGACCGGCCTGGTCGACCCCGAGGTCGTGGTGAAGCCCACCAAGGGCCAGATCGACGACCTGGTCCACGAGATCCGCGAGCGGGCCGACCGCGACGAGCGCGTCCTGGTCACCACGCTCACCAAGAAGATGTCGGAAGACCTCACCGACTACCTGCTGGAACTGGGCATCCGCGTCCGCTACCTGCACAGCGAGGTCGACACCCTGCGCCGGATCGAGCTCCTGCGCGAGCTGCGCAGCGGCGAGTTCGACGTCCTGGTCGGCATCAACCTGCTGCGCGAGGGCCTCGACCTGCCCGAGGTGTCCCTGGTGGCCATCCTCGACGCCGACAAGGAAGGCTTCCTGCGCTCGGAGACCTCCCTCATCCAGACCATCGGCCGCGCCGCCAGAAACGTCTCCGGCCAGGTCCACATGTACGCCGACAAGATCACCCCCTCGATGGAGCGGGCGATCGACGAGACCAACCGGCGCCGGGCCAAGCAGATCGCCTACAACGAGGCCAAGGGCATCGACCCCCAGCCGCTGCGCAAGAAGATCGCCGACATCCTCGACTCGCTGCAGCGCGAGGACGCCGACACCGAGCAGCTCATGGGCAGCGGCCGCCAGCAGTCACGCGGCAAGGCGCCCGTACCCGGGTTCGCGGCGAAGGCGGCGGGGCAGCACGCCAAGGCGATCGCGGGAGAGATGCCGCGGGCGCAGATGGAGTCGCTGATCGAGTCGCTGACCGAGCAGATGCACCAGTCTGCGGCCGACCTGCAGTTCGAGGTCGCGGCCCGGCTGCGCGACGAGATCAAGGAACTGAAGCGGGAACTGCGTGACATGCGGGAGGCAGGCGTCAAGTAGGGCGTGGTCCCTCGCTGTCGCCCGGGGCTGTGACGGCGGGGCTCTGCCCCACACCCCGGGCGAGGGAGAACCCTCGCGCTCCCCGCGTGGTTGCGGCTGGGTGACGTGCGCTGGGTGGTTCGCGGGCTGAGGGCCGTCACGTCGTGGCCGGGTGCTTGTCGGCGCCAGCGTCACAGGCTCGCTGTGGTCCACCACGGACCGGCCACGGTCGTCGGTGTGAGGGGTGGTGGTTCTTTGGCGACAGGTGGCGAGCTTCTGCCAGGGGCGGTGCCCGGGGTCATGGCTCTGAGCTGCGGTTCGGGTTGTGGGCTGGGGGGTGTGACGAAGGCCACGGCCAACTCGGGTCATCACAAGAATCGATTGGCCCACCGGCCACGGTAAACACAGCGTAATCTGACGGTCACCCTTTGAAAGGAGTCCGCTGTGTCCGGACCGCAGGTGTACGAGATGCCGCTGGAGATGGTCAGGCGGCATCCGAGTCTCGTCCTGGAGTTGATGTCGGTCGCTCAGGGTGGGCTGCCGACCGGGTATCGGGATGCGCGGCTTGTCGCGGATGAGCCGGAGGCGCCGATGGTGGAGGTCACGGCGGTCAACGGCGGGCGGATCAATGTGTGTCTGCGGTTTCCGTTGGCACAGGTTGGCGGGCGGGTGGATGACACAGGGCTGCTGATGGTCGTCTGTTTTGACGAAGAGGTGGCCGACCAGTTCCGGCATGGGCTGGAGACCGTGGTGGTCGGGCCGCGGGACCTGCGGCGCTGGTACGCGTTGGACAAGATCGCGGAGTCGCCCGAACTGGCCACACTGTGGGCTATCGCCAGTGGTGACCCGGATGTCCGTGCGTGTGTGGCCAAGGCGCTGCTGGTGTTGAAGGATGAGCGCGGCGCCCACTACTACTCGTACTTGAGCTCCCGGCTTTCTGCCCAGGACCGGGCGGAGCTGGAGAACCTGATGATGGGCGAGCGTTACCTGCTGATCGAGAACGCCGTCACCGGGCCCTTCTGGGAGGCCGGGCGCTGGCACGGGCGGCGCGAGACGTTGCGGTGGCTGCTGGAGCATCGGCGGCTCAAGGTGGACCGGGTTCAGGACGAGGCCATCGACTCCTGCCGGCGTCAGTCGACGGTGCGGGAGTGGATGCTGCGCGCCCTGACCGCCGCCACCGCCGAGGACGTCTTCACCAAAACTCCTTGAGCTGTTCCGCCGCGACAAGACGCATCCAGGACGTCAACGCTGCCGAGAAAGAGACTCTCCCTCGTTGACCACGGGAGGATGGAGTCTGGTGGCCACCCACGGGGCCAGGTCGTCGTAGCCGGCGCCCTTGTTGATACGGGCCCGCAGGTTCTGGGCCTGGGCGGTGGTGAACATTCCGCCCGCCAGCACCAGCGGGAAGCCGAGGCGCCAGCTCAGCAGGGCCTTCTCGCTGTGCCGGTGCGCGTTGCGGAGCACGGCCGCGCCCACCCGGACCGCGTGCTCGTTCAAGGGCGGCACGCCGGGACGGTCGGGCTCCCTGGCCGAGTAGCGGAAACCCTCGTCCAGATCGCACGGCGGGCACCCGGCCGGGCCCCTGCCCCGGCAGCTGCCGCAGGCGGGGCAGGTCAGGCGGTCGAAGGCGGCGTCCACGACCCGCCACGCGTAGGGCTTGATCTCGCTGACGATCATCTCGGCGAGGTCCGGGTCGTCGGGCAGCGACTCCTCCTTCAGGAAGGCCTGGTAGCCGTCCTCCACGAGGGTGTCCAGGAGGTCGCGGCAGCGGGCGCAAGAGGGGGCGCCGCCGTACTCGAAACAGCCGCATCGCGGGCACCGGTGCATCCGCCCAGCGTAGCGAGGGGTAATTCGGTTGCGGGTGGTCGGCGGGGTGGGCATACTCGTCGGAGCTTCGAGAGCGAGGAGGTCGAGACCATGGCGAATGTCTTCCGCGTGCCTTTTTCCGCGTCCTCAGACCTCCCCACCGGTCAGCCGCTGACCTGATCGCCGCGCCGGTGGGCCTTCACTCTGGAGCCTTTCACCGTGCCGAAGCAGTACCGCAAGCGTGGCAAGAACGCCCTCGACGCCGACGACATCGAGTGGCTTGAGAACAATCACCGCGACGAAGCCGACGAAGACGGTCCGCCCGAGGGGGATCGCTGGTCCACCTGGGACCTCAGCGTGCCGACCGAGCGCGGGCCCCGGCCGTACCCCGGCTGGCTGGTCACCGAGCTGGCCGCGGTCGACACCGAGCTGGGCGTGCTCAAGACCGGCAAGGAAGCCGACGTGCACCTCATCTCGCGCGGCGTGCCCGGCACCGACCGCCAGTGCCTGCTGGCCGCCAAGCGCTACCGCTCGGGCGAGCACCGCCTCTTCCACCGCGACGCCGGGTACCTGGAGGGGCGCCGCATGCGCGACAGCCGCATGTCGCGGGCCATGGCGGGGCGCACGGCGTTCGGCAAGCAGGTGATCGCCGGGCAGTGGGCGGGCGCGGAGTTCGCGGCGCTGACCCGGCTGTTCGAGCTGGGGCTGCCGGTTCCCTACCCGGTTCAGATCGTGGGGACGGAGGTGCTGGAGGAGTTCATCGGCACGCCCGACGGCTACGCGGCGCCGCGCCTGGCCAACGTCTCGGACGACCTGCCCGGCCTCTGGGAGCAGCTCGTCGACGCGATGGTACGGCTGGCGCACGAAGGCCTGGCCCACGGCGACCTGTCGCCCTACAACATCCTGGTCCACAAGGGCCGCCTGGTCATCATCGACCTGCCCCAGATCGTGGACGTGATCTCCCACCCCGCCGGGCCCGAGTTCCTGGACCGGGACGCCCGCAACGTGGCCACCTGGTTCGCCGGAAAGGGCCTGTCCCGGGCCGACCCCGACGGACTGGCCGCCCTCCTGCGCGCGGAGGCCCGGGTGAGGTGAACCGGGGTCGTTCAGAGCACGGCGGTGCCCATGACGTGGAACGCCCACGGCGTTCGCCCGCCGGGGAACAGGAACCGGTCGAGCCGCCCCACCCGCAACCCGGCGCGCTCCACGGCCGCGACCGTGTCCCGCCCGCAATGGCAGCCGCCGAGCAGGCGCGGGCCCACGGTCGCGTCGATGACCCGCTGGGCCCGCCGGATCCCGGCGGTGTCGGCGCGTACGTGCTCCAGGAACCGGAACCGGCCACCGGGCGCCAGCACGCGGCGCACCTCGCGCAGCGCCGCGGCCTGGTCGCGCACCGAGCACATCACCAGGCACGACACCACGCCGTCGAACTCCCCGTCGGCCGCGGGCAGCCGCTCGGCCAGCCCGTCGACGACCTCGACGGGCACCGGCGCCTCCTTGGCGGCCTGCCGGGCGGCCGCGCGCAGGCTGGGCTCGGGTTCGACGGCGAGCACCTGGGTGACCTCGCGCGGATAGTGGCGGAAGTTCATGCCGTTGCCCGCGCCGATCTCCAGCACGCGGCCGTGGAGCGGGGCGAGCAGCGCCTGGCGTTTCTCGCGCATGCCGCCGCGCTCCATGGCGTGGCTCAGCCGGATGTAGAGGCGGGCGAAGATCGGATGCTTGACGTCCACCCCTCCATCACATCACCCGAGGGCGGGTTCTTCGACGAGGGCGACGCGCACGTCCGCGGGGGCGCCGCCGTACAGGGGGATGGAGAAGACCGCGGTACGGCCCCGCGCCGCATAACTCGCAAACCGCAGCCCGTCCTCATCCCAGAAGTCCTGGATGTCCGAGGACAGGTGGGCGGCGGCCGTGCAGTAGGCGGGGCTGCGATAGAGCAGCCTTAGCGAGGTCTCCAGCGGGATCAGCCCCGGCTCGCGTACGGCCAGCGGACGCGTCAGCCGTACCAGGAGCTGCCGTGACGGCGTGAGCCAGTGACGGTCGAGTTCGGGGGAGAGGGCCAGCAGGGCGAGGGCCTCGGCGCCGGCTATCACGAGCGCGAGCGGCTCGACCGGGGACGGCCCGGCCGTCACCGCCAGCACGCTCATGGCCAGCAGAAGCCCGGCGCGGGCGAACGAACGCCACTCGACCGGCCGGCCGTGGGCGCCCAGGCAGCCGCAGGACGAATCGGGGACGGCGATCGCGGAGTAGGCCAGGTAGGCGAGGAAGCCGGTGGACAGGGCGGCGGCGGCCGTACCCTCCCAGGGGGAGGACGGCGGCGCGAGCAGGACGCCCGCCACCGCGAGCTCGGCCACCGCCACCAGACGGAGCAGAGGGACCGCGCGCGCCGGGCCGGACAACCGGGCCAGCGCCGTCCGCCCGGCCTGCGACCGCATCCGACGGCTGAGCAGTTTCATCAGGGCCGCCCAGACCAGGAAGGCGGCGATCACGTAGGGCTGCAGCGCGGCGATCCCTTGCATCACACGCTCCTAGTGCGGGGAGAAGACGGTGGCGATGTCGACTTCGTTGGTGTCGGGCCGCCAGGCGCCCAGGACCTGGACGTGCTGGCCGACGCGCAGGAGCGACAGGTCGGCCGACGGCGGCGCGTCGGAGTGGACGGCCACGGACCTGCCGGGTACGACGTGGCAGAGCACGTCCTTGCCGTTGTGGTCGAGGTGGATCTTCTCGCTGGTGATGTTCCTGACGTGGCCCTTGATGTTGACGATGTTGAGCCACACGGACTCGGCGGCGAGCATGCCGTCGGGCATGCGGACGCCTCTGGCGTAGAGGCCGTCGCCGGGCCTGGCCTGGTCGAAGCCGACCGGGCCGAGCTTCCACAGGCTCGTCCCGTCGACGACCCTGATCTGGTGGAAGACCATGTTCGAGCCGAGCACGATCAGGGTGTTGTCCTTGACGGCCCGGATGCGGCCTTCGGCGAAGTCGGGGTCGGGGACGCCGGGTTCCGGCTGGTCCGGTGCGGCGGCGAAGGCCGCCTCGGGGCCGAGCGAACCCATCGCGGTGGCGGCCACGACCGTGGCGCCGCCGCCCAGGAGCGCGGATTTGAGCATCTGCCTGCGCGTGGTCATCCTCAGCTCCCTCAGGCCGTCGAGATCTCGCACGGGCGCAGGCCCGTGGACAGGCTGGCGATCCTGGAGTAGGCCGCCGGGGTGAGGTCGATCAGCCGGTTGCTGGCGCAGGTGGCGCCGCAGCAGCTGCGCTCACCGCAGAACAGGTCGGTCTGCGGGCCGCAGTCGGCGATGGTGGTGACGATGCTGCCGCCGCCGCACAAGGACATGGTCCGGTGGCGGAACCCGCAGGTCCGGCGGGACAGGGCGTCGCCGCAGCGGTCGGGACGGGTGATGTTCCAGCAGGCGTCGGAGGTGTTGGGCCAGGCGTGCTGCAGGCTGCCGGAGTTGCAGGTGCCGCAGGCACCCTTGCCGGTGGAACTGCAGGGTCCCCAGGCGTTCCCGCAGCAGAACCACGAGACTTCGCCTTGGACCGGGCCGAGTAAGTCGATGGGGTCAGTGGGCGTGCTGCGCACCATGCTCGTCCTCCTTGGGGGGTGGATGGGGGAGGCGGTGCAGCGCTGCGTTGAAACTTTCCGACTCGATCTATCAATAGCATGTAAGGAAGTTTCGTCAACGCCCAAAAATGCGGGTGTGCTTCAGATGAGCTTGGTGTAGTCGAGATGGATGCCCGTCGGGACATAGGCCTTCACGGCCGGTTCGAGCTCGAAGGTGTAGGCGACCGCTGCGCCGTCTTCCTCTTCGATGCGCCAGAAGAACCTGATCCCGGCGTCGGCGTATTTGCTCGGCTTGGTGGTCCGGTCCAGTTCCTCGGACGCTTTGGAGACGACTTCCACGATCAGGTGGACCTCGTCGGGCGAGTAGGACGTCCGGTGTGGCTGCGATGCGGCCGTTCGTGACACCGCCATGACGTCGGCCTCGGGGCGTTGCCGCTCGCCCAGTGCCACGGTCATCTCGCGTGCGACTGCCAGGTGGTGCGGCGGCCTGATGCCCGAGGCTCGGTCGATCAAGAGATTGACCACGTAGGCGTGGAAGTTGGTCTGCGGTGACCTCGTGAAGAGGGATCCGTCGATCAGATCGACATGCTTGGGCGCGTCGGGAAGGAGGTGGTCGAGCATGTCGGCGGTCCAGCCCTCCCGGGGGCCGGGATGGAACCAGTCGGGCAGCACGGTGGCCATGATCTCACGGAGAGTGATGTCAGGAGGGCTCTTGGCGGTTCTGGATGGTCTTGCGGTAGAGGTCGTCGATCTCGTCCAGCGGGTCGGTGAAGGGGGCCGGGCGGCGGGCCTCGATCTCCAGGTCGGTGCGGGAGGAGAGGTCGTCGATGCCGCCCGAGGCGTGTTGCACCTGCGTGCGCATGAGGTCGGCGCGGATGCGGGCGCACATGGCCGTGAGCTTGGCCTGGTGTTCGCGCAGGCGTTCGGCCGTGACGTGGTCGACGACCGAGGAGATGCGCAGCTGCTGGGCGTAGATGCCCAGTTGCTGGTCCTGGACCTCGGCCTGCTTGGCCAGCTCGGCCATCAGGTGGGGCAGGTCGCCCAGGCCCCAGCCCGACGCGTGCGCCTGGTCGATCGCCTGGCGGGTCAGCCCGACCTCGCGGCGCAGGTCGAGGCGGAGGCGCTCGATCTCGGCCGCCTCGCCGGTGCCCATCGCGTTGACGTGGGCGCTGAGCCGGGTCGTCGCCTTCTTGGCGGATTTGGCCGCCTTCTTGCCCAGCTTGACCATGAAAAAGATCGCCACCCCGCCGAGCACCAGGATCAGCAGGAAGACGACAAGCAGAATCGCGAAGATCGTTTCGATCGGAGGCACCTCCCGTGCACTGAGCATAGTCCGCCGAATCGGCCCGCATGAGGCTCAGCCAGATCGCGTTCCGCTGCGTTCTTATCGCTCTGACCAACGCCGGATGGGGCTCAGGTAGTTCCATCCCGAGCGGATTCGGCACAGGACAGCGAACCGAGCAAGCTCTTGATTGTGTCAGGGGCCTGTGGTTCAGTGCGTCCATTGTCCCGGGCCGCTTGAGGAGCCGCGCATGCTCGACGGGAAGGTCGTCGTCGTCACCGGGGGAGCGCGCGGCATGGGCGCCGCCACCGCCCGCCGTTGCGCCGCCGCGGGCGCTCGCGTGATCGTCACGGACGTCCTTGCCGAGGAGGGTACGGCTACCGCCAAGGAAATCGGCGGCCGCTTCCTGCCCCACGACGTCACCAGCGAGGCCGACTGGGCCCGCGTCATGGACGAGACCGGCCCCTTCCACGGCCTGGTGAACAACGCCGGAATCGTCTCCACCCAGCCGATCGAGCAGACGACGCTGGACGACTTCGAGCGGGTGCTGAACGTCAACCTGACCGGGGTCTTCCTCGGCCTGCGGGCCGCCGTCGGGCCCATGCGGGCGGCGGGCGGCGGCGCCATCGTCAACCTGTCGTCGGTGGCGGGACTGTTCGCGTTGCCCGGCACCTCCGGGTACGGCGCCTCCAAATGGGGCGTACGCGGGCTCACGAAGATCGCGGCGCTGGAGTTCTCGCCCCCCCGGATCCGGGTCAACTCCGTGCATCCCGGGATGATCGTCACGCCCATGACCGAGCAGTTCGGGGCCACGCCGGCGGAGGGCGCGTTCCCGCTGGCGGCCAGCGGGCGGTGGGGCACGCCCGAGGAGGTGGCCGAGGCCGTCGCGTTCCTGCTGTCGGACGCGGCCTCCTACATCACCGGCGCCGAACTCGCCGTGGACGGCGGCTGGACCGCCGGAGAAGTCGCCCTGATCGCCCGGTCGCCCATCCCCACGCCACCTGCGGCATCCACGACGTTCGCGACACCTCCAGAGCCGGGCCCCGCCGCGCCGCCGGGGGTCTGACGTGGGTGAAGGGCCGCGCGGGTGCCGGGTGCGGGGATCCGACGTGCCGAAAGACCCGCCTTCGCGACCTCCGGCACATGGAGCCGGTGACCCCGCCGCCGCTGTGGTGATCAGGCAGGGGGTCTGGCGTGGTGACAGATGCGGTGGTGGCCCCGGGGCGGCGGTCGCGGGGCTGGTGTGGTGAGGCTTGAGGAGGTACGGCGTGGCCGTTGACGAGAGCACGCGGGTGGTCATCGACGTGCTGACCGGCGTCTTTCCGAAGATCGGCACCGAGGTGTTCGACGCCGCCGAAGCCCGGCGCATCCTGGCCCGTGCGCCCGCCATGGCGGCGGAGCCGTACCCGGTCGGCGGGGTTGAGGATCGGATGGCGGGTGAGGTGCCCGTGCGGGTCTACCGGCCCGAGGGGGACGGGCCGCATCCCGTGGTCGTGTACTTCCACGGCGGCGGTTTCACGCTGTGCACGCTCGACACCCACGACGGCGTCTGCCGGACGCTCTGCGCGGGCGCGCGGGCGGTCGTGGTGTCGGTGGACTACCGGCTCGCGCCCGAGCATCCCTATCCGGCCGCCGTGGAGGACGCCTACGCGGCGACCGTCTGGGTGCATGAGCACGCGGCGGAGCTGGGCGGGGACGCGGCGCGGATCGCGGTGGCCGGTGACAGCGCGGGCGGGAACCTGGCCGCGGTCACCTGCCTCAAGGCGCGTGACTCGGGGCAGGGGCCGCCGATCCGGTTCCAGTTGCTCGTGTATCCGGTGACCGACTCGGCGATGGACACGCCGTCGCACGACGAGAACGGTGAGGGATATTTCCTGACCAATGCGCATATGCGGTGGTACTGGGACAACTACCAGCCGGACCTGGCCCGCCGGGCCGAGCCGTACTGCTCGCCCATCAGGGCCGACGCGCACGGGCTGCCGCCCGCGATGGTGATCACCGCCGAGCACGACCCGCTGCGCGACGAGGGCGAGGCCTACGCCGACAAGCTGCGCGCGGCCGGTGGCGAGGCGCGGACGTTGCGCTTCGAGGGCATGTTCCACGGCTTCTTCGGCATGGACGCCTTCCTGCCGGCCGCCAAGTCCGCCTCCGAGCACGCCTGCGCGGCGCTGCGCGAAGGCCTGAGGTAGGGAGGCGCATGCCGTACGCGCGGGTCGCCGAGGACGTCCGGCTCTTCTACACCGACGACGGCGCCGGAGAGGCGACGCCGTTGCTCCTGGTGCACGGCTGGGGCGCCGACTCGCACCAATGGTCCTGGCACCTCGACGCCCTGGCCGCCGGGCGCCGGGTGATCGCCGTTGACCTGCGCGGCCACGGCTACTCCTCCGTGCCCGCCGAGCACAACACGCCCCGCCGCATGGCCGAAGACCTCGCCGCGCTGCTGGCCGCGCTCGGCGTCGCGAAGGTCGTCGCGATCGGCCACTCGATGGGCGGCCAGATCGTCTCCATCCTCGCCGTCGAGCATCCCGGCCTGGTCGAGCGGCTGGTCGCGGTCGATCCGGGGTACGGCATCGCGCCCGAGGTGGCCGGGATGTTCCCCCGGACGATCGCCGCCCTGCGCTCGGAACACGCACACGAGGCGGCCGTCGAGATCGACCGCTGGTGCACGAACCGGCGTACCCCCGCGCTCATCCGCCGCTGGCACCGGCGCCGGCTGTACGGCATGCCGCCACACGTGCTGGCCCAGGCGTTCGAGGCGATGTTCGCGCTGGAGGACTCGATCGGCGTACGGCCCGCCTCCGACGCCTACCTGGCGCGAAGGGCCTGCCCGGTGCTGTCGCTGTGGTGCGACCCGAACCAGGCGGCCTGGGAGGAGGGGCTGCTCAAGCACCCGGACTCGAAGGTCGTCGTCTGGGAGGGCGCCGGCCACCGCCTGCACGAGGAGCGGCCTGACGACTTCGTCGCGCTCGTGCTCGGCTGGCTAGCCGGGTGAGCGGTCGCGGCGGCGGCGCCGTACCTTTCTGATCACCCACCACGCGAGCAGGGCCAGCCCGATGAGCAGGACGACCACCAGCAGCGGGATGAAGATCGCCACGAGGCTCACGCCGAGCGAGCCGGCGTCCTCGACGGTGCTCATCACGGGCGCGCCGACCCCGCCGGTGCCGACGTTGACGACCGGGCGGGCCGTGGCCTTCAGCGCGTGTACGGCCAGCGCCACCAGGATGCCGAGCACCCAGCTGAGCCACGGGTTCTCGGTGAGCCAGGTGGAGTTGTCGAGCTCGGCCGCGGCCGAGGTGGCGCTGAACACCACGCCGCCGGAGGCCGGCCGGACCGCCGTCTGGATCATGTCGTTGACGCTGTCCACGGCCGGGATCTTGTCGAGCACCACCTCGGCCAGCAGCAGCACGGCAAGCACCGCCAGCACGCCCCAGTTCGACAGCCACGCGTAGCCGTCGGGCAGCTTCACGCGGTCGGTGAAGTTGGCCAGCACCCCGACCACGAGCAGCGGGATGTAGGCGTTGAGCCCGGCGGCCGTCGACAGACCCAGGCCGGTGAGCGTGGCGAACATGACACCAACCTAGCCCGCCCGCCCGGCGTCAGGTCACCTCGGCGACACCTCCGTGTATCCGCAGGTCGATCAGGGGCTCCGCCTCCTGCGGCCGCGCCCGGACCACCTCGCCGTCGAGGGCGGGTACGGTCGCGGCCGGATCGCGCACGTCGCCCGCCACGACGTGGAAGGCGCCGCCCCGGTCGTAGGCGAGCACGACCGGGTCGTTGCCGACGCCGCCACCACCGCGTCCGGCCGCACCCGGCGGGCGACGGCGCCGACGTCGGGCGGGGTGGGGATGCCGGTGCCGAGGTCGACGATCTGGGCGACGTGGCGGGCGCAGTGGGTCACGGCGCGGCGCATGAACCTGCGGTTGGCCCAGGCCAGGTCCCTGCCTTCGGGGAAGACCCGCATGGCGTGCTCGGCGGCCCGGCGGTCGGCCTCGTAGTCGTCCTTGCCGCCGAGCACGTGGTCGCAGACCCGCGCGGGCGAGGGCAGAGCCGGCTCATCGCCGCATGGTCAGTCGGGGCGGGTGGCCTCGTCCAGGAGCGTGGGCAGGGCGGGGCCGGTGAACTCGGCCATCGCGCGCTCGTACTTCTCCATGCCCCACGACCAGAAGTCGAAGTCGATGGACTCGTTGGCGCCGTCCTGGATGGCGGCCCACAACGTCCAGCCGTACTTGGACATGAGGCCGAGCAGCCGCGCCCGTGCGATGCGGTTGCGCAGGCGGCGGCCGTAGTAGGCGGTGACGAGCTCCTCCAGCTGCTCCAGCGACAGGTCGGACTCGCTCCAGATGTTGCCCAGCTCGAAGCAGGCGTCGTTGTTGCCCGAGTACTCGTAGTCGATGAGCCACAGGCGCTCGCCGTCGTCGATGAAGTTGCCGGGCAGGAGATCGTTGTTGCAGGGGACGGTTCCCTCGTCACGGACCTTCAACGCTTCACGGATCTGCGCCACGTGAGGCTCGAAATCCCGATATTTCGCAGGGAGGCGGAAATTTCGGGATTGGACGATCTTCAGGTATCCCTTCTGGATCTCGAACATGTCGAAGTCCCGGGAGAAGCGCGGCCCGGTGTGCAGCCTCTGGCACGCCTCGGCCACTCGCGGCAGGTTCGCCGAGTCCCGCAGGTCCGCCTCGGTGAACGTCCGCCCCGGCAGGTACCCCACCACCAGCACCCCGAGCTCCCGCAGATAGGCGTGGACCGGCGCCCCGACCCCCGCCCGCTCGGCCGCGATCGAGTTGGCGTGCTCGGCGTCCCTGTCGATGCCCAGCAGCCCGCCCTCGCTGGCCGGCACCCTGACCACGTACGCCGCGCCCGGCACGCTCACCTTGTAGTTGCGGTTGGTGAGCCCCCCGGGAAGCTCTTCGACGGTACGCGGCAGGCCCGCCAGCAGGGGAATACGGTCGAGAACCTCGTCCATGGGCGCTCTCCTCGTCAAGATTGACCGGCGATGCTAGCACCGTGCCCCCACCTCCGATCGTGCCTCACGCACCCGCGACACGCGCTCGATCGACCAGGAAACGGTCTAGACCTTTTACGGCCAGCCGGTTAGCGTCGCGAGCATGAGCGACTCGGCCCGGATCGTGATCATCGGCGGTGGCGTCGGCGGCGCCAGCGTGGCCTACCACCTGACCGAACTCGGCGAACGCGACGTCCTGGTCCTCGACCGCGACGAACTGACCAGCGGCTCCACCTTCCACTCCGCCGGACTCGTCGGCCAGTTGCGCGCCGACCCCACCCTGACCCGCATGAACCAGTACTCGGTCGAGCTCTACCGCAAGCTCGACGTCTGGACCGAGTGCGGCGGCATCAAGCTCGCCTCCAGCCCCGAGCGTATGGAGGAGATCCGCCGCCAGATCGGCTGGGCCCGCACGTACGGCCTGCCGCTGGAGGAGATCTCGGTGGCCGAGGCGGCCGGGTTGTTCCCCCTCATGGACCCCGAGGGCGTGGTCGGCGCCGCGTACCTGCCGACCGACGGCCAGATCGACCCCTCCCAGCTCTGCTACGCGCTGGCCGGCCTGGCCCGCGAGGGCGGCGCCACGATCCGCACCCACACCCGGGTCCTCGGCATCGACGTCGAGCGGGGCCGGGTCCGCCGGGTCCGTACCGACCGGGGGGACGTCGACTGCGAGATCGTGGTGAACTGCGGCGGCATGTTCGCCCCGGAGATCGGCCGCATGGCCGGGGTACGCGTGCCGATCATCCCGATGTCGCACCAGTACGTGGTGACGGAAGGCTTCCACGAGCACACCGGCCTGCCCACGCTGCGCGACCCGGACCTGCTCGTCTACTACCGCCAGGACGTCCAGGGCCTGGTCATGGGCGGTTACGAGCGCACCTCGGCCCCCTGGCTGGACCCGGTCCCACCGGACTTCAACGGCCGCCTGCTGCCGGAGGACTGGGACCGATTCACCGAAATTTCCGACAATGCCGCCATTCGCGTCCCCGCCCTGGGCGACGTCGGCATCCGCAAGATGATCAACGGGCCGGAGGCGTTCACCCCGGACAACGAGTTCTGCCTGGGCGAGACCGAGGTCGGCGGCTTCTACGTGGCGGCCGGCTTCTGCGCGCACGGCATCGCCGGGGCGGGCGGCATCGGCATGGTCATGGCCGAGTGGATCGTCGAGGGCGAGCCGTCCATGGACCTGTGGCACATGGACATCCGCCGCTTCGGCCGCCAGTACCGCTCACCCTCCTACACGCGCAAACGCGTCGTGGAGAACTACGAGACCTACTACGACATCCGCTACCCCGGCCACGAGCGCGCCGCCGGCCGCCCGCTGCGCACCTCGCCGGCCTACGCCTGGCACGCCGCCCACGGCGCCGTCTTCGGCGAGAAGTCGGGGTGGGAGCGGGTCAACTACTACGCGCCGAACGCGGCGGAGCCGTACCGGAAGGAAGAGGAGCCGCGCGGGTGGGCGGCGCGTGGCTGGCATCCCGCGATCGGCGCCGAGCACCGCGCCACCCGCACCGGCGCGGGACTGTTCGACGAGAGCTCGTTCGCCAAGATCGAGGTGAGCGGCCCCGACGCGGCCGGGCTGCTGGAGTGGGTCTGCGCCAACCGCGTCGCCCGCGAGCCCGGCCAGGTCACCTACACGCAGGCGCTCAACCGGCGCGGCGGCATCGAGTGCGACTTCACCGTCACCCGGCGCGGCGAGGAGGACTTCCTCATCGTCACCGGCACCGCGTTCGGCTCCCACGACCTCGGCTGGCTGCGCAAGCAGGCCAGGCTGCGCGGCTCGGGGGCGCGGATCACCGACGTGACCGGGCAGTACGCCTGCTTCGCCCTGTGGGGTCCGAAGGCGCGCGACATCATGGCGACGCTCACCGCCGACCCGCTGGACGCGCCGTTCATGTCCGCGCGCGAGCTGACCGTGGGCGACGTGCCGGTGCTGGCGCTGCGGGTGACGTTCGTGGGCGAGTTCGGGTGGGAGCTCTACTGCTCCAGCGAGTACGGCAGGGCGCTCTGGGACACCCTGTGGGCCGCCGGCGAGCCGTACGGGCTGATGGCCTGCGGCTACAAGGCCATCGACAGCCTGCGCCTGGAGAAGGGCTACCGGGTCTGGGGCGCCGACCTCGGCCCGGAGACGACGCCGTACGAGGCGGGCCTGGGCTTCTGCGTCAAGATGGACAAGGAGTTCCTGGGCCGCGCGGCGCTCGACCCGTCGCCGCCGCGGCGGCTGCGCCGCATCACGCTGGACGACCCGCGGGCGGTCGTGCTCGGCAACGAGCCGGTGCGCGTCGAGGGCCGGGTGGAGGGGCGCGTCACCTCGGGCGGCTACGGCTACACGCTGGGCGCCTCGCTGGCCTACGCCTACCTGAACGCCGAGCCGGGCACCGCCGTGGAGGTCGAGCTGTTCGGCGAACGCGTCACCGGCACGGTCGGCTAGGTCCGCACCGTCAGGCGGACCCGGTCGGGACGGTAGAGATCGCGGGCGTGCTCCACCGGCACGCCCGCGACCGCGTAGGCGGTGCGCTCGATGCGCATGAGCGGCGTGCCCGGCGCCACGTCCAGCTCGGCGGCCTGCTCGGGGGTGGCCACCACCGGGTCCAGGTGCTCGACCGCGCGGCTGGGCGCCAGCCCGTAGCGGGCGGCCAGCAGGTCGTACAGGGAGCCGCCGAGGTCCTCCCGCAACAGGCCCGGCAGGAGCGCCGCGGGGAAGAACGACAACTCCAGCGCCACCGGCGAGCCGCCCGCCGAGCGCACCCGGGCGATCTCGTGCACCGGCGCCGCGGGCTCCAGCTCCAACGCCGCCGCGACCTCGGGCGGCGCCCGGCGCGTACGCGCCCGCAGCAGCCTGGCCTCGGCGGTCAGGTGGGCCCTGCGCATCCGCTCGGTGAACCCGGCCAGCCCCGTCAGGTCGCACTCGACCCGGGGCTCGGCCACGAACGCCCCGCCGCCGCGCCCCTGCGTACGGACCAGGACACCGCGCGCCTCCAGCGTCGCCAGCGCCTGCCGCAGCGTCATCCGCGACACGCCGAGCCGCGCCGCCAGGTCGCGCTCGCCCGGCAGCCGGTCGCCCGGCGCGATCTCGCCGCGCGCGATCGACTCCAGCAGCCAGCGCTCGATCTGGACGTGCGCGGGCACCCCGCCGCCCCTGGCCAGCTCGACGAACTCCACCGTTCTACTCTGACAGGCGCCGCAGCCGCTCCACCGCGTCGGCGAACTCGCTCACCATCGCGTAGACCACCTCGCGGGCCGGCCTGACCTGGTCGAGCTGGCCCACGACCTGGCCGACGAAGTAGTTGGCCAGCTCCACGGCGCCCGGCTCGCCGCGCTCGGCCGCCGCGCCGATGCGGGCCATCGCGCCCTCGGCCACCAGCATCTGCAACGGCATCCCCAGCGGACCCGGGCTCTCGGGTGCGGCGTCCCACTCCTCGGTCCACGCCGACTTCAGCTGCCTGGCCGGCTTGCCGGTGCGCGAGCGCGAACGGACGGTGTCGAGCGAGGAGGCGGCCAGCATCTTGCGCTTGACCGCCGGGGCCGTCTCGGCCTCCTCGGTGGTCAGCCAGACCGAGCCGCACCACACGCCCTGCGCGCCGAGCGCCATCGCCGCGGCCATCTGGCGCCCGCCGGCGATGCCGCCGGCCGCCAGCACGGGGATCTGGCCCACGGCGTCCACGACCTGCGGCACCAGCACCATCGTGGAGATCTCGCCGGTGTGCCCGCCGGCCTCGGTGCCCTGGGCGACGATGACGTCCGCGCCCGCCGCCACCTGCCTGCGCGCG
This sequence comes from Nonomuraea sp. NPDC059007, assembly GCF_042740555.1. Taxonomy (NCBI): domain Bacteria; kingdom Bacillati; phylum Actinomycetota; class Actinomycetes; order Streptosporangiales; family Streptosporangiaceae; genus Nonomuraea; species Nonomuraea sp. NPDC059007. Next base: position 126,156 of record NZ_JBHYJD010000003.1, on the reverse strand, counting down.
TGCTCCACGGTGCCGACCAGGGCGGCCACCGGGATGCCGTGCTCGCGGGCCCTTGCCACCATCTCGGGCGGCGGCGGTCCCAGGGCGCTGGCGATGAGGCCGATCGGGTGCTTCAGCGCCACGTCGATCAGGCCGGTCGCGCCGGCCGCCGTCACCCTGCCCGCGAACTCGTCGGCCGAGCGGATCTCCCGGCCGGAGGCGGCGGCGACGCCGTACTTGCGGAAGAGGTGCGCGACGAAGTCGCGGTGCCGTTCGGGGATGAAGGCCGCGACGTCCACGCGCGGCCCCTCGATCTTCCCGGGAACGAGCACGTCCACCCCGTACGGCCGGCCGCCCACCCGCTCGTCGATCCAGGACAGTTCGGCGTCCAGCTCGGCGGGGGAGTAGGCGATGGCGCCCAGGACGCCGAACCCGCCCGCGTTGGTGACCGCGGCCACCACGTCCCTGCAATGGCTGAAGGCGAACAACGGGAACTCCACGCCGAGCCTGTCGGCCAGTTCGGTGCGCATGCCGCGACGCTAACCCCCAGAACCTTGTTCGGTCTAGGACTCGTCCTCGTCGTCGTCATCCTCGCCCTCGACCGTCCACGACACCGACGTCACCGAGGGCTCCAGGCTGAGCCGGCTCGTGGCCGACTCGAACAGGTTCTCGTCGCGGCGCAGGCTGTCCACGATCGCGATCACCTCCACCTGGCCGCGCCGGTCCGCCTCCTGCCCCTGCAGGCTGCGCAGCCGCAGCTCAGGCCGGGTCAGCGCGTTGACGACCAGCTTGCGCACGTGCGCCTGGTCGTCGTCCCAGCAGCGCACCTCGAACCGGTAGCGGGTACGGCGGGCCGCCCGCCGCCGGTCGAGGAAGCGGCCCAGCGGGCGCATGGCCGTGTTCGCGCCCACGATCAGGAAGGTCCCCGCCGTGGCCATCAGGTACATGCCCGCCCCCGCCAGCGAGCCGACCGCCGCCGCGCACCACAGGGTCGCCGCGGTGTTGAGGCCGCGGATGTTGAACCCCTCGCGCAGGATCACGCCCGCGCCGAGGAAGCCGATGCCCGAGACGATCTGCGCGGCCACACGGGTCGGGTCGGCGGTGGCACCCTGGAAGCCGTACGCGCTGAGCAGCACGAACAGGGCCGCGCCGACGGCGACGAGCAGGTTCGTGCGCAGGCCCGCCATCCGGGCCCGCCACTGCCGCTCGATGCCGATGACGGCGCCGAGCACCGCGGCCGCGACCAGGCGCAGCAGCAGATCGATCTCCACGCCCGGTATGTCCCCCGCCGGGACGGGCGCGAGGCGGCCTTTGCCGGGTTATGAACGGTCCATGGGTGCTTCGGGCGGCCCGTGGTGGTTCAGGCGGTCGCCTGGCGGTCCAGCGAGGTGATCGCGGAGGTGCCGGGGGAGTGCCAGCCCAGCGCCGGATCGTAGCGGCGCACCAGCTTGGCCGGGATGCCCGCCACCACGCTGTGGTCGGGGAACTCGCCCCGCACCACCGCGCCGCCCGCCACCACGCACTGCCGCCCCAGCCGGGTGCCCGGCAGGATGATCGCGCCGGCGCCCAGCCACGAGCCCGAGCCGATCGAGACCGGGCTGTTCCTCGGCCACTGCCGCCCGATGGGCACCTCGGGGTCGTCGTAGACGTGGTTCTGGTCGGTGATGTACACGTACGGGCCGGTGAACACGTGGTCGCCGATGTCGATCGACTGGTGCGCCACGACGTGGCTGCCGCGCCCGATCGAGCAGCTTCCGCCGATCCGCAGGATCGAGTCGGGGCCCAGGTCCACGCCTGGACCCATGCCGCACGACAGCGAGACCCGCTCCCCGATGAGCGTTCCCTCGCCGATCTCGATCCACTGCTCGCCGAAGATCGCCCCGGGCGGGAACGCGATCGACACCCCTTGGCCCAGATGGCGGAAGCGATAGCCTGCCGGACTGGACGGGCTGATCGCGCCGGCTCTGCGCAAAGCGGCGTAGGCGCGGTGAATCAGCGCGCCCGCCGCCCGCCGTACGTGTGACATAGGGCCCAAAGTTACCGCTTGGTCATGCCGTTCGGGCATGTCGGGGGCGTTCTTTGATATCCTGAGAGCCCGTGGACACATCGACCACACCTCGAGCCACGGGAGCCCCTTTGCGCAGCGCATCGCAAACCAAGCATCTGTTCGTCACCGGCGGTGTCGCCTCCAGTCTCGGCAAGGGGCTCACGGCTTCCAGCCTCGGCCGTCTGCTCAAGGCACGCGGGCTACGGGTCACGATGCAGAAGCTCGACCCCTACCTCAACGTCGACCCCGGCACGATGAACCCGTTCCAGCACGGCGAGGTCTTCGTCACCGACGACGGCGCGGAGACCGACCTCGACGTCGGGCACTACGAGCGTTTCCTCGACACCGACCTGCACGGCTCGGCCAACGTCACCACCGGCCAGGTCTACTCCAACGTCATCGCCAAGGAGCGGCGCGGGGAGTACCTCGGCGACACCGTCCAGGTCATCCCGCACATCACCAACGAGATCAAGGACCGCATCCGCGGCATGGCCGGTCCCGACGTGGACGTGGTCATCACCGAGGTCGGCGGCACCGTGGGCGACATCGAGTCGCTGCCGTTCCTGGAGGCCGTGCGCCAGATCCGCCACGAGGTGGGCCGTGACAACGTCTTCTTCCTGCACGTCTCGCTGCTGCCGTACATCGGTCCCTCCGGCGAGCTGAAGACCAAGCCCACCCAGCACTCCGTCGCGGCGCTGCGCAGCATCGGCATCCAGCCCGACGCGATCGTGCTGCGCTCCGACCGGCCCGTGCAGACCTCCATCAAGCGCAAGATCAGCCTGATGTGCGACGTCGACGAGGACGCCGTCGTCAGCGCGGTCGACGCCGCCTCCATCTACGACATCCCCAAGGTGCTCCACACCGAGGGCCTCGACGCCTACGTCGTGCGCCGGCTCGGCCTGCCGTTCCGCGACGTGGACTGGAAGGAGTGGGAGCAGTTGCTGCGGCGCGTGCACCGCCCGGCCAAGGAGGTCACGATCGCGCTGGTCGGCAAGTACATCGACCTGCCCGACGCCTACCTGTCGGTCACCGAGGCACTGCGCGCCGGCGGCTTCGCCAACGACGCCCGCGTCAACATCCGCTGGGTCAAGTCCGACGACTGCGAGACCGACGAGGGCGCCTCCCGCGAGCTCGACGGCGTCGACGGCGTGCTCATCCCGGGCGGCTTCGGCGTACGCGGCATCGAAGGCAAGATCGGCGCCATCAAGCACGCCCGCGAGAACAAGGTGCCGCTGCTCGGCATCTGCCTCGGCATGCAGGGCATGGTCATCGAGGCCGCGCGCAACCTGGCCGGGGTCGTCGACGCCAACTCCGCCGAGTTCGACCCCGACACCAAGCACCCCGTCATCTCCACCATGGCCGACCAGGAGGACGTCGTCGCCGGCGAGCGCGACATGGGCGGCACCATGCGCCTGGGCGCCTACACCGCCAAGCTCGGCGAAGGCAGCCTGGCCAGGCAGCTCTACGGCAAGGCCAAGGCCGACGAGCGCCACCGCCACCGCTACGAGGTCAACAACTCGTACCGCGAGCAGCTGGAGAAGGTCGGCCTGGTCTTCTCCGGCCTGTCGCCCGACGGCCGCCTGGTCGAGTACACCGAACTGCCCGCCGAGACCCACCCGTTCTTCATCGGCACCCAGGCGCACCCCGAGTTCAAGTCGCGCCCGACCCGGGCCAACCCGCTGTTCAAGGGCCTCATCGCCGCGGCCCTCGCCTTCGCCGACGGCCGCGTCTCCGCCAAGGTCGCCAAGTGAGGGACACCGCGCAGCAGTGGGACGTCGTCGCCTCCAAGAACCACTTCCAGGGCCGGGTGATCGGCCTGCGCACCGACTCCGTGCGCATGCCGGGTGACGACGTCGCCGACCGCGACTACGTCGTCCACCCCGGCTCGGTCGCCGTCCTCGCGCTCGACGAGGACAACCGGGTGCTGCTGCTGCGCCAGTACCGGCACCCGGTGCGCCACCTGTTGTGGGAGCTGCCCGCCGGCATCCGCGACGTCGAGGGCGAGCCGCTGGTCACCACCGCGGCGCGTGAGCTGGCCGAGGAGGCCGGGTACGCCGCCGACACCTGGTACACGCTGGTCGACCTGATGAGCTCGCCGGGCATGACCGACGAGCGCATCCGGGTGTTCCTGGCGCGGGGGCTGCGCCGTACCGAGATCGACTTCGAGCGCAAGCACGAAGAGACCGACATGCCGGTCGAATGGGTACCCCTCGCCGACGCCGTCGAGAAAGCGCTCATGGGAATGATCCACAATTCCCCGGCCGTGGCCGGTATCCTCGCCGCGTACGCGGCATCGGTCGAAGGGTTCGGGCTGTTGCGGCCCGCCGACGCACCTGAGGAGTGAGCTTTCGTGGAGGCGGTGCTCTCCAGCTACCTCGCCCATCTGGCGGTGGAGCGGGGTCTGGCTGTCAACACGCTCGCCTCCTACAAGCGTGACCTGCGCCGCTACGTCGACCATCTCCAGGCGCGCGGGCGCCTGGAGCTCGACCAGGTGGCCGAGGCCGACGTCCTGGCTTTTCTGTCCGCGCTGCGCGAGGGCGACGGCGAGCACCCCGCCCTCGTGGCCAGCTCGGCCGCGCGGGCGGTCTCGGCGGTACGCGGCCTGCACCGCTTCGCCCTGCGCGAGGGCGTCACCGGCCACGACCCCGCCCACCAGGTGCGCCCGCCCCGCCAGCTGCGCCGCCTGCCGAAGCCGATCACCGTCGACGAGGTCGAGCTCCTCATCGCCGCCTCCGGCCCCGAGAGCGCGCCGCTGACCCTCCGCAACCGCGCCCTCCTGGAGGTCCTGTACGGCACCGGCGCCCGCATCTCAGAAGCCGTCGGCCTGGCCGTCGACGACCTCGAAGCCGAGCAGGTACGGCTGCGCGGCAAGGGCGGCCGCACGCGCGTCGTCCCGCTGGGCCGCTATGCCCGCGAAGCCCTCGACGCCTACCTCGTCCGGGCCCGCCCCGGTCTGGTGGCCCATGGGCGGGGCACGCCCGCGTTGTTCCTGAACGCCCGGGGCGGCCGGCTGACCCGGCAGGGCGCCTGGGAGGTCCTCCAGGCCGCCGCGGAACGAGCCGGACTTGCCGGGATTTCCCCCCACGTGTTGCGCCATTCCTTCGCAACCCACCTCATCGACGGCGGCGCCGACGTTAGGGTGGTCCAGGAGCTACTCGGTCACGCCTCGGTGACCACCACCCAGGTCTACACGCTGGTGACGGTCGACAGGCTCCGCGAGGTCTACGCCGCGGCGCATCCGCGTGCCCGGCAGTGATCTATAGTCTTTGCGACGTGCGGCGAGTACGGCGTGCCGCCTTGCCGCGTTAAGTGCTGACGCCATAGTGTCCGTCCGGACGGTCCGGTTCGGGATCGTCAGGGAGGTTCGAGCTGGTGACTGTGACGACCAACGGATCGACCCAGGGGAACCCCGAAAACCCCTGGGGTGACACGAAGACGGCCACGCCCACCGCCGGCGTGAACCTGGGCCCCACCCGAAGGCCGCGTCCAGTGTTCCCGGAACCAGCCCGGCGCGAGATCCACGGGCCCGCCCGCGTGGTCGCGATGGTCAACCAGAAGGGTGGCGTCGGCAAGACGACCACCACCATCAACCTGGGCGCCGCGCTCGTCGAATACGGGCTGAAGGTCCTGCTCGTCGACTTCGACCCGCAGGGCGCGCTCTCCGTCGGCCTCGGCATCAACCCCCATCAGCTCGACCTCACCGTCTACAACCTGCTGATGGACCGCAACGTCTCCGCCGAGGACGTGCTGCTGGAGACCGGCGTCGACGACCTCGACCTGCTGCCCAGCAACATCGACCTGTCCGCGGCCGAAGTCCAGCTCGTCACCGAGGTGGCCCGCGAGCAGGTGCTCGGCCGCGTGCTCAAGCCGCTGCTGCCGCACTACGACGTCTGCCTCATCGACTGCCAGCCGTCCCTGGGCCTGCTCACCGTCAACGCGCTGACCTGCGCCCACGGCGTCATGGTGCCGCTGGAGTGCGAGTTCTTCGCGCTGCGCGGCGTCGCCCTGCTCATGGACACCATCGCCAAGGTGCAGGAACGCCTCAACGACGAGCTGGAGATCGAAGGCCTGCTCGCCACCATGTACGACGCGCGTACCCTGCACGGCCGCGAGGTCCTCGCCCGGGTCGTCGAGGCCTTCGGCGACAAGGTGTTCCACACCGTGATCAACCGCACCGTCCGCTTCCCCGACGCCACCGTCGCCGGGGAGCCCATCACCACCTTCGACCCGTCCTCGCTCGGTGCCAACGCCTACCGGGAGCTCGCCCGCGAAGTGCTGTCGCGCTGGCCCGCTCCTGCGACAATGGCCAGGTGACATCGACCTCGACCGAGCAAGGCGGCTTCCAGGTCCACCTGGACGTCTTCGAGGGCCCCTTCGACCTGCTGCTCGGCCTGATCTCCAAGCACAAGCTGGACATCACCGAGGTCTCCCTGTCGAAGGTCACCGACGAGTTCATCGCCTACATCAAGTCGCGCGGGCCCGAATGGGACCTCGACCAGACCAGCCACTTCCTCCTCGTGGCGGCGACCCTGCTCGACCTCAAGGCGGCCAGGCTGCTGCCGTCCGGCGAGGTGGAGGACGAAGAGGACCTCGCGCTCCTGGAAGCGCGTGACCTGCTGTTCGCCCGGCTGCTGCAGTACAAGGCGTACAAACAGGTGGCGAAGATCTTCGCCGGCAGGATGGCGGAGGAGGCGTTGCGCTTCCCGCGCATCGTGCCCATGGAGCGGGAGTTCGCCGACCTGCTGCCCGAGCTGATCCTGGGGATCGGGCCCGACCAGCTCGCCAGGATCGCGGCCAAGGCCTTCACCCCGAAGCTGCCGCCGACGGTGAGTGTCGGTCACATCTACCAACCGCTCGCCAGCGTCCGCGAGCAGGCGGCTATCCTGGTGCTTCGCCTGCGGCGGATGCGCAAGGCCACGTTCCGCGCCCTGGTCGCCGACTGCGAGGGCACGTTCGAGGTGATCGCCCGGTTCCTGGCGGTGCTGGAGTTGTTCAGGGAGTCGGCCGTGACGTTCGACCAGGTCGAACCGCTCGGCGACCTCCACGTCACCTGGACCGGAACCGACGACGGCGACATCTCGGTCGGCGACGACTACGAAGAACCCGCGGAGAAGAAGACCGATGCCTGAGCACGACACCCCGCCCGCCCCCCGCCGCTCCGCGGACCCGGACCTGCCCGCCTGGATGACGCTCCCCGGCGCCCTGTCCACCACCCCGCCCACCCCGGCACCCCGCCTGCCCGCCGACTCCGAGGACGACCGCCTCGCGACGGACCTCCCCACCGAAACGCCCACCGCCGACGACGACCCGGCCCCCGTGTCTCCGGAAGACACCGCGGACCCGGCTGACGAGGCTCCGGTCCCGTCGGACTCCGTTGGTGTGGCGCCCGCCACCTCGGGCCGGGCCTCGGATCCGGAGGTTCCTGTCTCGTCGGTGTCGGACTCCGTTGGTGCCGCCTCGGATGCGGAGACCGCGGCACCTTCTGGCCGGGTTGATGAGGCTCCGGTCCAGTCGGTTGAGGTGGCTTCGGGTGTGTCGGACTCGGAGTGCTCGGTCGCTGTTGGGTCGTCTTCCGGGGACGTTCCGGAAACGGGTGGCGAGGCGGGGCTGGGGTTGAAGGCTTCGCTGGAGGCGATTCTGCTGGTGGTGGATGAGCCGGTGGCCGAGGTGACGCTGGCTCAGGTGCTGGAGAGGCCGACGCAGGAGGTCGGACGGGCGCTTTCGGAACTGGCGGCGGAATACACGGCCGATCGGCGGGGTTTTGATCTGAGAGAGGTGGCGGGCGGCTGGCGTTTCTACACGCGGGCCGAGTGCGCGCCTCTGGTCGAGCGCTTCGTGCGCGACGGGCAGCAGACGCGGCTCACGCAAGCTGCTCTGGAGACTCTCGCGGTCGTGGCTTACCGGCAACCGGTGAGCCGTGCCCGCGTGGCCGCGGTACGCGGTGTGAACAGCGACGGCGTCATGCGTACGCTCGTCGCCAGGGGGCTGGTCGAAGAGGCCGGCACCGACCCGGAGAGCCAGGCAGTGCTCTACCGGACAAGCTCATACTTCCTGGAGCGTCTGGGACTGAAGGACATCGGCGAGCTACCTGAGCTTGCGCCGCTCCTCCCGGACGACGTGGAGAACCTCGAGGAGACAACGAAGTGATCAACAGGCGAAGCACCCCGTCCGGTGATGGACGCGGTCGAGGACGTTCGGGCGGCCACGCGGGCCGCGGCGGGCGTCCCGCCTTCCGCTCCGACGACCGACGCGGCGGCGGGGACCGAGACTCCCTGCGCGCCGACCGGGGCGGCTCCCGGACCCGCCCCACCAAGCCCACCGACCGCCGCGACGACCGCCGAGACGACCGTGGTGGCTACCAGGGCCGTGACGACCGTGACCGTGGCGGTTACCAGGGTCGCAGCGACGACCGTGGTGGCTACCAGCGGCGCGATGACCGTGACCGTGGCGGTTACCAGGGCCGTAGCGATGACCGTGGTGGCCAGGGTCAGCGCCGTGACGACCGTGGTGGCTACCAGCGCCGTGACGACCGCGACCGTGGCGGTTACCAGGGTCGCAGCGACGACCGTGGTGGCTACCAGCGCCGCGATGACCGTGACCGCGGCGGCTACCAGCGGCGCGATGACCGTGACCGCGGTGGGTTCCAGCGGCGTGACGACCGTGACCGCGGTGGGTTCCAGCGTCGCGACGACCGAGGCGGCTATCAGAGCCGTGACGACCGTGGTGGGTATCAGCGGCGCGATGATCGTGACCGTGGCGGCTATCAGGGTCGTAGTGATGACCGTGGTGGGTATCAGCGGCGCGATGACCGTGACCGCGGTGGGTTCCAGCGGCGTGATGACCGTGACCGTGGCGGCTACCAGCCCCGCGACGAGCGGGCGGAGCGGCCGGAGCGTTCCGGGGGCGACGGGTTCCGGGCCGCTCGGGGTGGGCGGCGTGACTCCGCCCCCGGCCCCACCAGGGCACGGTACGGCAAGCGCGACGACGTCCAGACGATCGGCGGCAGCCGTACCGGAGGCAAGGCTCCCAGCGGCAGAGGGTCGCGGCGTGACGAGCGGCCGGGCAGGGGCGACAGGCCGGCGGACCGGTTCAAGACCGCCCGCCAGCCCATTCGCGACACCGCGTTCTTCGAGCCCGGCTACACCGACGAGCGGGACACCACCGAGGTCCCCGGCGGCGTCAGGCTGCAGAAGGTGCTCGCCCAGGCGGGCGTGGCCAGCCGGCGTGCCTGCGAGGAGATGATCGGCGCCGGTCGCGTGACCGTCAACGGCCAGATCGTCCGCCGCTTCGGCGCGAAGGTGGACCCGGCGGCGCAGGTCATCCATGTGGACGGCAAGCGCATCCCCACCGCCCCCGACCTCGTCTACTACGCGCTGAACAAGCCGATCGGCGTCGTGTCCACGATGGAGGACCCGCAGGGACGTCCGTGCCTGGCCGACTACGTGCAGGAGCTGGCGCCGCGGCTGTTCCACGTGGGCCGGCTGGACACCGAGACCGAGGGCCTGCTGCTGCTCACCAACGACGGCGAGCTGGCCAACCGGCTGACGCACCCGAGCTACGGGGTGCAGAAGAAGTACTGGGCGAAGGTGCCGGGGCCGATCCCGCGCGACCTGGGCCGCAGGCTGCGTGAGGGCATCGAGCTGGAGGACGGCCTCGCCCGCGCCGACTCGTTCTCGATCGTGCAGGAGCACGGCCAGCAGGCGCTGGTCGAGGTGGTGCTGCACGAGGGCCGCAAGCACATCGTGCGCCGCATGCTGGAGGAGTCGGGTCACCGCGTGATCGACCTGGCGCGGATCGAGTTCGGGCCGGTCAAGCTGGGCCGGACGAAGGCGGGCACGCTCAGGGCGCTGTCGCTGGCGGAAGTCGGCGAGCTGTACGCCGCCGTCAAGATGTAACCTGGCAGCCCATACCAAGGAGCCCGTACCGCCGCGTACGGGCTCCATGCCTTATGAAGGGGACGAGCACCATGGTCCGGGCGATTCGCGGGGCGATCCAGGTCGGCGCCAACACCCGCGACGCGATCATCGAGGCGACGACGGAGCTGGTGAGCACGCTCATGGAGCGCAACCGGCTGTCGACCGACGACGTGATCAGCGTGTTGTTCACCGCGACGCCCGACCTGACGGCGGAGTTCCCCGCTCTGGCCGCGCGCAAGCTGGGCTTCCACGACGTGCCGCTCATCTGCTGCACGGAGATCGACGTGCCGGGCGCGCTGCCGCGCGTGGTACGGCTGATGGCGCACGTGGAGACCGACCGGCCACGCGGCGAGATCAGCCACGTCTACCTGCGCGGCGCCGTCGCGTTGCGTGAGGACATCGCCCAATGAAGCTCGAGACCGTCCTCATCCTCGGCACCGGCCTGGTCGGCACCTCGATCGGGCTGGCGCTGCGCCAGCGCGGCGTGAGCGTCCTGCTGGCCGACCGCGATCTCGGCGCGGTACGCCTGGCCAGGGAGATGGGCGCCGGCCAGGAATGGCATTCCGGCGAGCAGGCCGACCTGGCGATCGTCGCGGTCCCCCCGGACCACGTGGCGACCGAGCTGCGCGGCCTGCAGCGGCGCGACGCCGCCCGCTTCTACACCGACGTGTCGAGCGTGAAGGCCATGCCGATCGCCAGGGCCGTCGAGCTGGGCTGCGACATGGGCCTCTACGTGGCCTCGCACCCGATGGCCGGCCGCGAGAAGGCGGGGCCGGGCGCGGCCAGGGCGGATCTGTTCCTGGGGCGGCCGTGGGCGCTGTGCCCGACGGAGGCGGCGCGGCCCGAGGCGAAGCGGGCGGTGCTGGAGCTGATCGAGCTGTGCGGCGCCAACCCGGTCGAGGTGAGCGCCGAGGAGCACGATCGCGCGGTCGCGCTGGTCTCGCACGCGCCGCACGTGGCCGCCTCCGCGGTGGCGGCCCGGCTGTCGGAGGCCTCCGACGTGGCGCTGGGCCTGGCCGGTCAGGGCGTACGGGACGTGACCAGGATCGCCGGCAGCGACCCCGGCCTGTGGCTGGGCATCCTGTCGGGCAACGCCGCGCCCGTCGCCGAGGTGCTGGAGGCGGTCTCGCGTGACCTGACCGAGGCCGCGGCGGCGCTGCGCGCGCTGGCCGGAGGCGACCAGAGCGCGGGCCCCGACGTCACGCAACTGCTCAAGCGCGGCGTCGCCGGGCACGGGCGCATCCCGGGCAAGCACGGCGGCCCGGCCGCCGCCTACGGCATCGTCCAGGTGGTCATCGGTGACCGGCCGGGGCAGCTGGCCCGGTTGTTCCAGGTGTGTGATGAGGTCGGGGTCAACGTCGAGGACGTCCGGCTGGAGCACGCTCCCGGCCTGCCCCTGGGCCTGGCGGAGGTGTCGGTGCAGCCGGACGCGGTGGCCGTCCTGCAGGAGGCTCTGCACGAGCGTGGCTGGCAGGTGCCGTAGCGCCCGCGCGGGTGCCTTACGCCCGCGCGGGTTACGTCCGCTCAAGTGCCTCTTACGCCCGCGCAGGTGCCTCGGCGCCGGCGGATGTCACGTTCTGAGGCGGTGGATCCGTCTTCCCGGCATGACACACATCATGGTTCTGGGAGCCGGATACACCGGGATGATGGCGGCGATCCGGGTCGCGGTGAAGACCCGCCGCCACGGCGTCAGGGTGACGCTGGTCAACGCCTCGCCGCGCTTCACCGAGCGGCTGCGCATGCACCAGACGGCCGCGGGCCAGCGGCTGACCGGCCACGACATCGACAAGGTGATCGCCGGGACGGGCATCACCTTCCTGCGTGACCGGGTCACCGGGCTCGATCCGGGACGGCACGAGGTCACGCTCCAGAGCGGCCGCGTCGCCCGGTACGACACGCTCGTCTACGCGCTCGGCACCGTCACCGACCGCTCCACCCCCGGCGTGCGCGAGCACGCCCACGTCTTCGACGACCACGACGGCGCGGTACGGCTGGCCGACGCGCTGAAACGCCTCACCGAGGGCACGGTCGTGGTCGCCGGCGGCGGCCTGACCGGCGTCGAGTCGGCCACCGAGATCGCCGAAGCCCACCCCCACCTGCGCGTGGTCCTGCTCAGCCGGGGCGCCCCGGCCTCGATGATGGGCGACCGGGCCCGCGCCTACGTACGGCGGGCGATGGACCGCCTCGGCATCGAGGTGCGCGCGGGCGTCGAGGTGGAGAAGGTGCTGCCCGACGCGGTGGAGCTGGCCGGGGGCGAGCTCGTCCCTTCCTCGGCCACGCTGTGGACCGCGGGCACCACCGGGCTGCCGCCGGCACGGGAGTCGGGGCTGGCCGTCGACGGCCGCGGGCGCGTGGTCGTCGACGCGACGCTGCGCTCGGTCTCGCATCCGGACGTGTACGCGGTCGGGGACGCGGCGGCCGTCAGCCAGCCGTACGGGGTCATCCACGGCACCTGCCAGAGCGGCATCCCCACGGCTCTGCACGCGGCCGACGTGATCGCCGCGAGGCTGCGGGGCCGGCGGGCCAGGCCGTTCCGGTTCGGGTACTTCCACCAGCCGCTCAGCCTGGGGCGGGCCGACGGGGTCATCCAGTTCACGCGGGGCGACGACAGCCCGCGGCGGGCGTACCTGACCGGGCGCTTGGCCGTGCTCTACAAGGAGGCGGTCAGCAGCAGCCCGTTGCCGGGTTTCGCGCTGCTGAAGCGGGGCCTGGTGCCCGCCCGCGCGTTCCGTCTGAGCAGCGGTTGAGAAGCGAAGCTGGATCGGCGAGTGACGCGGAGGCGGTAGCCTCTTCAGGTTGAGGTAAAGCCGTGAAGAGGGAGAGACCGTGGCCGGTCTGGTCGTCGCCATGGACGGCCCTTCGGGGTCGGGCAAGTCGAGCGTGTCGCGCGGGGTGGCCCGTGCGCTGCGTCTGCGCTACCTGGACACCGGGGCGATGTACCGGGCGATGACCTGGTGGATGCTCGAACAGGGCGTCGACGTGGCCGATCCGGCCGCCGTCGCGGCGCGCTGCGGCGAGCCCGAGATCGTCAGCGGCACCGACCCGGACGGCCCGACCATCCACGTGGGCGCCACCGACGTCGCGGGGCCGATCCGCACCGGCGAGGTCACCGGCTCCGTCTCGGCGGTGGCCGCGGTGCCCGAGGTGCGGACCCGTCTGGTCGCCCTGCAGCGGGAGATCATCGGTGCCGGCGGCATCGTGGTCGAGGGCCGCGACATCGGCACGGTCGTCTGGCCGGAGGCGGCCGTCAAGATCTACCTCACCGCCAGCGCGGAGGCGCGCGCCCTGCGGCGCACCGCGGAGCTGTCGGGCACCACGGTGGAGGCGCAGCAGGCCGCCATGGCCAGGCGTGACACCCTGGACTCGACACGCAAGGCAGATCCACTGTCGATGGCGGATGGCGCCATCGAGCTCGACACCACGCCGCTGACCCTGCAAGAGGTCATCGACGCGGTGCTGAGTGTGGTCGCGCGGCACGAGGGCCCGGGCGGGCTCCGGAGCGAGCGCGACTGGGTAAACGAGCGCGCCTGACCTTCAGGTGCGGTACTCACGCGAAGGACGAGAACATCGTGAACACGGGGGACTGGGTCGAGGCTGAGTTCGACGACCTGCAGATCAGTGACCATGACGACGACAGCGGGCCGCTGCCCGTCGTGGCCATCGTCGGACGCCCGAACGTCGGCAAGTCCACGCTGGTCAACCGCATCATCGGCCGCCGCGAGGCGGTCGTGGAAGACGTGCCGGGCGTCACCCGCGACCGCGTCGCCTACGACGCCAACTGGCGCGGGCGCCGCTTCACCGTGGTGGACACCGGCGGCTGGGACCCCGACGCCACCGGCATGAACCTGCGCATCGCCGAGCAGGCCCAGGTGGCCGTCCAGCTCGCCGACGTGATCCTGTTCGTGGTCGACGCCACCGTGGGCGCCACCGACGCCGACGAGATCGTCGGCAACGTGCTGCGCCAGTCCGGCAAGCCGGTCATCCTGGCCGCCAACAAGGTCGACAACCAGCAGCTCGAGCTGGAGGCCTCCGGGTTGTGGGCGCTGGGGCTGGGCGAGCCGTACCCCGTCTCGGCCCTGCACGGGCGCTCCAGCGGCGACCTCCTCGACATCGTGCTGGACGCGCTGCCGGAGACGCCCGAGCTGAAGTTCGGCGAGCAGGGCGGCCCGCACCGGGTGGCGCTGCTCGGCAAGCCCAACGTCGGCAAGTCCTCCCTGCTCAACAAGCTCGCGGGGGAGGATCGGGTGCTGGTCGACCCGATGGCGGGCACCACCCGTGACCCGGTCGACGAGCTGATCGAGCTCGGCGGCAAGCCGTGGCGCTTCGTCGACACCGCCGGCATCCGCCGCCGCGACCGCGAGCTGCAGGGCGCCGACTTCTACGCCGCCATGCGCACCCGCGCCGCGCTGGAGAAGGCCGAGGTGGCGGTCGTGCTCATCGACGCCTCCGAGCCGCTCACCGAGCAGGACCTGCGCATCATCGGGCTGGTCATCGAGTCCGGCCGGGCCATGGTCGTGGCCTTCAACAAGTGGGACCTGGTCGACGAGGACCGGCGCTACTACCTGGAGAAGGAGATCGACCGGCAGCTCGTGCGGACCCCGTGGGCGCTGCGCGTCAACATCTCCGCCAAGACCGGCCGGCACGTCGACCGGCTCGTCCCGGCGCTGGAGAAGGCGCTCGACTCCTGGTCCACCCGGGTGCCGACGTCGCGGCTCAACGCCTTCCTCACCGAGCTGGTCCAGGCGACGCCCCCGCCCGTGCGCGGCGGCAAGCAGCCCAAGATCCTGTTCGCGACGCAGGCGTCCACCGAGCCGCCGAAGTTCGTGCTGTTCACCTCGGGCTGGCTGGAGGACACCTACCGGCGCTTCATCGAACGCCGGCTGCGCGAGGAGTTCGGCTTCGCCGGTTCGCCTCTTGAGGTGACGATGAAGATCCGCGAGAAGCGCAAGAGCGGCGGGGCCCCGGCCAAGAAATGATAAGTTGACCGGCAACGCGTAGACGGAGATGAGTAGTCCGGGGACCACGCGGGTCCAGAGAGCCGCCGGCAGCTGAGAAGGCGGTCCCGCGCCCCGGGCGAAGACACTCCCGAGTGCGGGGAGGAAATGCCCCGCCGGTCTGACCCCCGTCATCGGGTCGTGGAGGCCGCCTCCTCGCGGGGCGGCGAAAGTGCGGTGGCACCGGGAGCTCCCTTCTCCCCCGCACTCCCAAGGGGTCATGCATCTTCCCTGAGGAGTTGTGATGATCTCTCGTGTCCTGTCGGCGGAGCTCGCTGAGCACGCCGGGCAACGAGTCAAGATCGCCGGATGGGTTCATCGCCGCCGGCAGCTGAAATCCGTGTCGTTCCTCGTCGTACGCGACCGTGCGGGCCTGGCCCAGGCGGTCACGGCCAGCCCGGATCTGCCGGGTGAGGAGAGCGTCGTCGAGATCACCGGGATCGCCACGCCCAGCGCGCGGGCGCCCGGCGGCGTGGAGATCACCGAACCCGAGATCACCGTGCTGGGCGAGGCCGCCCGGCCGCCGTTCGAGCTGTTCCGTCCCGAGGTGGGCGCGGCGCTGCCGACCGTGCTCGACCACGCGCCGCTGGCCCTTCGCCATCCCGCGCTCCGCCTGCCGCTGGAGATCTCCGCGGCCAGCGTGGCGGGGTTCCGGGAGACGCTGGACCGGCTGGCGTTCACCGAGATCCACACGCCCAAGCTGGTCGAGTCGGCCACCGAGTCCGGCGCGAACGTCTTCTCCGTCGACTACTTCGGCCGCCGCGCCTACCTGGCCCAGTCGCCGCAGTTCTACAAGCAGATGATGGTCGGCGTCTTCGAGCGCGTCTACGAGGTCGGGCCCGTCTTCCGCGCCGAGCCGCACGACACCGCCCGCCACCTGGCGCAGTACACCAGCCTCGACGCCGAGCTCGGCTTCGTCGCCGACCACCGCGACGTCATGGCGGTCCTGCGCGAGGCCGTCGCGGGCATGGTCGAGTCGGTACGGCGCCGCGTCCCGCAGGCCCGCGACCTGCTGCCCGAGGTGCCCGCCGAGATCCCGGCGGTGCGCTTCTCCGACGTCAGCGACGAGCCCGACCTGTCACCGGCGCGCGAGCGCGAGCTGTCGGAGTGGGCGCGGCGCGAGCACGGCTCGGACTTCCTGTTCGTCACCGGCTACCCGATGGCCAAGCGTCCCTTCTACACCCATCCCGACCCGGCGCGGCCCGGCTACTCCAACGGCTTCGACCTGCTGTTCCGGGGGCTGGAGCTGGTCACGGGCGGGCAGCGGCTGCACCGGCACGCCGACTACCTCGCCGCGCTGGCCGAGCGGGGGGAGGCGGCGGAGCCGTACCGGGGATATCTGCAGGCCTTCGCGTACGGCATGCCGCCGCACGGCGGCTTCGCCATCGGCCTGGAGCGCTGGACGGCCCGGCTGACCGGCGCGGCGAACATCAGGCAGGCGACTCTGTTCCCGCGCGACCTGCATCGCCTCTCGCCGTAGGCATCCAGAGGGCCACCACGGCGCCCAGCAGGCAGAGCACGGCGGTCACGAGGAACATCTCGGTGTACTCCACGTGCAGGGCCGCCTTCACCTTCGCGGTGTAGACGGCCAGCTGCTGGGCGTAGGTGGCCGCGTCGACGCCGACGGGCAGCGGGGTGTCGAGGTCGGCGGTGAGCGACTGGAAGCGGTAGAAGCCCCAGGCGGACACGCCCGCGATGCCGATGAGCATGCCCATCATCCTGGCCACGACGACGGCGGCGGAGGCGACGCCGTGCTGGACCGCCGGGGTCACGCGCAGCACCGCGGCCGAGATCGGCGCGATGACCAGGCCCAGGCCGAGGCCGGCGACGATGAGCGCGAGGTCGATCGGGTGCCCGGTCAGGTCGAGCGGCCAGCGGTTCATCAGCACGTATCCCACGGTGGCGACGAGCAGGCCGGAGACCGTGACGGGGCGGTCGCCGAGCCTGCGGGCCAGCACGCCGCCGAGCACGGCGCCGACCGGCAGCGCGATAAGGAAGCGGCCCAGCACCAGCGAGGCCTCCAACGCCTCCAGGTCCAGCAGCGTCTGCGCGGTGAACTGCACGAACACCATGGTGACCAGGAGCGCGGCGCCGGCGAGGAAGCTGACGCCGAGCGTGGCCAGCAGCGGGCCCTTGCGGGTGCCGGCCAGGTCGAGCAGGCGTACCGGCGAGCGGATCTCCCACCAGACGAACACCGCCCCGACGACGAGGCCGGCGGCGATCGCCGGCAGGCCCCACGGCGGCAGGATCGCCTTGGCCGGGTCGTTGTTGTAGAAGCCGACGACCAGCAGGGCCAGCGCGAGCGCGAGCAGCACGCCGCCCACGGTGTCGATCCTGGCTCCCGCCGGGGCGACCGGGACCGCCGGGCGGCCGGGAACCGTGCGGTGGACCGCGATCGCGGCCAGTGCGGCCAGCGGGAGGTTGATCCAGAAGATGGCGTGCCAGCCGCCCAGCTCCACCCCGAACACCTGGAAGGCCGGGACCAGCGCCAGCACGCCGCCGTAGAGCGGGCCCAGGGCGCTGCCGAGCTCCTGTGCGGCGCCGACCGCGCCCAGGGCGACGGGGCGCTCGCGCTCGTCCCACAGGTCGCCGATGAGCGCCATCGTGATCGGCAGCAGCGCGCCGCCCGCGATGCCCTGCAGGGCGCGCCCGCCCACGACCATGGGCAGCGATCCGGCCAGCGCGGTCAGCAGGGAGCCCAGGGCGAACGCGGCCAGGCAGGCGTGGATGAGGGGACGCCGGCCGTACCGGTCGGACAGTTGCCCGAGCAGCGGCATCGCGGCGATGTAGCCGAGCAGGAAGCCGGTCACCACCGGCGTGGCCCGCTCCAGGTGGTTCAGCGGTACGCCGACCTCGGTGGCGATGTCGATCAGGACGGTCACCACGACGTAGGCGTCGAGCGCGGCCAGCAGCACCACCGTCCCGCCCACGCCGAGGGCGACCCGGCGTGCCGCCCTCATCCCGCGGGCGGGGTGATCGTGACCGGGGCGTCGTAGTCGCTGAACGAGACGATCACCGAGCCGTCCTGCAGCGGCAGGGTGGCCTTGGTCAGGCGGGAGGAGGCCTTGTCGACGAGGAGCTGTCCGTTGACGCCCTGGGAGACGCCGGGGATCAGCTTGCCCAGGACCTCGGGCGAGAAGGTGGCCGCGACCTTGTACGCCGCGCCCTCCTCGCCCTCGACCCGCGGGTCCGTGGCGGTCGACAGGAGCTTGGCGATGCCCTCGGCGGGCGACAGGATCAGCGACGGGTCGTAGATCTGGGCCAGGTCCTTCTTCGACATCTTCTGGAAGCCGCCGGTGGGGCCCTTGAAGTGGACGGTGTCGCCGACCACGAAGAAGCTGATCTCCTGCAGGCTGCCGAGCACCTCGATGGTGAGCGTGCCGTCGGCGTCGCCGGCGGAGGTCAGCCGGCCGTCGGCCTTGCGGATCTGCACCTTGGGCTTGCCCTCGGTGGCGATCGCGAACGAGGCGGACTTGACCGACTTCATCGCCTCGGCGGACTTCTTCATCAGGTCGGGACCGCTGGGCAGCGCCGCCCCGCCGCCGGACGAGCAGGCCGCGGCCAGCGCTAGAGCAAGGACGATCAGCAGCTTTCTCAGCATGTCCGGATCGTAGCGAGCGTGCGGGAGCCGACGGGCCGGTCGCCGGTATCGGTTGGGTGTCAGCGCAACTTCTTGAGATGCTCCACGATCGGCGTGTACGCGGCGTCGAGCTCGTCGAGCTGGTCGTCGGTGAGCCGGTCCACGAAGTGCTCGCGGACGCTGGCCACGTGGTGGGGCGCCACCCGCTGGATCGTCTCCCAGCCCTGCCCGGTGAGCACTGCGAACGTTCCACGACGGTCGTCGCGGCAGTCCTCCCTGACCACCAGGCCCTTGGCCTCCATGCGGGAGATCTGGTGCGACAGGCGGCTGCGTGACTGGATCGTGGCGTCGGCCAGGTCGCTCATCCGCATCCTGCGCTCCGGGCTCTCGGAGAGGTTGACCAGGATCTCGTAGTCGTTGAGCGACAACTCGAACTCCTGCAACTCCCGATCGAGGCGGTGCATCAGCAGCTTGTGCAGAGCGAGATGAGCACGCCATGCGCGCTGCTCGGTGTCGGTCAGCCAACGAGGGGCGTTCATGATCTCAATCTACCTCTCGCGAGCGCCTGCTCCCCTCCCCAAACCCTGCCGGACCTGTGTCGAAACCCGCATACCCATGTGTTCCCGGAGCCGCTTCGCGCTTTGGTGCGCGCTTTCATGGGCGCTTCGTTGCGGAGTCACCTGATTTCGAAGGTGCCCAAGATCGCTCACGTAGAGTGATGGCCATGGCGGAGGGTGCGGGCGAGAGCTTCTGGACGGTGCTGGTCGCGGGCCTGGCCAACCTGGCCATCGCCGTGGCCAAGCTGGTCGCGGGCCTGTTCAGCGGATCCGCCGCGATGTTGTCGGAGGCGGCCCACTCGGCCGCCGACACGGTGACGGAGGTCCTGCTCCTGGTCGCGGTCCGGCAGACGGGCAGGCCGGCCGATCGGCGCCATCCTTTCGGATACGGCAAGGCCGGGTTCTTCTGGGCGATGACGGCGGCCGTGGCCACGCTGGTGGGCGGGGCCGGGTTCTCCATCACGCACGGGGTTCACACGATCGTCCACGGCGAGTCGCTGGGCGACTTCACCATCTCCTACGTGGTGCTCGGGGTGTCGTTCGCCATCGAGGGCGTCTCGTTCCTGAAGGGGTTCTCCCAGGCGCGCCGCGAGGCGCGGCGGTGGGGGATCGGGCCGGTGCGGCTGGTCGCCCGCACCTCCGACACCTCGCTCAAGGCGGTCATGCTGGAGGACGCCGCCGCGCTGGCCGGGCTGGTCATCGCCGCGGGCGGGCTGCTGGGTGCGCAGCTCAGCGGGTCGGCGCTGTGGGACGGGGCGGCGTCGGTCGCGATCGGGGTGCTGCTGCTGGTCGTGGCGCTGGCGTTGATCGCGGCCAACGTCTCGCTGCTGATCGGGCAGGCGGCGCCGCGGCCGGTGGAGACGGAGATCCGGGCCCTGTTGCTGGCCCAGCCGGAGGTGGCCGACGTGGTCGAGCTGCTGACCATGTATCTGGGGCCGGGGCGGCTGCTGGTCGCGGCCAAGATCGATTTCGACGACGCGGCGAGCGCGGCCGGGGTGGAGATCGCCTGTGACCAGGTGGACCGGCGGCTGCGCGCGCACGTGCCCACGATCTCCCAGGTCTTCCTCGACCCGACCCCCACCCGCCGCTAAGGGCCACAACATCAGCGGTCTACCACGGCGCCTTCTTCGGAGTCGGATCCACGGTGGTAACGGGGTTGTCACATTTCGTGGTGGGCTGACAACAGGTGAGCCGGGTCTCATAGCTTTTGCGCAAATTCAGCAGAAAGCATCGACCTACTGGACAACTCGTCAGTAAGGTGACTGCTCCGGAGTCGCCCCGGTTCACGAGGTGGTCATGACGGTAACCAAGGCGGAGCGCTGATGGCCGGTTACGTCGGCCGGAAGGCCGGGTCGGCCCTGGGACAGGTGGGTGAGCTTTTCGTCATCGTCCTGGAGGGCCTGCGGCGTACCTGGGACGTCAGAAGCTGGTGGTGGGAGTTCGTCGAGCAGTGCTGGTTCCTGGCCCGGGTGACGAGTGTGCCCGTGCTCCTGGTCTCGCTGCCGCTCGGCGCCACCGTCGCCCTCCAGGTGGGCGAGCTGGCCTGGCAGCTCGGCGCCGCCTCCGCCACCGGCAGCGCCGTCTTCGTCGGCCTCATCCGGGAGGTCGCCCCGCTGGCCAGCGCCCTGCTCATCGCCGGCGCCGGGGGCAGCGCCATGACCTCCGACATCGGCGCCCGCCACATCCGCGACGAGCTGAGCGCCATGGAGGTCATGTCCGTCAACCCCATCCACCGGCTGGTCACGCCGCGCATGTGGGCGGCCAGCACCGTCGCCGTGTGCCTGTGCCCGCTGGTCATCCTGGCCGGCGCCTCGGGCGGCTACTTCTTCAACGTCGTCGTCCAGGGCGTCACCCCCGGCGCGTACTTCGACGGCGCGCTCTCGCTCGTCGTCGGCTCCGACCTCTACGTCACCCTCTTCAAGGCGTGGGTGTTCGGCTTCATCGCCGCGGCCGTCGCCTGCTACAAGGGCATGACCTGCGCGACCAGCCCGGTCGGCGTCGGGCGGGCGGTCAACCAGTCCACCGTGGTCACGTTCATGCTGGTCTTCGCGTTCAACTACGTGATCTCCGCCGTCTACTTCCTCGCCTACCCGCCCAAGGCGCTGTGATGGCCACCCGTACGGCGGGCCTCAGGTTCGCCCGGCAGGGCCGGGAGATCGGCGAGAAGTTCGCCACGCTCGCCGACTGGCCGTTGTTCGTCTGGCGGGTGCTGTTCTACTCCGTACGCGACATCGTCCTGCGCCTGCGCTACTTCAAGGTCGTCATGCGGCAGGTCAGCGACGTCGTGATCGGCGTGGGCGCCACCGTCATCGGCGGCGGCATGATCTTCGTGGTGTTCACGATGGCCTTCGTCGTGGGCGCCACCGTCGGGCTCCAGGGCTACCAGGGGCTCCAGGCGATCGGCGCCGAGTCGTTCATGGGCCTGGTGGGCAGCTTCGCCAACGTCCGCGAGATCACGCCGATCATCGCCGCCACGGCGCTGGCCGCGCAGGTCGGCTCGGCGTTCACGGCGGAGCTGGGCGCGATGCGGATCTCGGAGGAGATCGACGCGCTGGAGGTGATGGGCATCAACGCCTTCACCTACCTGATCTGCACCCGTGTGGTGGCGGCGCTGCTGGCGCTGATGCCGATCTACCTGATCGCGTTGTTCGCCAGCTTCTTCGCCACCCGGCTGATGAGCACGGTGCTGTTCGGCCTGGCGCCGGGCGTGTACGACTACTACTTCTACCTGTACCTCCCGGTCAGCGACATCGTCTTCAGCGTCGCCAAGGTCGGGGTGTTCGCGTTCACGGTCATCGTCATCCACTGCTACCACGGCTTCTACGCCACCGGCGGCCCGGTCGGCGTGGGCGTCGCGGCCGGGCGCGCGATCCGCCAGTCGATCGTCACGATCGTCCTGCTCAACCTGCTGTTGTCGTACCTGTTCTGGGGTGGCGGCGGCAGCGTGAAGCTGACGGGGTGAGGGGCATGGGACGCAAGGAACTCACCCTGCCCGCCCGGATGGCGATCGCCGCCCTGGTGCTCGTGACGCTGGTGGCGGCGACGGTCTTCATCGTGCGCAACGCCACCCAGGTGAGCGGGACCCGGATCGACGCGGTCTTCGGCCGCGCCGGGCAGGGCATGGACACGAACTCGCCGGTCAAGATCCGCGGCATCACGGTGGGCGACGTGACCGGCGTCGCGCTCAACGCCAAGGGGCAGGCGGTGGTGACCATGCACGTGCAGGCGGGCGTGCGGGTGCCGCAGTCGGCGGTCGCCTCGATCGAGCCGGCCTCGGTCTTCGGGCCCAAGTACGTCAACCTGAAGCTCGGCTCGGGGGAGGGGGCGGGGCCGTACCTGGGCAGCGGGGCGGTCATCACGAAGACCGAGGACCCGCTGGACCTGTCCGACACGCTCGGCGACGCCTACCGCGGCCTGGACGCGGTCGACCCGCGCGAGGTCACGGTCATCGTGCACACGCTCGCCAAGGGCCTGGAGGGACAGGGCGAGGACCTGCGCGAGCTGATCGACGACGCGGGCACGGTCGTCGGCGTCGCGCACAAGCACCGCGGGCTGGCCCAGCGCTTCCTGCGCGACACGGCGGCCCTGTCGGGCGCGCTGGCCGACAAGGGCGACGAGCTCGTGGCCATCAGCGAGGACCTCAACACGATCACCCCCGACCTGCTGAAACGGGCCGACAAGGTACGCGCCCTGCTCAAGGAGATGACCGACATCTCCGATCTGAGCGCGCACGGCCTGCGCAAACACCGGCAGAACCTGCGCGCCGGCGTGCACTCCGGCGAGCGGGTGGCCGCGCTCATCTACGCCCAGCTCGGCCTGGCCGGAGACGGCGTACGCGGGCTGCGCACGCTCGTGGACCTGCTCAACGAGCTGATCGAGGCGCCGGGCCCGGACGGCGCCCGGCAGATCCAGGTGGAGGCGTTCGTCTCGACCGACATCTGCGAGCTGATCGTCGGCGCCTGCGGCCCGACCGACGGGAGGCGCTGAGGTGGCCGCCCCCGCCAGGACCTCGCCGCAGATCGTGCGGCGCCGCTGGACCCTGGCGAAGTTCGCGCTGTTCTTCGGCGTCGCGGTGGGCCTGATCGGGCTGATCACCGTCCAGATCGCCCGGGTCTCCACCGGCGGAGGCTACAGCCTCGTCGCGACCTTCGACGACGTCTCCGGTCTGGTGGAGGGCGACCAGGTCAAGATCGCGGGCGCGCCGGTCGGGCAGGTCGGCACCATCAAGGTGGTGAACGGCAGAGCCGAGGTCACCATGGAGGTGCAGGAGGGCATCACCGTGCCCTCCGACACCGAGGCGGCGATCCGCTGGCGCAACGCCGTGGGCCAGCGCGTGGTCTACCTGCTGCCCGGCACCGCCAAGGACCGCCTGCCGCCCGGCGCGCGCATCGCCCGCACCGCCTCGGTCGTGGACATCGGCGAGCTGGTCAGCGACCTCGGCCCGCTGACCAGGAGCCTGGACCCCGAGCAGATCAACCAGCTGCTCACCGCCGCCGCCAAGGCGCTCAAGGGCAACGACAAGAACATCCCGAGACTGCTCGACAACGTCAACGCCATCACCGGCACGCTCACCGAGCGCAGGCAGACGATCCGCGGCCTGCTGAAGGACTACGCGACCGTCAGCGGCGTGGTCGCCAAACGCGACGAGCAGATCTCCCAGCTGGTCGACAACCTGGTGGTGCTGTCGGAGGCGTTCGCGGACAACAGGAAGCTCATCGACGACTCGATCGTGGAGCTCAGCGCGACCCTGCACACCTCCAACGAGGTGCTCGGCAAGAACGCCGGCGAGCTGGGCGCGCTCGTGGAGAACCTGTCGCGCCTGACCGGCGGCATCCGGCGCAACGTGGGCACCATCGAGAAGACGGTCAACACCTTCCGCCCGCTGTTCGAGCGCGCCTACTCCAGCGTCAACCGCGGCCACTACTTCATCTCCGCGGTCCCGTGCGTGGCCCTGGGCCCGTCGCCGTGCCCGTACCCGATGACCACGCCGCCCCCGCTGCGCGGCAGCAAGAAGATCGCCAGCACCAAGGACCTGCGGAAGCTCATGGTGGGTGACTGATGGCCCTGAAGTCCTTCCGCGACCGCAACAAGATCGTCGTCGGCCTCGTGTCGATGGCCGTGCTCGGCTCGCTGCTGGTCGCCACGTTCCTGGTGGGCAGCCTGGGCCTGCTGGAGGGCGGCTACACGATGTCGGGCACGTTCACCGACTCCGGCGGCCTGCGCGGCGGGCAGGACGTGCGGGTGGCGGGCGTGCGCGTCGGCGAGGTGACGGAGGTCCGCGCGGACTACGCGCAGGGCCACGTCGTGGTCACCTGGCGCGTCGACTCCGACGTACGGCTCGGCCGCACCACCCGGGCCGACATCGCCCTGTCCAATCTCCTCGGCGGCCGCTACCTCAGGCTGACCGGCCCGGTCGCCGCCCCCTTCATGGACCAGCTCCCCGAGGGGCAGCGCCGCATCCCGGTGGAGCGCACCGGCACCCCCACGCTGATCAACGACGCGGTCAAGGACGCCACCCGCCTGGTCAAGGCCCTGGACACCGACGCCGTGGACGACCTGCTCACCGAACTCGGCAAGATCGACACCAGCAAGCGCGGCCGTATCACCCGCCTGCTGAAGAACATCGGCGACCTGTCCGACACCATCAGCGAGAGCGAGCCCCAGCTGCAGAAGCTCCTCGACAACGGCACCCGGATCATGGACCTGCTGGAGAAGAAGGACAAGCAACTGGCCCGCCTGATCGACGCCATCGAGATCATGCTGAACGAGCTGCGCGGCCGCAGGAACGAGCTGCGCACGCTGCTGGGCGACGGCAGCGACCTGGTCCAGAGCACCACCAAGCTGATCAACGAGCACGAGAAGGCGCTGGTCCAGGTCCTCGACGACAACGGCGCGATCACCACGCGGCTCAATGCGGGCAACCAGGAGTTCAACAAGCTCGTGGCCTGGATCGGCCCGACGTTCTCCGGCCTGGCGACCATGGGCGGGCAGGGGCCCTGGATCGAGGCGATCGCCACCGGTCTCGGCCCGATCAACCCGGAGGTGCTGGGCGCCATCGCCAAGGACAGGAAGAACGACCGATGAGAGTGCTGAAGCTGCTCGTGGCGACGCTCCTGCTGGTCTCCTCCGGTGGGTGCGGGCTGGTGGGCGGGGCGGCGCCGTACACGATCACCGCGATCTTCTCGAGCGCGCCCTCCCTGTACGAGCAGGCGCGCGTGAAGGTGATGGGCCTGGACGCCGGGTACGTGGAGCGGATCGCGATCGAGGGCGACAAGGTCCGGGTGACGATGTCGGTGGACGCGCGGGTGCCGCTGCCGGAGCAGGTGAAGGCGGTGGTCGCGCCGCAGAACACGCTCGGCGAGCGCAACGTGGTGCTGTATCCGCCGTGGAAGCCGGGCGAGCGGCGGGCCGGGCCGGGCACGGTCATCCCGCTGGGGCGTACGGACCTGCCGGTGGAGATCGACGACGCGCTGGACGCCTTCACGAAGCTGACCGACGCCCTGGACGACGAGAAGCTCGGCGACGTCGCGGGCAACCTGGCCGACGGCGTACGCGGGCGGGGCAAGACGATCAACAACGCGCTCTCCGACACCGCGGAGCTGACCGGCACGCTCGCCAAGCAGGACCAGCAGCTCATCGACCTGGCCAAGGGCCTGAACCGGCTGGCCACCAGCCTCAACGACCGCCAGGGCCAGGTGACCAGGGCCATCGACGCCTTCTCCGAGGCGAGCGCGATCCTGGCCGAGGAACGCCGCAGGCTGCGCGGCTTCATCTCGGGCATGGCGGACTTCGTCCGGCGCGGCGACGTGATCATCGAGGAGTACTCCGAGCGCCTGCCCAGAGCCGCGGGGACGCTGGCCGAGCTGGTGCTGACCGTGCGGGCCAACAGCGAGTCGCTGGCCGCGGGCATCAAGGGCGCGGCCGACTTCGCCGACGTGCTGGTCGAGGCGTGGGACAGGAAGAACCACCTGCTGAAGATCCGCGTCGTGCTCAACGCGATGACGAGGGCGTGGCTGCAGCCGTTGTTCGACGCGCTGAACCTGGGCAAGGTGCCGTGCCTGCCCGGTCAGCTCAGCAACTGCCCGTTCCAGAAGAAGAAGGGCGGACGATGACAGCGCGTGCCCTGACCGGCCTGCTCGCCCTGGCGATCACCACCTCGTGCTCGCTCCAGACGCTCGGCGGGACGAGCGGCGACCTGACGCTCCACGCGACCTTCGACGACGTGCAGAGCCTGGTCACCGGCCACAGCGTGCAGGTCTCCGACGTCAAGGTGGGCTCGGTCACCGAGATCCGCCTGCAGGGCTACCGGGCCAGGGTCACCATGGAGATCGACGGCGCGCACCGGGTTCCGCAGGGGACGACCGCGACGGTGGCCAAGACCTCGGTGCTGGGCGAGAACTACGTCGCGCTCATCCCGCCGCCGGGCAAGGACCTGTCCACCGGTCCGTACCTGCCCGCGGGCGCGACGATCACCGACACCTCGGTGGAGCCCGACATCGAGCAGGTCACCGAGAAGGCCGGCCCGCTCATCGAGGCCATCGGCGCGCAGGACGTCAACGCCATCCTGGACGCCGCCTCGACCGCCTTCGCCGGCAAGGGCGGCGACGTCAACAAGCTCATCAGGCAGACCACCGAGGTCACCGACAGTTATGCCGCCGCCCGCACCGAACTGGCGGCCACCGTGGACTACCTGGCGCGGCTCGGCGACGACCTGGCCAAAGGCGAGAAGGAACTGGACAAGCTGCCCGGCACGCTGGCCGCGGCGACCGCCAGGATCGCGCACGGCCGCAAGCACGTGAAGAAGGCCATCGTCGCGCTGACCGGCCTGGCCAAGGAGGCCAACACCACCGTCTACCCGCGCCACGCGGCCCGCCTGCGCACGATCATGCGCGAGCTGGACGGCGTCACCGGCGCGATGGTGCGCGGCAAGGAGGACCTCAAGCGCCTCATGGCCAGGATCCAGTACTTCATCGACACGCCGCCGATCACCGTCAACGGCCAGGTGCTCATCTACGTCTGGCTGAAGGGCCTGCTGGTCAACGACAACAGGGGCGTCATCCCCAACGACATCAAGGTCGAGCCGCCGGCGCTGCCGAACCAGCTCAAGGACTTCCAGCTGCTGTGGGAGCCACCGCGATGAAGAACCTGCGCATCTACGTCAACCTGGGCTTCTTCGCGCTGCTGGGCATCGTGATGACGATCTGGGCGTTCACCACGATCATCAAACTGGACGCGATCGAGCAGCCGTACCGGGTCTCGGCCGAGTTCGAGTCCTCGCCCGGCCTGATCCGCGGCTTCGACGTCGCCTACCTGGGCGTGCGGGTCGGGCGGATCGGCGACGTACGGCTGGCGCCCGGCAAGATCGTCGTGGGCCTGGACATCGAGCGGGAGGTCCGGCTGCCCAAGGCGCTGACGGCCGAGGTCCGGCGCAAGTCGGCGATCGGCGAGCCGTACGTGGAGCTGTCGCCGCCCAAGACGATGACCGGCCAGAACCTCGCGCCCGGCGACACGATCCCGCTGCGTAAGACGTCGGTGCCGCTGGACTACAAGAAGTTGTTCGAGGGCGTGGGCAAGCTGCTGAACGCGGTCCCGCCCAAGGACGCCAAGACGATCACCCACGAGCTGGCCGTGGCGCTGGAAGGGCGCTCGCCGGCGATCAGGAGCATCGTCGACGACGCCCACGGCCTGACCGACACGCTGGCCGACAACTCCGCGGTACTCGACGAGCTGTCGGTGCAGCTCACCGAGCTGACCCACACGCTGGCCGGGAAGAGGAACGAGCTGGCCTCGGGGATCGGGAACACCGAGCTGGTGACCTCCTCGCTGGTGGAGTCGCGGCAGGACCTCAACGCGTTCCTGGACCAGGGGCCGGGGGTGTTCGCGCAGATCGACGGGCTGCTCCAGCGGGCCAGGCCGGGCTTCTCCTGCCTGCTGTCGGCGGCCGGGTCACCGCACAAGCCGATCTTCTCCCCGGATTCCGAGCGGAACATCCATCACCTGCTGAGCACGATGCCGACGGCGCTCAGCCTGGCCGACGACATCAGCGACCGCCGCGACGGCACCGTCTACGGGCGCAACATGTTCGTCTTCAGCGTGCCGGGCGGGCCGAAGGTGGCCGAGGAGTACGCCGAGCCGCTGGGGCCCCCGGCCATCCCGGGCCTGCGCGCCTGCCCGAAGCGGGCGCCCGCCGCTCCCGAGGCCGCCGCGGAGCGCCCTCGCGAGGAGGACGCGCGCGCGGCCCGGCCCGTGACCTCGGAGAAGAAACCGGAGCCCACGGAGAAGAAGCCCGAGCCCACGGAGAAGGCGGAACCCACGGCAGAAGCGACACCGACCCCGGAGAAGGACGTCCCCGCCAGGACGGCCTCGGCCGACACCCCACTCGACCACACGCCGCTGATTGCCGCGATTTTCCTCGCGGTCGTCGCGGGCGGTGGCATCGTGGGCTGGATCGC
The DNA here is from genome assembly GCF_042740555.1 of Nonomuraea sp. NPDC059007. Taxonomy (NCBI): domain Bacteria; kingdom Bacillati; phylum Actinomycetota; class Actinomycetes; order Streptosporangiales; family Streptosporangiaceae; genus Nonomuraea; species Nonomuraea sp. NPDC059007. Next base: position 97,631 of record NZ_JBHYJD010000003.1, on the reverse strand, counting down.
GGTGGGCCGTGCCGCCCGCCGGCGCGAAACGGAGCTTTCATGACCACCGACCAGGAAACCCCCGCGAAGGCTGAGTCTGAAGTAGAGGTTGAGACCGAGGCTCAGGCGAAGGTCGACTCCGGGTTCCGCATGAAGATCATGGGCGCCGTGGCCGCCATGCTCGTCGCCGCGCTCGCCGCGACGGCCGTGCTCCAGTGGATCTCCGCCGGCCGGGCCCAGGACGCCCGCGCCGCGCTGGAGGCCGACCGGGCGCTGCGCCTGGAGGTCTCGCAGGCCGCGCACACCTTCGGCCAGTCGCTGCTCAGCTACGACTACCAGAGCCTGCAGGCGACCAGGACCAAGCTCATGGCCATGGCCACCGGCGACTTCCTCAACACCTACGACGACGCCTTCGGCGGCGTGATGGAACAGGTCATCGTCAAGCTGCAGGCCGTCTCCGTCGCCACCGTCCGCGACGTCTACCTCGCCGATGTCGACCAGTCCTCCGCTCATGCCATTGTGGTGGTGGACCAACAGGTGACGACCGCCAAGGCGATCAGAAGCGTCAAGGACTCGCACCTGAAGATCGCTCTGGTGCGGGAGAAGGGGTCATGGAAGGTTCGCGAGGTCACGGTGCTCGGCGCGGCCCAGGAGAACCAGTACAACAAGGACGGCACGCCCCTGGCCGACCCGAGCCCCACACCCACCAGGAAGAAGTAGCCGCCACGGCTGTCGTCATGGGCGCGCCTCCCGAGCAGGTGCTCGCCCCCGCCGCCTGGCTCACCGACGTCGAGCGCGCCCGCTCGGCCCGCTTCGTGCACGAGGCCGACCGCCGCGCGTTCGTCGCCGCCCATCTCCTGGTACGGCTCAGCGCCGCGGCCTGCCTGGACGCCGACCCGGCCACGCTCACCCTGCTGCAGTACTGCGAGATCCATGGGGAGGGGCACGGCCGGCCGTACCTGAAGGAGTTCCCCGGCCTCGGCGTCAGCCTGAGCCACACGCGCGGCTACGTCGCGGCGGCGGCGGGGCCGGGAAAGGTGGGCGTCGACGCGGAGCGGGTCCCCCCGGGCGCCTTCGACACCACGCTGGCGGCCCAGATCGCCGCGCCCACGAGCGTCACCGACAACACGGAGCTGATCCGCCTGTGGGCGCGCAAGGAAGCGCTCATCAAACGCGGCGAACTGTCCCTGGACACGGTCCGCACCCCGATCGCGTGGGACGGTCACCACGTGCTCGAATGGCAGGAGCCGCCGGACGTCGTGGTGGTGGCGGTCACCGACGTGAAGGCCGAGCGGGTGCCTCATGGCCGGGAGCCGTCGTGGTAGTGCGGGAGGTCGAGCGGCGGCACCGGGAAGCCGCCGGCCGCGGGCACGCGGGACAGCTCCGCCTGCCGCGCCTCCTCGCGCCGCTGTCTCACGGTGTCGAACCGTAGCCAGACGGCCAGCGTTCCCACCACGATGACCACGCCGAGGCCGATGCCCAGCGGCTCGGCGCCGTTCACCACAAGGTTGCGCACCGCCGCCACCACCATGATCCAGGCCAGGCCGGCCGGGATCAGCACCTTCCACCCCAGCGCCATCAGCTGGTCGTAACGGACGCGGGGCAACGAGGCGCGTACCCACACGACGAAGCAGAAGACCAGCACGAACTTGACCAAGAACCAGAGCGGTCCCCACCAGCCTTCGTCCGGCAGGCCGAACGGCGCCCGCCAGCCGCCCAGGAACAGCGTGATCGCCATCGCCGACGCGGTGAACGTGTGCAGGTACTCGCCCATCATGATCAGGGCGAACTTCAGCGACGAGGAGTACTCGGTCTGGAACCCGCCGACCAGCTCGCCCTCACCCTCGGGCAGGTCGAACGGGATGCGCGCGGCCTCGCCGAACATGCAGACCACATAGATCAGGAATGACGGCAGCAGCAGCAACGCGAACCAGGTCCGCTCCTGCGCCCCGACGATCTCCGAGGTGGACAGCGTCCCGGCGACCAGGAACACGCCGACGAACGACAGTCCCATGGCGATCTCGTAGGAGACCACCTGCGCCGCGCTCCGCAAACCACCCAGCAGCGCGTACGGCGAGCGCGACGACCACCCCGCCAGCACCACCCCGTACACCGACACCGCCCCCATGGCCAGCGTGAACAGCACCGCCACCGGCAGGTCCACGAGCTGCAGCGGCGTCCGCACCCCGAACAGGCTCACCACCGGCCCGAACGGCACGATCGAGAAGGCCAGGAACGCCGGCACCACCATGATGACCGGCGCCAGGAGGTACAGCACCCGGTCCACCGCGCGCGGGAACAGGTCCTCCTTCAGGCCCATCTTGATCGCGTCCGCGACCGACTGCAGGATGCCGGACGGTCCGGCCCGGCTGGGCCCGCGGCGGTGCTGCATGCGCGCGATCAGCTTACGCTCGAACCAGACCCCGAAGACGACCCCCAGCGCCAGAAAGAGGAAGAGCATCACCGCCTTCACGATGATGATCCACAACGGGTCCGCGCCGAAGTCGGCGAGGGTCGGATCGGCCATGACGTGGTGCCCCTTCCGCAGAGGAAGGTCACGCTAACCGGCGAGCCGATCGTTGTATTGAACGAATGCGAACAGCTGTTTCGGCGTCATCTCCGCCATCGCCCTGATCTCCCGGGCGAGGTGGGACTGGTCGGCGTAACCGCAGGCGAGGGCGGTGTCCAGCCGGGCTCGCGGCCGTCTCCACGTGTCGACGGTCCGCTGGAACCGGGCGATCCTGGCCACCGTTTTGGGCGACAACCCCACCACCCGGCGGAACCCGAGCTCGACATGGCGACGGCTGACGCCCAGCTCAGCGGCGAGGGCGGCGATCGTGGGTGGCCCGGCCGGATCCTGCAGCCGTGACCAGGCGCGCATGACCAGCTCGTCGCGGCCGGTGCCGGGACGCAGCCACGCCGTCAGCCGCTCCTCCAGCACGCCGAAGCGCTCCGCCCAGCCCGCCGCCGCCGTCAACCGCCCGGTCAGCTCCTCGGCCCGTGCGCCGAGCAGATCCTCCAGCCGCACGGTCGTCCCGGTCACCTCGCGCAGCGGCACGCCCGTCAGCGCCGACATCCCGGCGGGGGTGAGCCCGAGCGCGACCCCGTGCCGCCACGGCGAACGGGCCGAGAACGTCACGGCGGCACGCGGGCCGGTGACGATCGTGTCCATGCCGGTGAAGTCGACGATCAGCGTGGCCGCGTTGAGCGGCAGCATCCGGCTGGGCAGGTCGGCCTCGCCCGCGCGAAACCCGGCCCATCCCAGCACGTACGGACGCAGCCACGGCGGCGGCAGCCGGGCGGTCATCTCGTACGGCTCCGCCTGCGGCCGCGTGGGCAGCGAATGAATCGCCATCACCCCGCCCAGCCTGCCCTAACCCGCCCGGCCCCCGGCATCCGGGCCGCCTCCTACGGGGAAACCGCATGGTCGAGTCGTGCGTTCCGCATCTGCCCTTTGACGGCCGGCGGGCCGAGGTTTGAGTCATGACATCGACAACACTCCTGTGGCTCAGGAACCGCTGGCCCACCGCCCTCGCGCTGGCCATGTCAGCCCTCACCGCCGGTGGCGGCCAATCGGACGCGGCGGTGGGCTCGCTCGCGGGCACGCTGCTGATCCTGCCGCTGCTCTACCTCGTCGTCGCCAAGCTCGGCCGCCGGGAGGCCACCTGGCCGGGGCTCGTGATCGGGCTCGCGCTCGTCGTCGGGCTGCGGATGCTGGACGTGGTCGAGCCGGCGTTCGTGTACGCGGGGATGGCGCTGGTCGTCCTCGTCTGGGGCGCGGTCGACGGGCAGCTCAGGAGCTCCGGGACGCTGCGGGTCCAGGCGGTGGGGATGCTGGCGTTCGGGGTGCTGGCCTTCGCCGGTCTGATCGTCGATCCGGAGATCGGGCGGTATCTGGTGGCGGCGGGGTGGTTCTTCCACGGGGTCTGGGACTTCGTGCACCTCAAGCTCGACAAGGTCGTGGCCCGCAGCTACGCCGAGTGGTGCGGGGTCGTGGACGTGGTCATCGCCGTCCAGCTCGTCTTCATGCTCTAACGCCGGAAGTTCAGGACGAAGCGGATGCGGTCGCCCTGGATGCGGCGCCGTACGAACAGGACGGGCGCGCCGCCGGGGTCGCAGCTGACGCCCTCGCGGACCAGCAGCGGGCTGCCGATGGCCACGCCCAGGTGCTCGGCGTCGCCGATGTCGGCGGCGGTCGCGCTGAAGGCCCGCCAGTCGTACTGCAGGGCCACGCCCAGGGAACGGACCACGTTGCCCTCCGGCGGCAGGCGGCCGGGCAGCAGGTGCTTGGGCAGCCAGTACGTGCTGATGGCCCAGGGCTCCGACTCGATCCAGATGAGCGTGTCGATGCGGGCCAGCTCGCCGGGGCCGCGTCCCAGGTGGGCGGCGGCCTCGCGGTCCTCGGGGGCGTTCGCGGCGGTGGCGGTGGCGACGATGCGCTCGATGGCGCCGTCCACGCCTTCCGCGGGCAGGCCGGCGTGCATGCTGCCCAGGTCGACCCGCTGGCTGAGGGGGTCGACGTCGATGGAGACCCGGGTGACGGGGGAGCGGACGAAGGTTCCGATGCCGCGGCGGATCTCGACGGAGCCGGCCCGGTCGAGTTCCGCGATGGCCTGGCGGATCGTCAGCCGGTTGACGCCGAACTCCGCCGACAGCTCGGGCTCGCTGGGCAGCCGGGATCCGGCGGGCAGGGCGCCCGAGTCGATCCGTTCCTGGAGCGTGCGGGCGAGCCGGAGGTAGACCGGGATGGAGGAACGCATGTTCACCAGCTTGCCATCGGCAGTATTGACCCGCGTCAACTTCAACATCTAGACATCTAGATGTGTCTCTCATGAACTTCCGTGAACCGCTTCCCGGGGCTCTGTTCCGCTCCGCGCAGCCGTTCGCCTCCTGCTGGCCCGGAGCGCTTGAGCAGCTCCGCGGCGTGCGCTCGATCGTGGACTTCCGTGGCGCGGCCGAGCGTGTGCCCGGCGAGTGGGACCGCGTGCCCGGGTGCGTCGTGCACCACCTGCCCCTGGACGTCACCGGGGTGATTCCGCCCATGGAGACCGGTGCCGACCTGGGCGCCTTCTACGTGCGGATGGCGGAGGGCGCGCCCGGCGTCATCGCCGCGGCGGCGGAGATCGTCGCCTTCCAGGGGCCCGTCCTCGTGCACTGCGCGGCGGGCAAGGACCGGACCGGGCTGTTCGTGGCGTTGCTGCTCGACCTGCGGGGCGTGCCCAGGCAGGAGATCGTGGCCGACTACGTGGCGACCGCGGCGGCCCTTCCGGACATCTTCCGGGAACTGGCCGCGGGGCACGCGAGTGTCACCGCGCTGAACGAAGGCGCCGCCGGGCAGGCGGGGGTCGAGGCGCTCCGTGAGCGGCTCGCCAAGATCCCGCCACCGCTGCTCCATGCTCCCGCGGAGGCGATCACCGCCTTCCTCGCCACGATCGGGTCCAGGCACGGCGGCGCGGAGAAGTTCCTGCTGCGCTGTGGCGTCTCACCGGCGGCGATCGCGGCCATCCGTGGCTGAGCTCGTCCTGGTGCGCGCGCCCCGCCGTACCGTCACGGCGCTGCTCGTCACCGAGTTGCTGCTCACCTTCGCCCTTGCCACCCCGCTCATCGCCACCCTCGGGCTCAAGGCCAACGAGATCGACCCGGCCGCCAAGGAGAGCCTGCTCGGCGTGGTCACGGCCGTCGGCGCGCTGGCCGCGTTCCTGCTCAATCCGGTTTTCGGCCACCTGTCCGACCGCACCCGCAGCCGTTACGGCCGCCGCCGCCCCTGGATCGTGGCCGGGCTGGCCGGCGGCGTGCCCGCGGCCGTGGTGATGGCCACCGCGACCGGGACCGCCCAGCTCCTGATCGGCTGGCTGCTGGCCCAGGCGTCCTACAACGCCGCGCTGGCCGCGCTGTCGGCCGTGATCGCCGACCGGGTGCCGCCCGAGCAGCAGGCGACGGTCTCCGGGTTGTTCGGCGCCGCCGGGTTCGCCGGTGTCACGCCGGGGCTGGTCCTCGTGGGCCTGCTGCCGGGCAACGTCGCCGCCCTCTTCCTCATCCCCGCCGCGGCCGGGGCGCTCGGCGGGCTGCTGGCCTGGCGGATGCTGCGCGACGACGGCGACGACACAGCCCTGCCCGAGGCCGCGCCGGTCAACCTGCGCAGCGTGCTGTCCAGCATGGTCTTCGACCCGCGGCTCTCGCCCAGCTTCACGGTGGTCTGGGTCCAGCGCTTCCTGCTGCAGTTCGCCAACGCGCTCATCGGCACCTTCGGGCTCTTCTACCTGATGAGCCGGCTGGAGATGAGCACCGCCGCGGCGGCAGCGCTGGTCTCGGCCACGGGCCTGCTCTCCCTGCTGCTGAACGTGGCCGCCGCGGGCGTCTCCGGCAAGCTCGCCTCACGTACGCGGGCGTACCGGGCCTTCATCGTCGTGGCCGGGCTGCTGCTGACGGCCTCGATGCTGGTCAAGATGGTCGCCGACACCGTCTGGCCGATCTACCTGGCCACCGGCCTGGCCGGGATCGGGCTCGGCGTCTTCTACGCCGTCGACCTCGCGCTCGTCATCCGGGTGATGCCCGGCAGCGCGGACTCGGCCCGCTACCTCGGCGTGTTCAACATCGCCAAGGCCCTGCCGCAGTCGATCGCCCCGGCCGTCGCGCCGCTGCTGCTGGCCGTGGGCGGCGACCCGGTCGCGCCGGCGGCGGACAAGAACTACTTCCTGCTCTTCTGCGGTGGTGCCGTCGCAGCCCTGCTCGCCACCGCCCTGACCCCCTTGATCCGGAAATGACGCCTGATTCGGAAATGACGCCCTACAAGAACCCCGCGCTGCCCGTGGAGGACCGGGTCACCGACCTGCTCGGCCGCATGACCCTGGAGGAGAAGGCCGGGCTGATGTGCCACGGCCGCATGTTCCCGGGCTCCGGCGCCGAGCTCGTCACCGAGCGGCACCTCACCCACTTCGCGATGATGCACGTGCCCTCCCCGGCCGAGATGGCCGAGTGGAACAACACGGTCCAGGACCTGGCCGCCGGCACCCGGCTCGGCATCCCCGTCACCTTCTCCTCCGACCCGCGCCACGGCTTCGCCGGCAACCCGGCGACCGCGCACACCGGCGGCGGCTTCAGCCCGGGGCCCGAGCCGATCGGCCTGGCCGCGAGCGACGACCCCGGCCTGGTGGAGCGCTTCGCCGCGATGGCCGGGCGGGAACTGCGCGCGGTGGGCATCCGGCTGGCCCTGCACCCGATGGCCGACCTGGCCACCGAGCCGCGCTGGGCGCGTATCAGCGGAACCTTCGGCGAGGACGCCGGGCGCGCCGCGCGCATGGTCGCCGCCTACATCCGCGGCATGCAGGGCGCGGGCGTCGCCTGCATGGTCAAGCACTTCCCCGGCGGCGGCCCGCAGGCCGCCGGTGAGGACCCGCACTTCTCGTACGGCAGGCACCAGGCCTACCCGGGCGCCAACCTCGACTACCACCTGCGCCCGTTCGCCGCCGCCTTCGCGGCCGGGGTGAGCCAGCTGATGCCGTGCTACGCCATCCCCACCGGCAGCGGCCTGGCCGAGGTCGGCGCCAACTTCAACCACGACGTGATCACCGGCCTGGCCCGCGGCCGGTTCGGCTTCGACGGCGTGGTCTGCACCGACTTCAACGCGCTGACCGGCTTCGAGATCCCGGGTGTGCTCTCCCTGCCGCCGCGCAACTGGGGCGTCGAGCACCTGCCGGTCCCGGACCAGCTGGCGATGATGCTGGAGGCCGGCGTGGACCAGCTCGGCGGCGAAACCCGCCCGGAGCTGCTCACCGAGCTCGTCGGCGCCGGCCGCGTGCCGGAGTCCCGCCTCGACGTCTCCGTGCGCCGGCTCCTGCGCGAGAAGTTCCGGCTCGGGCTCTTCGAGAACCCGTACGCCGACCCGGACGCGGCGAAGCGGCTGGTGGGCGGGCCCGAGCACCGGAGCCTGGGCCGGGAGGCGCAGCGCCGTTCGCTGGTGTGGCTGACCGGCGGCCCGCGCGGCGCGCGGACCCTCTACGTGGAGAACGTCGACCCGGACGTCGCCGCCCGCTACGGGCAGGTGGCCGACCGGCCGGAGGACGCCGACCTGGCGGTGATCCGCCTGACCGCGCCCTACGAGCCGCGGGAGGGACTGCTGGAGTCCCACTTCCACGCGGGCTCGCTGGAGTTCCCCGCCGCCGAGCTCGACCGGCTGCGCGCGGTGGCCGCGAAGGTCGCGGCGGCCTTCTGCGTCCACCTGGATCGCCCGGCCGTCCTGACCGGGCTTGTGCCCGTCGCCGACCGGATGCTGGCCGACTTCGGCGCGGCCGACGAGGTGGTGCTGGACGCGCTGCTCGGCCGGGCGCCGGTGGACGGGGTGCTGCCCTTCGACCTGCCCTCGTCCATGCGGGCGGTGCGCGAGTCGCGCGAGGACGTGCCGTTCGACACCCGCGACCCGCTCTTCACCGCCGGTCACCCCGGCGCGTCGGCCAGGAAGTCGAGCACCAGCGGTCCCGCCTCCTCGCGGAACTCCTCGAAGTAGGCGTGCCGCGCGCCCCTGATCAGGTGCATCCTGGCCCCCGGGATGCGCTCGGTCAGCAGGGGCGCGTTGGCCGCCGGGTTGAACAGGTCGTCGGTGCCGTGCACGACGAGCGTCGGCGCGGTGATGCGGGGCAGCGCGTCCCACGCGTCGTGCCGGGCGCTGGCGGTCAGGTGGCGGCGGCGGGCGTAGGCGGGCATGCCGGGGTCCCCGACCGTGTGGTACGGCCCGGCGTGCCCGGCCAGCCACTCCGGGGTGTACATCAGCTCCAGCGTGTACCGCCCGGCCCCGGGCGCGGCCAGTGCCCTGCGCACCTCCTGCGAGCGCTCCACGCCGTGGGCGCCGCCCGGCGAGGTGCACCCGAGCACCAGCGCGCGTACCCGGCCGGGGTGGTCGGCCGCGACCCACTGCGCGACCCGGCCGCCCATGGAGGTGCCGTAGACGGCGGCGCGCTCGATGCCGAGCTCGTCGAGCACCCGCACCACGTCGGCGGCGAAGCCCCGCGTCGAGTAGGGGATGTCGGGCTTGTCGCTGTCGCCGGTGCCGGGCCAGTCGAGCGTGATCGTGGTGTGCCGGGTCTCGAAGTCCTCCCGGACGCTCTCCCACCACAGGTGCGAGTTGGCCTGCCCGGCCAGCAGCACCAGGGGCTCGCCGCCGCCGCGTACCTGATGAGCGATGTACACCACGGAACTCTAGCTCCTTCACCGTGCGTCGAACCGGCGCGCCAGGACCGCCAGCAGCCCCGCGCCGGCGGCCAGCGCGGCCGAGACCGTGATCACGCTGGACCAGCCGCCGCTCTCCCACCGCTGGGCGGCCAGCGCCCCGAACACCGAGCTGCCCGCGTAGTACGCCAGCAGGTACAGGCCCGCCGCCTGCCCCACACCCACGCCCACCCGCTGCGCGCGGTCCGAGACCCAGCCGCTGACCAGCGAGTGCGTGCCGAGGAAGGCGAAGGTCAGCACCGCCACCCCGGCCGCGATCGCGGGCAGCTGGGGCGCGGCGGTGAGCAGCGTCCCAGTCAGCAGCAGCGCCACGCCGAGCAGGACCGTCGCGCCCCGGCCCCGGCGCAGCGCGAGCCGTCCGGCCGCGATGGGCGCCGGCACGCCGAAGGGGTAGGCGAGGAAGACCAGCACCCCCGCCCCGCCCAGCAGGTACGGCGCCGCCTCCAGCCGGAAGGTGAGCGCGTTCCACAACCCCACGAACGCGCCCATGGTCGCCGCCCCGACCAGGCACAACGCCACCAATGCAGGGTCGCGGAGCGTCAGCGCGGTGTTGCGGGCCAGGCCGCGCAGGCTCGGCGTGGACCGGGTGAAGCCGCGCGAGGGCGGCAGCAGTACCCACAGACCGGCCGCGCAGACGAGCATGACGCCGCCGACGGCCAGCGTGGCGCCCTGCCAGCCCCACAGCGCGTGCACGGGGCCGGGCAGCAGCCGCGCGGCGGCGCCGCCGACGGCGGTGCCCATGACGAAGGTGGCGTTGGCGCGCACGTGTGCCTGCGGCGGGGTCTCCTCGCGCAGGTAGGCCAGCGCCACGGCGGGCAGCCCGGCCAGCGTGATCCCCTCAAGGCCGCGCAGCACGAGCAGCGCGTGCCAGGTCGGCGCGAACGCGCCGGCGATCCCGAGCACCGCGGAGCCGAGCAGGGAGGCGCGCATGATGGCCACGCGGCCGGTCATGTCGGAGATCGGGCCGACGAACAGCAGCGCGAGCGCCATCGTGATCGTGGTCAGCGACAGCGCCGCCGTGGACTCGGCGGGGGAGACGCCGAAGCGGGCGGCGATCCCGGGCAGCAGGGGCTGGACGTAGTAGAGGGCCAGGAAGTTCGCCAGGCCGCCGAACATCAACGCATATCTCACGCGGCGGATCACGGCCACGATGCTGCCCGGTCTCGCCTGATGCTCAAAATGCACTGGTTGACGCTGCTGATGCGTCTGGCGCATCATCGCTGGATGGACGTGCAGACGCTGCGCTGGTTCCTTTCGTTGTGCGAGACCGAGAACATGCGCGACACCGCGGCGCTGGAACGCGTCAACCAGTCGACGCTCTCGCGGGCGCTGGCCAGGCTGGAGGCCGACCTCGGGGCCGAGTTGTTCCACCGGCACGGGCGGCGGCTGGCCGTGAACCGGTTCGGCACCCTGTTTCGCGAGCACGCGGCGCGCGCGGTCGCCGAGCTGACCGAGGCGCGCGCCCGGATCGAGGCCCTGACCGATCCGGGCACCGGCCTGATCCGGCTCGGGTTCCTGCACTCGGTGGGACGCTGGCTGGTGCCCGAGGTGCTGCGCGAGCACCGGGACCGGACGCCGGGCATCCGCTTCGAGCTGCGGCAGGGGTTCGGCAGGGAACTGTACGCGTGGCTTCAGCAGGGCGACATCGACGCCGCCCTGGTGACGCCGCCGCCGCAGGCGCACCCGGCCCGCTGGCACGGGCTGCGCGAGCAGCAGTTGTGCATCGCGCTGCCGGTCGAGCACCCGCTGGCCGTACCGGGGCTGCGGCTGCGTGAGGTACGGCGGGAGCCGTTCATCGCGTTCGCGCCCACGACGGACCTGCGGCACGTCATCGACCGGCTGTGCCGGGCGGCCGGGTTCCAGCCGGTGATCGCCTTCGAGAGCGAGGAGATCGCGACCGTGCGCGGCCTCATCGCCGCCGGGCTGGGCGTCGGCATCCTGCCCGGACCGGCGGTGCCGGAGCACGACGACCCCGTCTACCTGCCGCTCGTGCCCGCCCAGCAGCGGCCCATCGGCGTCGCCTGGGACGCCCGCGCCACCCCCACACCGGCGGTGGCGCGCTTCCTGACCACCCTGGGCGCCTAGGACAGCAGGGTGGCCATCCAGCCCTCGATCTCGTCCGGGTGGCGGGGGAGGGCGGCGGACATGAGGCGGGCTCCGTCACGGGTGATGACGAGGTCGTCCTCGATGCGCACCCCGATGCCCCTGAACTCCGCGGGCAGCGTGAGGTCGTCGGGCTGCAGGTAGAGGCCGGGCTCGACGGTGAGCACCTGGCCCTCCTCCAGCACGCCGTCCAGGTAGACCTCGGAGCGGGCTCTGGCGCAGTCGTGCACGTCCAGGCCGAGCATGTGGCCGCTGCTGCACAGTGTGTAGCGGCGGTAGAGACCGCTGTCCATGAGCTCGTCGGCCGAGCCCCTCAGCAGGCCCCAGTCCCGCAGGCCCTCGGCGATCACCCGCATGGCGGCCAGGTGGAAGTCGCGGAAGCGGGCGCCGGGACGCAGCGCGGCGATCCCGGCGTTCTGCGCCTCGTACACCAGCGTGTACACCTGGCGCTGCACCGGGCTGAAGCGGCCCGACAGTGGCAGCGTGCGGGTGATGTCGGCGGTGTAGAGGCTGTCGGCCTCGACTCCGGCGTCCATGAGCAGCAGCTCACTCGGGTCGAGGCGGCCGTCGTTGCGGATCCAGTGGAGCACGCAGGCGTGCGCGCCGGAGGCCACGATGCTGTCGTAGCCGACCGCGTTGCCCTCCAGCCGCGAGCGCAGCCCGAAGATGCCCTCCAGGTAGCGCTCGCCGCGGGTGTGCCGCAGGGCCTCGGGCAGGGCGCGGACCACGTCCTCGAAGCCGCGTACGCTGGCGTCCACGGCCCCCTGCAGCTCGCCGATCTCCCATTCGTCCTTGACCAGCCGCATCTCCGACAGGAAGGTCGCGAGGTCCGCGTCGCCCTCGCCGGGCGCGACGGCCGCGTCCACCACCGGGTCCACGCCGCGCAGCACGCGCGCCGGTCCGGCCGGGCGGAAGTCGTGGATGTCCGCGCACTCCACCTGGTAGAGCCGCTCGGCCTCGGCCAGGTCGGGGCGGCGGCCCACCCAGAACTCGCCGTAGCGCCGGTCGCGGTAGAACGCCTCCGAGCCCTCCTCGCGCGGCGAGCGCGGGCGCAGATACAGCCTGGCCTGCCCGTCGGGCTCGATCACCAGCACGTCGTCCGGCTCGCTCGCCCCGGTCAGATAGGAGTACGCGCTGTGCGGCCGGAACCGGTGGTCGCTGTCGTTGCTGCGTACCCGGAGCACCCCCGCCGGCACGATCAGCCGCTCGCCCGGGAATCGGGCGGCCAGGGCGGCCCTGCGCTTGGCCGCCCAGGGCGCGATGGGCAGCGCGCTCAGGTCGGTACGCCGGGTGTCGGCCCAGCCGGTGCGCATGAAGGCGGCCAGTTCTTCGGTGATGGGCAGGTCGTGGCTACCGGTGTTCAGCTGCTCGTTCATCGCTTCCCTGCGCTGCGGTCGGAGAGTGGTATTTCACATATTAATAGGGCATCGGCGCGGCAAGCCAGCCTACTTGCCGACGGATGAGGGCACGGAGTGCTTAACCCAGGCGTTGAGCGGGGAAAGACCCTCCTACGAGAGCCGAGGTGGTGCAGATGCTCATTGGAACTATCTTGCGCAACAAGGGCAACGACGTGATGACGGTGGCACCCGGAGCCACGGTCAGGGACCTGCTGGCACAGCTCGCCGAACACAACATCGGCGCCGTCGTCGTCTCAGCCGACGGCGAGACGATCGACGGCATCGTCTCGGAACGCGACGTCGTCCGCCGCCTGCACGACCAGGGCGCCGCCGTCCTGGAGGCCGAGGTCGCGACGATCATGACGACGGAGGTCCGCACCGTCGGGCCCAACGCCAACGTCGACGAGCTGCGCCGGATCATGACGACTCACCGCTTCCGCCACATGCCTGTCGTCGACCAGGGCCGCCTGGTCGGCATCGTGAGCATCGGCGACGTGGTCAAGAGCGCGATAGAGGAGCTGGAGACGGAGAAGGCGTCCCTGGTGGACTACCTGCACCGGTGAGCTCGGCCCGGCTGTCGGCCCAGCGGTCCAGCAGGACCTCGTCGTGGCTGATGGCCAGCACGCCGGCTCCCGTCCTGTCGCGGTAGGCGTTGACCACCGCGACCAGATGAGCCTGCGTGGAAGCGTCCAGCATCGTGGTCATCTCATCACAGATCAGGTAGCCGGGATCCAGCGTCAGCGCCCGCGCCAGGCAGGCCCGCTGCAGCTGGCCGTCCGACACCTCGTGCGGGCGGCGGGTCAGCAGGTCGCCGGTCAGCCCCACCTCGGCGGCCAGCGCGCTCACCCGCGACTCGTCGGTACGCCCCATGGCCGCCAGCGGCTCGGCGACGATCTCGCGCAGCCGCAGCTTCGGATCCACCGCCAGCCGGGGCTGCTGGTAGAGCAGCGCCACCCGGGTACGCAGCTCGCGCGGCGCCCGCTGCCGCCAGCTACGCACCGGCGTGCCGTCCACGCTCAGCGCGCCGCCCGCCGGGCGCAGCATCATCGCCAGCACCCTGGCCAGCGTCGACTTGCCGCAGCCGCTCGGGCCGCCCAGCCCCACCACCTCGCCGGGCGGCAGGTCGAACGAGACCCGGTCCAGGACCGTCCGCCGGCCGTACCTCACGGTGATCTCATGCGCGCGCAACATGTCCGGCCCTCCAGCAGGCGACGCCGTCCTCCAGCGCGGGGACGGTACGGCAGGCGTCGGCGGCCCGCGGGCAGCGGGGCGCGAACGCGCAGCCGTCGGGCAGAGCGGTCAGCTCGGGCGGCAGCCCGGCAATCGGGACGAACGCCCGGTCGGGCTGCGCGTCGACCAGCCCGGCCGTGTAGGGGTGGCGCGGACGTTCCAGGATCTGCTCGGCGGGGCCGGCCTCGACCAGGCGGCTGGCGTACATGACCGCGATGTCGTCGGCCACCCGCTCGGCCGCGCGCAGGTCGTGCGTGATCAGCAGCACCGCGCGGCCCTCGTCACACAGCTCGCGCAGCGCGTCCATGGCCCGCTCCACCAGGGGGCGGTCCAGGCCGGTCGTGGGCTCGTCGGCCAGCAGCAGCCCGGGGTCGCCGGCCAGCGCGATCGCGTTGGCGACCCGCTGGGCCATCCCGCCGGACAGCTCGTGCGGGTAGCGGTCGAGGTCCCTGGCACTCAGGCCGAAGCGCTCGGCCAGCTCGTCGGCGGTGTGCCGGGCGCCGAGCTCCCTGCATGCCTCGGCGAGCTGCGCCCGCGCGGTCCGCACGGGGGTCAGGTGCGTGGCCGGGCTCTGCGGGATCAGCCCGATCATGCGCCCGCGCACCCTTTTCGCCAGTACGGCCGGCGCCGCCGACAGCAGGTCGAGCGGCTCGCCTCCGGCGTGGAGACGGGCGGAGCCGGTGATGGTGGCGTTGGCCGGCAGCAGGCCCAGCAGCGCGTGCGCGAGCACGGACTTGCCGCAGCCCGACTCACCGACCAGGGCCAGGCAGCGGCCGGGTCGTACCTCGAAGGAGGCCTCTGTGACGGCCCGCACCACCGCGCCCGGGACGCGGAAGCGGACCGACAGGCCGGACACGTCGAGCTTCACAGCGACAGCTCCGATCGGGTGCGCGGGTTGAGACGGTCGCGCCAGTGCTGGGTGAGCACCGAGACCGCCAGCGTCGGCACGAGGATGAACAGGCCGGGCGCGAAGCTCGACCACCAGTCGCCCGACAGCAGCGAGCGCTGGCCGTCGTTGATCATGTTGCCCAGCGAGGCCAGATGCGGCGGCAGGCCCAGGCCCAGGAAGCTGAGCGCGGTCTCGTGCCAGATCGCGTGCGGCACCATCAGCACGGTGGCCAGCAGCAGGTGCGGCGCCAGGTGGGGCAGCAGGTGCCGCCTGACCACCCGGGCGCGGCTCGCGCCCCCGGAGATCGCCGCCTCCACGAACGGGCGCTCGCGCAGCGACAGCACCTCCGAGCGCACGATCCGCGCGGCGGTCGTCCAGTGGGTCACGCCCACCGAGACGATCACCGCGTACGGGCTCGGCGCGAACATCGCCACGATGAAGATGCCGAGCAGCAGATGGGGCAGCGCGGAGAAGCCGTCCACCACCCGCATGAGCAGGCGGTCGGGCAGACCCCCGAGACTGCCCGCCGCCAGTCCGAGCAGGCCGCCGATGACCATGCTGACCAGCGCGGCCACCAGACCGACCAGGAACGAGACGCGCAGGCCGTACAGCGAGCGCAGCAGCACGTCGCGGCCCATCTCGTCGGTACCGAGCGGGTGCGTGAGCGACGGCGCCAGGCCCGCCGAGCGCAGGTCGACCAGTTGCTGGTCGAGCTGGACGATCGGCGGCACCACCAGCACGGCCAGCGCGAGCACGCCCAGCGTGATCGCGGCCGCCCACACGCCCTTGCGGCGGACCTTCACCACCGCCACGTCCGCCGTCGTGTCCGCCGCCGCCATGTTCGCCGTGCTCATGAAGTCGCCACCCTCGGGTCGGCCAGCCGGTAGGCCAGGTCGGCCACGAGGTTGCCGGTCAGCACCGCGACGGTGCCGAGCAGCGTCAGCACCGCCAGCAGCGGGAAGTCCACCGCCAGCGCCGCCTGCACCGAGGTCGAGGCCACCCCCGGCCAGGAGAAGACGGTCTCCACCAGGATCGCGCCGGTGACCAGCTCGGGGATGCGGGCGCCCAGCAGCGTCAGGAACGGCAGCAGCGCCGAGCGCAGCGCGTGCCGGATCAGCACCGTGCGTTCCTTGAGCCCGCGGGCCCTGGCGCCGGTGACGAAGTCCTCGCGCAGGGTGCCGATCACCGACTCGCGCACGTACAGCACCAGCCACGACGACTGCGAGACCGCCAGCACCGTCACCGGCAGCACCATGTGCCTGGCCACGTCGAGCGGGTCCACGGTGGTCGAGGCGGCGTCGGTGAGGCCGCCCGCCGGCAGCCAGCCGAGCTTGACGGAGAAGACGTAGACGACCAGCAGCGCCAGCCAGAACACCGGCGCGGACTCGTTGGCGAACGCGGCGCCGGTGATCACCCGGTCCAGGGCGCCGCCCTGCCGCCAGGCGGCCAGCGTGCCCACGACCAGGCTGCCGGCCAGCATGAGCACGATCGCCGAGCCGGTCGCCAGCAGCGTCCACGGCAGGCGCTCGGTCACCACGTCCAGGACCGGGCGGTGGAAGGAGCGCGACTCGCCCAGGTCGCCCTGGACGAGGTTGCCGAGCCAGGTGGCGTACTGCTCCATGATCGGCCGGTCGAGCGCCCAGTTGGCCCGGATCTGGGCGACGACCTCGGGAGAGGTGGTCATCGCCCGATCACCCAGATACTGCCGGACCGGGTCGAACGGCGAGGCGCTGGCCAGCGCGAACATCCCGATCGTGACCATGATCAGGACGGGCACGGCGAACGCCAGCCGCCACAGGACGAGGCGGAGCATCAGGCGCCGGGCTTCCAGGTGTGGATGTCACGGAACAGCCCGCCGGTCGCGTGCT
Organism: Nonomuraea sp. NPDC059007; assembly: GCF_042740555.1. NCBI lineage: Bacteria > Bacillati > Actinomycetota > Actinomycetes > Streptosporangiales > Streptosporangiaceae > Nonomuraea > Nonomuraea sp. NPDC059007. The sequence goes on along the minus strand of NZ_JBHYJD010000003.1, from coordinate 80,943 downwards.
CGTGGGCGTCGACGCTCTGCTGAATGCCCTGGTAGGAGCCGCGCACCACGTAGACGTGCTTGAGGAAGGCCAGGTAGGTCCAGGCCTCGTCCTCGCGGATGAGCTTCTGGAACTCGTCGTAGGCCTGCTTGCGCACCGCCGGGTCGGCCGACTCGCGGCCCTTCTCCAGGAGCTTGTCCACGGCCGGGTTGTCGTAGTGGCCGGGGTTGAAGAAGCCCTTGCCCGCCTGGGAGGAGTGGAACAGGTCGTAGTTGATGTAGTCGGGGTCGTACGGCGAGCCGTACCCCATCATGAGGGCGTCCTGGGCCATGCGGGGCTCGATGGCGTCCCAGTCGAGGCCGGCCAGCTTCACCTCGATGCCCGCCTTCTTGGCGTCGGAGGCGGCGGCCAGGGAGAGCTCCTTGCGCAGCGAGTCGCCGGCCGGGTACATGAGCGTGAAGCTCGCCTTGGTGCCGCCCTTGGCGCGGATGCCGTCGGCGCCGGGCTTCCATCCGGCGTCGTCGAGCAGCTTCGAGGCCTGCGGGAGGTCGGCGGCCGGGTTGCCGGTGATCTCCTTGTTGTGCCAGGCGATGTCGTGCGGCACCGGGCCGAAGGCGGGCTCGCCGGCGCCGGCGAGGATGGAGTCGACCATCGCCTGCCGGTCCACGGCCAGGCTGAACGCCTTCCTGATCGCCTTGTCGCCGGTCACCGCGGGCTTCGACGGGAACATGATGCCCCGGTAGTCCGCGCTGTGCTGCTTATACACGGTCAGGCCCTGCTGGCCCTCGAAGCGCTTGGCCGCCTTCGGCGGGAGCACGGTCGCGTCGAACTCGCCGGCCGCCAGGCGCGTGGAACGCACGTTGTCGTCCGGGGCGAAGGCGACCACGACCTTCTTGATCGCCGGGGCGCCGCCCCAGTACTTCTCGTTGGCGGCCAGCGAGATCTTGTCGCCGGGGGTCCACTGGGTGAAGGTGTACGGGCCGGTGCCCACGGGCTTGGCCGGGTCGATGCCGCCGTCGGGCACGATGCCGAGCGTGGTGCGCTGGGTGAGCGGCGCGTAGGGGTACTTGAGCGTGAACTCGACCGTCCTGGCGTCCGGCGCGGCGACCTTGTCGATGGCCGCGTAGTCGCCGGAGATCGGGGAGCTCGCCTTGGGGTCCAGGACGGTGGTGTAGGTGTAGACGACGTCCTTGCTGGTGAGAGCGCGGCCGTCGTGGAAGGTGACGCCGTCGCGCAGCTTGAAGGTGACCTTCTTGCCGTCGGGCGAGGTGACCGGGGGCTCGGCCGCCAGCGCCGGCTTCAGCGAGAGGTCGGGGGACCTGGACATGAGGCCGTCGAACATCAGCGAGCCGCCGTCGGCCGCGTAGCCGAGGATCGGGCTGAGGTTCTCGAACTCCGAGCTGATGCCGATGACGAAGGTGTCGTCGCCCTTGTTCTGGGCGCCTGGCTGTGCCGGGCCGGCCGGCGCGGAACAGGCGGTGAACGCGGCGATGGACAGCACGGCGGCGGGCCGGGCCAGCCTCATGGGGAACCTCCGGGGAAGGGTAGGACTCCGGCGAGCATAATCTGCACCTGCGAACTTGTCGCAATAAGGGGGGTTGTTACGGGGTAGGTGAGGCGTGGGAGTCTTGTCCGGTGACGTACGGGCCTCCCGAACCACCCCGCGCGACGAGCAGTCCGTCGGTGATCCTTCTCGTCGCGGGACTGACGGCCGCGCTGGGGTTCCTGATCGGGTACTTCGCCGGGCTGGGCGAGGGGGAGCCGATCACCTCGCCGGGGCCGACGGTGACGGTCACGATGGACGAGCCGTTACCGGACGAGAGCGCCCCGCCCTCTGCTCAGCCCTCCTCTCAGGTTTCTGCTCAGCCGTCGGGTCTGCCCTCGTCGCTGCCGTCCGGTCTGCCCTCGGGGCTGCCCTCGGGGCTGCCTTCCGGGCTGACGTCCGGGCTCGCGGGCGGGACCAAGACGCTGGCCGTCCCGCAGGAGATGCAGCCCGGCACCTACCGCACCACCGGCCCCGCGCCCGGCCAGGGCACCTGCTACTGGGCCCGCCTCAAGGGCGTCAGCGGGATCGGCGACGTGATCGCCGCCGACATGGTCACCGGCCCCGCCACCGTCACCATCCAGCCGGCCGACAAGGCGTTCCAGACCGGCGGCTGCGCCGACTGGGTCAGGGCATCCTGAACCCTCGGCGGGGGAATCTACAACCAAACGTCCCGAGGAGGATGCCATGTCCGTACTGCGCAGCCTGGTGGAGTCCGTCCGCAGCGGCGCGATCGAGGTCGTCGACCTGACCGCGCCGCTGTCGTCCGAGACCCCGATCCTGCAGCTGCCCGAGCCGTTCGGGAACACCATCCCCTTCCGGCTGGAGGAGATCAGCCGCTACGACGACCGCGGCCCCGCCTGGTACTGGAACGACATCCACACCGGAGAGCACACCGGAACCCACTTCGACGCCCCCGTCCACTGGGTGAGCGGGCGCGACGGCCACGACGTCGCCCAGGTGCCGGCCGGTCACCTGCTCGCGCCCGCCGTCGTACTCGACGTGGCCGCCGAGGCGGAGAAGGACCCCGACTTCCTGCTGCGGGTCGAGCACGTCCAGGAGTGGGAGCGGGCCAACGGCGCGCTGCCCGAGGGCGGCTGGCTGCTGTACCGCACCGGCTGGGACGCCCGCTCCCACGACCAGGCCGCCTTCCTCAACGCCGACGAGACCGGCCCGCACAGCCCCGGCATCTCCGTCGAGTGCGCCCGCTGGCTGGCCGAGCAGACGCCCATCCTCGGCGTCGGCGTCGAGACCGTCGGCACCGACGCCGGCGCCGCCCACTCCTTCGACCCCCCGTTCCCCTGCCACTCCTTCCTGCTCGGCGCCGGCAAGTACGGCCTCACCCAGCTCCGCAACCTCGACCGCCTGCCCGTCACCGGCGCCGTCGTCCTGGCCCCGCCGCTGCCGATCGTGGGCGGCTCCGGCAGCCCCGTGCGCGTCCTGGCGCTGGTCGAGCATGCCGCCCCCGAGGCCGCGCGGTGATCGTCGCGGAGGCCGTCGGGCGGCTGCTGGCCGCCGCGGGGGTGGACACCGCGTTCGGGGTGGTCGGCAGCGGCAACTTCCACCTCACCAATGCCCTGGTACGGCACGGCGCCCGCTTCGTCGCCGCCCGGCACGAGGGCGGCGCCGCCACCATGGCCGACGCCTACTCCCGCATGAGCGGCCGGGCCGCCGTGCTCTCGGTCCACCAGGGCCCCGGCCTCACGAACGCGATGACCGGCATCGCCGAGGCCGCCAAGAGCCGCACACCCCTGCTCGTCCTGGCCGCCGACGTCACCGAGCCGCACTCCAACTTCCACCTCGACCAGGCGGCGCTGGCCAGGGCGGTGGGGGCGGTGCCGATGCGGCTGACCTGCGCGCAGGACGCGCTGGAGGCGTTGCGGGTGGCCCGCGAGGACCGGCGCACGGTCGTCCTGAGCCTCCCGCTGGACATCCAGTCCACCCCGGCCCCGGACTGGCCCACCCTGGAACCCCTCGTCACCCAGGCCCACACGGCCCCCCTTCCGCCCGGCCCGCACCCCCTTTCCTCCAGCACGGACATGCCTTCCCCCGGCCCGGACATGCCTTCCCCCGGCCCGGGCACGCCGTCCCCGGTGCCGGACGGGCCCTCACCCCAGCAGGGCGTGCTCTCACCGGCGGAGGAGACCGGTGCGGCGGGGTTGGGCGCGGGTTCGCCCTGGGCTGCCGGGGCCGAGGCGCTTGGCGGCGGCCGTGGGGCTCATGAGGAGCTTTCCGGCGTGCCGGAAGCGGATCGCGGGGCCGGGCCTGGGGTGGGGGAGTTGGCGCGGTTGCTGGGAGAGGCTCGGCGGCCGGTGTTCGTGGCCGGGCGGGGTGCGCGGCACGCGCAGCGGGAGCTGGAGGATCTGGCCGACCTGACCGGCGCGCTGCTCGCCACCTCCGCCGTGGCCAAGGGCCTGTTCCGCGGCAGCCCGTGGGACCTGGACGTCAGCGGCGGCTTCAGCACCCCGCTGACCGCCGAGCTCATCAGCGGCGCCGACCTCGTGGTCGCCTGGGGCTGCGCGCTCAACATGTGGACCACCCGGCACGGCTCCCTGATCTCCCCGGGCACCCGCGTCGCCCAGGTTGACCTCGAACACCCGGTCGCCGCCCGCCACGTCCCGGTGGATCTGCCGGTGACCGGCGAGGTCGCCCAGGTGGCCACCGCCGTGCGGGAACTCCTGCCCACTCCGCCGGAGGGCCCGCCCGCCGGACATAGCTCGCCCGCCGGACATCGCCCGCCCGCCGAGTCTCGCTCCCCCGCCGGGTATCGCCTGCCCGCCGGGTATCGCTCGGCCGAGCTGGCCGGGCGGATCGTGGCGGAAGGGCGGTGGCGGGCGGTGCCGTTTGAGGACGAGACGGGGGGAGGGCGCATCGATCCGCGGACCCTCACCGTCGCCCTGGACGACATCCTCCCGGCCGAGCGCGTCGTCGCCCCTGATTCCGGAAATTTCATGGGATATCCGTCAATGTGGATGGATGTCCCGGATGAGCGGGGCTTCTGCTTCACCCAAGCTTTCCAGTCGATCGGGCTCGGGCTGGCCACGGCGATAGGCGCCGCGCTGGCCCTGCCCGACCGGCTGCCCGTCGCCGCCCTCGGGGACGGCGGCGCGCTCATGGGCATCTCCGAGCTCGAAACCGTCGCCCGGCTCGGCCTGCCCATGGTGATCGTGGTCTACGACGACGAGGCGTACGGCGCGGAAGTCCACCACTTCACGGGCCAGCCGCACGACACCGTGACCTTCCCGCCCACCGACCTCGCGGCCGTCGCGCGGGCCCTGGGCATGGCCGCCGTCACGGTCACCGAAACCGCCGACCTGCGAGCCGTGTCCGACTGGCTGGACGGCCCCAGGGACCGCGCGATCCTCGTCCACGCGAAGATCACGAGAGAGCGGCCGTCCTGGTGGCTGGAGGAGGCGTTCAAAGGCCACTAGCCCTTGCGGAACGTGCGCGCCTCCTCGGCCGCGGCCACCACCTGGGCCAGCGGCGCCCCCGCGCCCGAGGTGACGGCGGCGGCCACCGCGCCCTCCACGAACGGCACGTCGGCCAGCACCACCCGCCCCGGATCCACCAGCAGCCGGGCGGTCAGCACCGAACTGCCCAGATCCGGGATGAGCACCACCCCGTCGCCCTGCTCGACCGCGCCGACGGCGGCCTCGATCAGGTCGAAGCTGGTACCGAGCCCGCCGCCGTCCGTCCCGCCCGCCGCGGCCATCGGCACCTGCTCGCCCGCGATGCCGCGCGCCAGCGCCACCGCCTCGGCGGCCAGCCCGGCGCTGTGCGAGACCAGCACGATGCCCACCATCACGCCTCCCCGCCCGCCGTGACCAGCGCGCCCACGATCAGCGCGGACGAGGCCGCGCCCGGGTCCTCGTGTCCCGCGCTGCGCTCGCCCAGATAGCTCGCCCGCCCCTTGCGCGCGACCAGCGGCACCGTCGCCAGCGCGCCCGCCCGCGCCGCCTCCGCCGCCCGCTCGAACGCCGCGCGCGGCTCCGCCCCATCCCGTACGGCTCCCGCCAGCGCCCTGGCCGCGGGCCCGAGCGCGTCCAGCATCGTCTTGTCCCCTTCCACGGCCTTGCCGAGCCGCGCCACCTCCTCCACCCCCGCCTGGAAGGCCGCCGCGAACTCGGCCAGGGTGAACGACTCGCCGAGCGCCTTGCCCATGGCCCGCAGCAGGGAGCCGTAGAGCGGCCCCGAGGCCCCGCCGACCTTCCTGATCAGCGTCACCCCGGCCACGGCCAGCGGCTGGCCGGGTTCGCCCGCCGCCAGGGCCTGCCGTACCTCGGAGAAGCCGCGGTCGAGGTTGGCTCCGTGGTCGGCGTCGCCGATCGCGGCGTCGAGGTCGGTCAGCCGTTCGCGCTCCGCCGTGACCGCCAGCGCGGCGGCCTCCAGCCACGCGGCGCAGAACGCGGCGTCCATCAGCGGCCCCATCGCAGTCCCGGCGTCTCGACCGGCGCGTCCCACAGCCGGGTCAGCTCGTCGTCCAGCCGGCACACGGTGACCGAGAAGCCCTGCATGTCCAGGCTCGTCACGTAGTTGCCGACCAGCGAGCGCGCCACCCGCGCGCCCTTCGCCCGTACGTACGCCTCCACCTCGGCGAAGACCACGTAGAGCTCGATCAGCGGCGTCCCGCCCATGCCGTTGACCATGACGAGCAGGTCGCCGTAGAGGGGCAGGTCGCCGTGGACGGCGTCCATCGCGACCTCGGCCAGCTCCCGCGCGGGGGCGTGCGGGACCCGGCGGCGGCCCGGCTCGCCGTGGATGCCGATGCCCAGCTCCACCTGGTCGTCGGGCAGGTCGAACGTCGGCTTGCCGGCCGCGGGCGTCGTGCACGAGGTCAGCGCGATGCCGAACGAGCGGCTGCGCCCGTCCACCTCGGCCGCCACCCTGGCCACCTGGGCCAGCGGCGCGCCCTGCTCGGCCAGCGCCCCGGCCATCTTCTCCACGAACAACGTGGCGCCGGTGCCGCGCCGGCCGGCGGTGTACAGCGAGTCCTGGACCGCCACGTCGTCGTCGACCAGCACGGCGGCCACCTCGACGCCCTCGGTCAGGTCGGCGGCCAGCTCGAAGTTGAGCGTGTCGCCGGTGTAGTTCTTGACGATGTGGAGCACGCCGGCGCCGCCGTCGACGGCCCGCGTGGCGGCGATGATCTGGTCGGGCACCGGTGAGGTGAAGACCTCTCCTGGACAGGCCGCGTCGAGCATGCCGTACCCGACGAAACCGGCGTGCAGGGGCTCGTGCCCCGAGCCGCCGCCGGAGACCAGCCCGACCTTGCTCGCGCGCGGCCCCGCCGCGCGGTAGACGACCTGGTCGGCCACCCGCAGCGACGGATGCGCTGCCGCCATGCCCTTCAGCGCGTCGCCGACCACGTCGCCGGGCGAATTGATGAGCTTCTTCATGGTCACTAACCAATGCCCGTTCTCACCGGAGAGCAAGCGGAATAGCGTGGTCCGGGTGGAGCTTGTCTACAGTCCTTACGATCCCGCGGTCATCGAGGACCCGTTCCCGGTCTACGCCAGGATGCGCCGCGAGGCGCCGCTCTACCGCAACGACGCGCTCGGCTTCTGGGCGCTGTCCCGGCACGCCGACGTCGCCGCCGCGCTGCCCGACAGCGACCTGTACTCCAGCGACCACGGGCCCATGATCGATCCCGGCGCGTGGGGGCCGAAGGCGCGTACCTACCTGTCGTTCGTCGCCATGGACCCGCCCGACCACACCCGGATGCGGGCGATCGTGGCCCGCGGCTTCACCCAGCGCCGCGTCGCCGCCCTCGAACCCATGGTCAGGCGGATGGCCCGCGCGTACGTGGCCGCCGCGGTGGACAAGGGGAGCTTCGACTTCGCCACGGAGCTGTCGGCCCGCCTCCCGCTCGACGTCATCTCCGAGCTCATCGGCGTGCCGCCCGCCGACCGGGCCGAGATCCGCGGCCGCTCCGACGCCCTGCTCCGCTACGACCCGGACGGCGAGATGGGCGAGGACGGGCTCAAGAGCATCATCGGGCTCGGCGACTACTACCTCTCCATCGTCACCGAGCGCCGCGCGTCGCCGCGTGACGACCTCGTCTCCGTCCTCGTCGCCGACGACGAGCTGAGCGACGGGGAGATCGTCGCCTTCCTCATGCTCCTGATCGGCGCGGGCGCGGAGACGACCACCCACCTGCTCAACGCCGCCTGGTACCACGCCTGGCGCCACCCCGCGCAGCGCGCCGCCGCGTTCGCGGGCGCGATCGGGGAATGGGCCGCCGAGACGCTGCGCTACGACACCCCCGCGCACGGCATCGCCCGCCGCCTCACCAGGCAGATCGAGCTGTACGGCGAGCGTCTCCCGCCCGGCGCCAAGATCTGGCTCCTCATCGGCTCGGCCAACCGCGACGAGAGCGCCTTCCCCGAGGCCGGCGCCTACGACCTGACCCGCGACACCTCCCGCGCGATCAGCTTCGGCGCCGGCCGCCACCACTGTCTCGGCGCCGCCCTGGCCAGGCTCGAAGCCCGCGTCACGCTGGAAGAACTCGTCCAGGCCGTGGAGCCGGGCTACGACGTGGACCCGTCCGGAATCCGGCGCGCCAGCCACGGCAACGTCCGGGGAATGGTCACTCTCCCGACCACCGTCCAACCTAGGCTACGGTTCGGGCATGGCTGAGATCGTGTACCCGCCGGTGATCGCGCTGGCGCGGACCCTCTTCAAGGTGATGGACTACCGCTTCCACATGGAGGGGACCGAGCACGTGCCGAGGACGGGCGGCGCGGTGCTGGTCAGCAACCACATCAGCTATCTCGACTTCATCTTCGCCGGGTTCGGGGCGCTGCCGTCCAAGCGGCTGGTGCGGTTCATGGCCAAGCAGGACGTCTTCGACCACAAGATCTCCGGGCCGTTGATGCGCGGCATGAAGCACATCCCGGTCGACCGGGGCGCCGGCGCGGGCAGTTACGCCACCGCGTTGCGCATGCTGAAGGCGGGCGAGGTCGTCGGCGTCTTCGCCGAGGCCACGATCAGCCGTTCGTTCACCGTCAAGGAGATCAAGAGCGGCGCCATCCGGATGGCCCAGGCCACCAACGTGCCCCTGATCCCGGTCGCCCTCTGGGGCAGCCAGCGGCTGTGGACCAAGGGCCGCTCCAAGCAGCTGACCCAGCGGCACGTGCCCATCAGCATCCTGGTGGGGGAGCCGATGCACCCCAAGCGCGGCGAGAACGTCAACGAGCACACCGCCACCCTGCAGACCCGCCTGACGGAGCTGGTCGACCGGGCGCAGCGCACGTACCCGGAGATCCCGCAGGGCGTCTGGTGGCAGCCCGCGCACCTCGGCGGCACCGCGCCGACGCCCGAGGAGGCGGCGGCCATGGACGCCGAGGAGGCCGAGCTGCGCGCCAAGAAGGACTGATCAGGGGCTGACGAGGCAGAACTCGTTGCCCTCCGGGTCGGCCATCGTCTGGAAGGCGCCCACCGCGTCCACCTGGAGTTCGCCGACGGCGCGCCCGCCCAGCGCGAGCACCGCCCGCGCGGCCCCGGCGGGGGAGGCGACGGCCAGGTCCAGGTGGAGGCGGTTCTTGACCGTCTTTCCCTCGGGCACCCGCTGGAAGGCCAGGCGCAGCCCGTCCGGCGGATGGACCGACGACCAGCCGGCGTCGCGGTGCACGGGCTCCGCGCCGAGGACGGCGGCCCAGAACTCGGCCAGGCGGGCCGGGTCGGCGCAGTCGAGGACGAGCTGGCTCTGACGGGCGATCACGCCGCACACCCTATCTCCCCCAGAAGGCGGATCTTCCCGGCGCCCGCGCATCTTAGGTTGCCTCCGGTCCAGTCGCCGCCCGGGGCTCGTTTACGCTGGCCAGACCGATGACGACCCTACGCCAGCTCCTCGCCGCGCACCCGCGCGCCGCCGACACGCTGTTCGCCTGCGCGGTGACGCTGCTCGGCGTGCTGCTGCGGCTGAGCGAGGGCCTGCCGGGCGATCCGGCGACCGCCGCGACGCTGCTGGCGCTGATCCTGGCCCAGGGACTGCCGCTGGTGTGGCGGCGTAGCCACCCGTGGCCGGTGATGGCCGTGGCCGGTCTGGCCTACGTGGTGTACGAGCTGGCCGATCCGGTCGTCGGCTACAACGACGGGGTGTTCGTGGCCCTCGCCGGGTACGCGGTGGCCCGCTACGCCCGGCCGCCGGGCAGCGCGGCGATGATCGTGGTGGTGACGGCCGCGGTGCTGGGGCCCGAGGTGCTGCGGCCGGTGCTGGGAAGGCCCGCGCCGCCGGGACTGTCGCTCGGGCCGCTGGAGTGGGTGCTCGTGGGGAGCCTGGCGTGGGGATTGTGGCTGCTGGGCAGTGCGCAGCGGCGCGTACGGGATGATGCCCGGCGCCTGCGCGAGCTCACCGACCGGCTGCGCGCGGAACAGGAGCTCAGCGCCCGCCGCGCGGTCACGGCCGAGCGCGCCCGCGTCGCCCGCGACCTGCACGACCTGGTCGCCCACCACGTCAGCGCGATCGCCATGCAGGCGCGCGCCAGCGCCGAGGCACTTCCCGGCGATCCCGGCGTGCGCGCGATCGGCTCGGCCGCCGACACCGCGCTGGAGGAGATGCGCCGCCTGCTGGGCCTGCTCGCCGACGGCGGCCCCGGCGACACCGGGCCGAGCGCCTCCCTCGGCCACCTCGACCGGCTGGCCGCCGCCGCGGAGTCGGCCGGCTGCCGGGTCGAGCTCACGTTCACCGGCCGGGAGGCGGCCCCGGTGCCGCAGGCCGCGCAGGTCTCGGCCTACCGCATCGTCCAGGAGGCCCTCACGAACGTCCTGAAGCACGCCGGCCCCGTGGCCGTCCGCGTCGACGTGCGCCAAACCCCCGGCGGCCTGTCCGTCGTGGTCGCCAACGGCCCGCCCGCGCCCGGCCACAGCCCGCTGCCCGGCTCCGGTCTCGGCCTCATCGGCATGCGCGAGCGCGCCGCCCTCTTCGACGGCGACCTGCGCGCCGGCCCGCACCACGGCGGCTGGCGCGTCGAGGCCAGGCTGCGATGGGCGGCACCGGGATGATCCGCGTGCTGATCGCCGACGACCAGGCACTGGTCCGCGCCGCGCTCAAGGCCATGCTGGTACGGCGGGCCGACCTCGACGTCGTCGGCGAGGCGGCCGACGGCAGGCAGGCCGTGGCCATGGCCGCCGGCCTGTGCCCCGACGTCATCGTCATGGACGTGCGCATGCCCGGCCTGACCGGCGTCGAGGCCACCGCAAGCATCCTGTCCGGCTGGCCGCACCGCGACCGGCCGCGCCCGCGCGTGCTGGTCCTGACCACGTTCGACCTCGACGAGTACGTGCACGCCGCCCTGCGCGCCGGAGCCGGCGGCTTCATGCTGAAGAACTCCTCGCCCGAGCAGCTCGCCGAGGCGATCAGGGTGGTCGCGGCCGGTGACTCCATGCTGGCCCCGAGCGTGACCAGGCGGCTGATCGGCGCGTTCGCCGCGGTGCCCGCCGCCCTCCTGGACCCGCCGGAACGCCCCCGGGCGCCAGGACCGCTCACCCGGCGCGAGCTGGACGTCCTGATCCTGGTGGCCAAGGGCCTGTCCAACGCCCAGATCGCCGCCGAACTCGACCTGTCCGAGGCCGGGGTGAAGAGCCGTGTCAACCGCATCCTGACGAGGCTCGGGCTGGAGAACCGGGTCCAGGCCGCGATCTTCGCCTATGACAGCGGCCTGCTGCGGCTGCCCGGCGGGTGAGGATCACTCCTCGATGGCGCCGCCCACCGCGCGCAGGTACTCGCGGAAGGTGAGGCCGGGTGCGGCCCGCCGTTCGGCCAGATAGTCGCCGAACCGCAACTGCTCGCGCAGGGAGCGGCCGGCGCGGATGCGGTCGGCCTGCGCGCGTTCGGCGTCTCGGATCCCCTCCGCCAGGCCGAGCACCTCCGCGGCCCGCTCGGCCGGCACGAACAGCACGCCGTCCTCGTCGCCCGCCACGAGGTCGCCGCGTCCCACCGTCCATTCGCCCACGCGGGCGCTGCCGAGCGCGTCGGCGGGCCGCGGGTCCAGCCGCAGCGGGCCGGTCGGCAGCGCGCCCATGCTGAACACCGGCAGCCCGATCGCCCTGATGTCCGCGGTGTCCCGGTGCAGGCCCCAGATGACGACCCCGGCCACGCCGGCCGCCCGCGCCTCCAGCACGGCCAGGTCGCCGACGCAGGCCTCGTCGGTGCGGCCGTCGTTGTCGACCACGAGGACGTCGCCCGGTTCTGCCGACTCGTACGCCTCCAGGAACACGTCGACGCTGCCGGCATGCCGGGCGGGCAGGACGCGTCCGATCACGCGGGAGCCGGGGACCACGGCGCGTACCGCCGAGGGCGCGCAGCGGACCTGGACTCCGGCGCGGATGCACCCGTCGGCCAGGTGCGCGGTGGTCAGGGTCGCGAACCGCTCAAGATCCTGCATGCTCCGACCTTACTTGGCCGTCTTGCGCGCGTCCGGATATGTCCTGCCTTGGGGTGGGGGGTGGCGTAGACATGGGGTATGACGGTGTATTCGGCGGTGGTGACGACGGGGATCTACTGTCGTCCTGGGTGTGGGTCGCGGCCGTTGGCGGAGAATATCCGGCTTTATGGGCATGCTGGGGCGGCGGAGGCGGATGGGTTCCGGGCGTGCCTGCGATGCCGGCCGTACCGGGTGGCGGGGCCGGTGTCGGCGGACGTGCCCCGGCTGGTGTGCGCCGCCTGGCAACTGATCATCTCCGGTGTTCTGGACGGCGGGACCGAGGCGGTGCTGGCCGAGCGGGTGGGCGTGTCGTCGCGGCATCTGCGCCGGTTGTTCCTGAAACATCTGGGGGCCAGTCCTGACCAGCTCGCGCGGTCGCGGCGGGCCCACTTCGCCCGACGGCTCCTGGACGACACCGATCTCACCGTGCTGGACATCGCCTTCGCGTCGGGGTTCGGGAGCCTGCGGCAGTTCAACAGGACCATGCGGGAGATCTTCCACGCCGCGCCCGGCGAACTGCGTGAACGCAGGCACCGGGCCGATCGGCTGGTCGCGGATGGCGGGCTGGCGCTGCGGCTGCCGGTTCTGCCGGGGTACGACTGGCCGGCCGTCCGGTCCTACCTGGGGGCTCGGGCCATCCCGGGGGTGGAGGAGGTGCGCGACGGTGCGTACCGGCGGACCGTGAGCCTGGACGGGGCGCCCGGCGTGCTCGAAGTGCGGGCCGGGAGCGATCCCGGCCACCTGGTGCTGACCGCGCACCTGCCCTACTGGGAGGGGCTCATCCACGTCGTGGACCAGGTCGGCCGGCTGCTGGGCCTCGACACCGATCCGGCGCCCGGGGCCGCCGCGCTGGGGGCTGATCCCGTTCTGGGGCCTTTGGTGGCGTCCCGTCCGGGGCTGACGGTTCCCGGCGCGTGGAGTCCGCTGGAGATCGTTGTGGCGGGCGTGGCGGGTGACGGGCTCGCGACCTTGGTGCGCGGCCTGGGTACGGCCGTGCCCGGGTTGCCCGGCGGGCTGACCCATGTCTTCCCCGATGCCGCGGCGCTCACGGAGGCCAACCTGGAGGCGCTGGGGCTGCCGGTCGAACTCGCCAAGGCGGCCACCGTCACCTCTCAGGCTGGTTCCGGCCTGGCCTTCCGGAGCGGAGATTCCGAGGCGTGGCCCGCGTCCGACCCCGGACTGCGCGCCGCCGTGGCCGAGCTGTTCCCCGGAGGCGTCGACCCCGAGCGGTGGCGGCCCTGGCAGGCGCTGGCCGCCATGCACCTGATCACCCGCTGAACCGGGTCGTCAGATGGCGGCCTGGAAGCTGCTCGCCCGCACGCCCGCCAGCAGACCGGCCGTGTGCTCGTTGGTGAAGCGGCGGGCCGGGTCGTGGTGCAGCAGGCCCTCCAGCAGCGGGCGGAGGATTCCGGCGCGGCGGGGGGTCGGGAAGCTGCCGGTACGGGCCATGGCGAGGACGGTCGCGGCGTCCTGGCCCGGGTAGGGCGGCTGGCCCTCCAGGGCGCTGTACAGGGTCGCGCCGAAGGACCACATGTCGGCCTCTTTGGTGGCGGCGCCGCCGTACAGGCGTTCGGGAGCCATGAACGCGGGCGTGCCGCGCAGGCGGCGGGACGTCGTCGTGCGGATGTCGCCCTCGGCCGTCGCGATGCCGAAGTCCGTGAGCACCACCCGGTCGCCGGTGAGCATCACGTTCGCCGGTTTGATGTCGCGATGCAGAACGCCCGCCTGGTGCGCGGTACGCAGGGCGGCGAGCAGGTGCTGCCCGATCGCGGCGACGCTCTGGGCGGGCAGCGTGCCCACCTGGGAGAGAAGCTGGTGCAGGGAGAGGCCGTCGAGGTACTCCATGACGATCCAGAGCTTGCCGCTCTTCTCGATCAGGTCGTGGACCGTGACGATGTTGGGGTGCGTCAGTCCGGCGGCCATGCGGGCTTCCCGCAGCACTCGCCTGCGCACCACCTCGGCCTCACCGGCCAGCGTCAGCTCCTTGAGGGCAACCTCTCGATGGAGGAGCTGATCGAAGGCCCGCCAGACGACTCCCATACCCCCACGACCGGCCTCCTCGCTGAGGAGGTACCGTCCGCCGATCTCCCGCATGCCATCCCCTCGTTGCTCCGGGGCAATCATGTCATCTCAGCGCAAGCCATAGGGTACCTAACGTGATCTGGTTATGTCGGGAATAGTCAAGGTCCAGCTCAACGCCCCGGAAATTAGATCCCCACCCCTGCACGCGACCGGCCCCCAGAGCCTCGCAACTCGGCACCCCACCCCCCAAACCTCTACCCACAAGCACTTAACGCCGTTCTCCCGCGCCCGTCACCCGCCCGCGCTCAACGCCGTTCCTCACGTCTGCCACCCGCCCGCGCTCAACGCCGTTCCTCACGTCTGCCACCCGCCCGCGCTCAACGCCGTTCCCCGCGTCTGCCACCCGCCCGCGCTCAACGCCGTTCCCCACGCGCTGCTCGCCGCCACCCCTGCCGTGCCGCCGCCGCGGTCTTCGCCACGAGGTCTCGCCGCAGAGACCGTTCCGACGCCGTGCCGGCATCTGCGCTGTGGCGCTTGCTGTGCCGTCACCACGCGGTCCGGCGTGACGCCGATGGCCTCGCCTTGTGAGGCGTCGGCCAGCGTGTCAGCGGCGATCCTGGTGGCGCCTCTTCCAGGGTTGTCGACCACTGCGCTCGTTGGTGTCCTGCGCGCTGGCGAGGGGCGAGGGGCGAGGGGCGAGGGGCGAGGGGGATTAGGGGTGGGGGGTTGAGGGGGTGAAGGCGGGGATCGCGCGGGAGATCAGGGCTACGGCGGCCAGGCAGATGGCTAGCGAGGCGATGAAGACCGATAGAAGGCCCCAGGCCTCGCCCATCAGGCCGGCCACTCCGGCGCCGATCGGCATGCCGCCCATACCTATCAGTCGGTAGGCGGAGTTGACGCGGCCGAGCAGGCCGTCGGGGATGATCCGCTGGCGGGTCGAGATGACGATCACGTTGGACCAGGTGTTGGTGGCGCCCCACAGGATCGCCACGGGGAACAGTACGGCCGGGTGCGGCGCCAGGATGGGGGCCGCCAGTAGCAGGCTGCTGACCAGCCAGGAACCCACCAGCATCCGTCCCTCGCCACCCCATCGGATCACGCGGTCGCTCACGAACGAACCTCCCACGGCGCCGACGGCGAAGGCGGTCATCATGAGGCCGTACGCGGCGGGCGAGAGCTCCATGCGCGATCCCGGGCCGACGACCCACAGCACGAACACGGCGAAGAAGGCGGCGTTGCCGAGGTTCAGCATCCCGCTGCAGACCGCCAGCAACCTCAGGAACCGGTGCGCCCACAGGTACCGCAGGCCCTCGCCGATGTCACCCACCAGACTCCGCCGGTACGGCCCCGCCCCACCGTCCACCCCCGATCCGGACGCCTCAGAGCCTCCGGCCGCCCCGGAACCCAAGGCACCGGCGCCCTCCGGATCGGGCGCGATGCGTGCGGGCGGTCCGGAGACGGCCCGGTCCGGGGTGGTGTGTGCGGGCGATCCGGAGGTGGCCGGATCGGGGGTGGTGTGTGCGGGTGATCCGGGGACGGCCGGGTCCGGGGTGGCATGTCCGGGCGTGCGGGTCGGGTTCGGAGTGGTGTGTGCGGGTGCGCTGGGACGGGTGGCGGTGTGTGCGCGCGAGCCAGGCCCGGAGGCGGACACCGCGTCGTGGGTGGTGAGGGCGGACGAGGCGGCGGCTGGTGTGGTGGTTTCCGTGGTGGGGGCGGGGGTGGGGCGGTAGGTGCCTTGCATGCCCAGCAGCAACAGCCCGGCGAAGCCGTACAGGATGCCGGGGGTGCCGAGGATGGCGGGTGGGATAAGGGCGACCAGGACGCCGGCCAGCGGCGAGCCGATGAAGTCGTTGCCGACCGTCTGGGCGCCTACGATGCGGCCGTTCGCCCAGGCCAGGCGGTCGGGCGGGACGGTCATCGGCAGGACCGACTGGGCGGAGGTGTCGGCGAAGACCTCGGCCATGCCGGAGAGGAGGACGGCGGCCAGCAGGATCCCGAGCGACAACGTGCCGGACCAGGCGAAGGCGGCGACGGCCACCAGCAGGGCGGCGCGGAAGGCGTTGGCGAGGACCATGATGCGCCGCCGGTCCTGGCGGTCGGCCACGGCCCCGGCCGGCAGGGCGAGCAGGAGCCAGGGCAGGGTGGTGGCGACGCCGGCGAGCGCGACCTCGGCCGGGGAGCGGGTCAACGTGACGGCCAGCAGGGGGGTGCCGACCTTGAGCACGCCGTCGGCGAGGTTCGACAGCGCCGATGACGACCACAGAAATCCGAACGAACGCATCACGGCTCCGCTAGTGTGTAAAGAAAACTGTGCATGTGTTTCTTTGCAAAGATAGGTTTGCACACTCATGGCGGGCAAGCGCTTTTCCAAGAGGACCCTCGACGTGAACGCCATGAAGTCGTTCGCTCACCCCCTGCGACTGCGGCTGTTCGAACTGCTGGAGGAGCTCGGCCCCTCCACCGCCACCCAGCTGTCAGGCCGCGTCGGCGAGAACACCGGCTCCACCAGCTACCACCTGCGCGAACTGGCCAGGCACGGGATGATCGAGGTCGCGGAGGGGATGGGGAAGGGCAAGGAGAAGTACTGGCGGGTGACCCCCGGCGGCTTCGGCTACGGCACGCCCGAGGACGCCGCCGACAGCGAGACGCTCGGCGTCATCCGCGTCCTCCTCCAGGACCTGGTGCGGCAGCGCGGCGCCGAACTCGAACGCTGGCTCGCCGAGGAACCCGAAACCCCCAGGGAGTGGGTGGAGGCCAGCGGCCTGTCCCGCCGTTCACTGAGGCTGACGACCGAGGAGAGCATCGCCATGCGCGACGCCGTCATGGAGGTGATCGAGCCCTACCGCGTGGTGTCGGACGAGCGCGGGCCCGGCCATCCGGGCACCGCCCGGGTCATCGTCCACTTCGACGTCTTTCCCACGGGGGCCGGGTAGAGTGTGCGCCGACGTTCACGCCATAACGGGAGGCCGCGTGGTATCCAACGAGGCTCTCCGTTATCCGCCGGGCTCGCTCGTGATCTTCACCGGGCTGCCGGGTGCCGGCAAGAGCACCCTGCTGACCCGCCTGTACGGCCTGACCGGCGACGAGCACGAGCCCGTGGCCATCGGCCAGGTCCGGGTGATCGACTCGCGCCAGTCGCGTAACCGGTGGGGGCGCAGGCTGTCGTGGGCGCCCAAGCCGGTGCGCACGTTCGTGGTCTACGTCGGGCACGTGTCGCGCATCGGGCGCGAACTGTCCGCCGGGCACTCCGTGGTCGCGCACAACCGGGGCGCCTGGCCGCACGTCCTGCACGGGTTCGCGTGGCTGGCCAGGCGGCGCGGCCGGCCGTTCCATCTGATCCTGCTGGACGTGGACCCGCGCACGGCGCTGGAGGGGCAGCACGCGCGCGGCCGGGTGGTGCCGGCCGCGACGTTCGACCGGCACAGCCGCCGCTGGCGGCGGCTGCTCACCCAGGTCCGCGCCGGTTCGCCGGGGCCGGCGGCGAGCGCGACGGTGCTGGACCGCGCGGCGGCCGACGCCCTGCGCGCCCTGGTGTTCGAGGACGTCCCGACGGTGGTGGACACCGGCTCGTAGCCGTGTTCAGTCGTGCCGGGGGATGCCGGAGACCTCGTGGTCGGCGTGGAACAGCGCTTCGTGGATCAGCGCGCGCACGTGGGCGTCGCGGGCCCGGTAGAGGACCCGGCGGCCGTCCCTGCGGGTCTCCACCAGGCCCGCCAGGCGGAGTTTCGCCAGGTGCTGCGAGACCGACGGCCGGGGCACGCCGACCGACTCGGCCAGCGACCCGACGTCGTACTCGCCCGATGACAGCAGCCACATGAGCCGGAGCCGCGTGCCGTCGCTGAGCATGCGGAACGCCTCGACGGCCGCCTTCACCTGCTCGGCGTTCGGGTCGGGTGCGCGCATGACTCCCTATGGTCCCCGTGGGCCCGGCCCCTGGCAAACCCGCGCGCCGTCCGCTCAGCGCCTGGCCATCAGCAGGCCGATGACGCCGTAGGTGCCGATCAGCCAGGCGGCGCTGACGTACGTGGACACCGCCGGACCGCCGAGGATCTGGGCCGCCATCGTCACCGGGAACCACAGCCCGGCCAGCAGGGGCAGCCACCGCAGCGGCCCTTCGACCCGCCCGGCGGCGGCGATCGTGATCCCCAGCGCCAGCATCCCGAGCATGCTCAGCGGCCACGCGGCGTCCAGGATCTGCATCCAGAGCGGGAACTCGTCGTGGGTGGCGTAGCCGAAGGACAGGACGTTGAGCAGGAACGCGGCGGGCAGCAGCACGAGCAGGCCGAGGGGGACGACCCGGCCGAGACGCTCGCCGGTGGCCCGCGTCGTCCAGACCCGCCACACGAACGCCCAGACGCCCGCCACGAACATCATCCCCGTGACGGTGTCGAGCGTCTGGACGCCCTCCTGGATCTTCTCGCCCACGACGACCGTGCCGGCGGCCCACGCCGCAGCGCCGGCGGAGAGCAGCGCCCCCGCGAGCCGGCCGCCCTCCGCCCTGGCCGAAGTGCTGTGGGTGATCATGGGTGCCTCCTGAAGGTCGATGAGGCACCCACGCTCTCCCGCCGCCGTCCCGGGCCACCAGAGCACGAGGTCCCGGTCTGAGCGGGGCAGATGTCCCGGTCCGGGAGGGATACCGGTCCCCTGTCACGGGTGTCCTGCTGTGTCACGCTGGAACGGTGTTCTGGTACCCCCTGCCCAGAGCCGCCGCCACCGCCGTGGCCGTGCTCTCCGCCGCCGGCGTCCTCGCCGCCACCTGCCTGGACCTTCTCTCCGGTACGGCCCCGCGCCCCGAACCCCTCGACTGGTCGATCTGGTCGTCCACGATCCCGGCTCTGGCCCTGGCCGGGGCCGGACTGGTGCTGTCCAGCCGCCTGCCCCGGCACCCGATGACCTGGCTGCTGCTCGGCAGCGCGCTCGTGGCGAGCCTGAACGGGCTCGGCGCCGCCTACGCCGTGCTGTCCTCGCAGACGTACGGCGGGCGGCTCCCGCTGACCGCCGCCGCCCTGTTCACCGGCGCCCGCCTGGGCCCGCTGCTGAACCTGGTGACCCCGCTGGTCCTGCTGTACTTCCCCGACGGCCGCCTGCCCACCCGCCGCTGGCGGCCCGCGGCATGGGCGACGCTGACCTCGGCGGGGCTCGCGGTGGCGGTCTTCGTCACGGTCCCCTGGCGCCTGGTCACGGACACCGCGCGACAGGGCGCCCCGTGGCCGGGGGTCGATCTGCCGGTTCCGTTCCTGCCGGACCAGGTGTGGCTGTCGGTGCTGCCGGCCGTACCCGCGCTGCTGGCGCTGAGCACGGTGGTGCCCGTGGTGGCGTTCGTGCGCCGCTTCCGCGGCTCGGCAGGCGTGCTGCGGGCTCAGCTGCGCTGGATGGCGCTGGCCGCGGTGCTGAACGGCGTGCTGATCGTGCTGCCCCTCGCGGTGGACGGCATCCCGCAGGACCTGACGTTCGTCGCGTCGCTCCTGGCCGTCGCGGGCGCCGTGCTGGTCGCCGTCGGCCGCTACCGGCTCTACGACATCGACCCGCTGCTCGGCTGGACCATCCTGTACGGCGGGCTGGCCGTGGCGGTGGTGGCCGTCGACGTCCCCATCTTCGTGGGCCTGGGCGCGCTGATCGACGAGCCGGTGGCCGCCGTGCTGGCCGCCACGGTGGTCGCCGTCGCCTACGCCCCGGTCCGCGACCGGGCACGCCGCTGGGTGAACCGGATGCTCACCGGCAGGGCGGAGCCGTACGAGGTGGTGTCGGCGCTGGCCGAGCGGCTGGAGGAGGCGAGCGGGCCGGGCGGGCCGCTGCCGGAGGCCGCGCGGGCGGTGTCGCGGGCGTTCGGCTCGCCGTACGTGAGGGTGGAGCTCGACGGGCAGGACGGCGGCACGCTCACGGCCGAGTACGGCGAGCCGCGCGCGGACGTGCTCGTGCTGCCGATCACCTACCGCGGCGAGCGGATCGGCCGCCTGGCGCTGGTGCCGCGCGGCCGGCTGGCAGAGGCGGACCAGCGGCTGCTGGCCGACGTCGTACGTCAGACGGCCGCGGCGGTGCGGGCGGTGGCGCTCACCGAGGAGCTGCGGCTCAGCCGCGGGCGGCTGGTCACCGGCGTGGCGGAGGAACGCCGCAGGCTGCGCAGGGACCTGCACGACGGGCTCGGCCCGGCCATGGCCGCCGCGGCGCTGAAGGTGGAGGCGGCCCGCAACCTGCTGGACCGCGATCCGCGGGCGGCGGGGGAGGTGCTCGGTCAGGTGCGGGGCGATCTGGGCACGGTCATCGAGGACGTCAGGCGGCTCGTGCACAACCTGCTGCCGCCCGCCCTGGACCGCTGGGGCCTGGCGGAGGCGCTGAAGCGGGAGGCGGAGCGCTTCCGCGGCGGCGGCCTGGACGTGCGCGTACGGGTGGACGCCGACCTGGGCGAGCTGCCCGCCGCGACGGAGGTCGCCGCCTACCGCATCGTGTGCGAGGCTCTGGTGAACGTCGCCAGGCACGCGGCGGCCCGTACCTGCGAGATCCGCCTGAGCACGGCGGAGGGCGAGCTGGAGGTCGAGGTGGTCGACGACGGCCGGGGCGTGGGTCCCGAGATCGCGCCGGGCGTGGGGCTGGCCGCCATGCGGGAGCGGGCGCGCGAGCTGGGCGGCCGGTGCGCGGTCACGCCCGGCGCGGGCGGCGGCACGCGGATCCACGCGGTCCTGCCGTCGGGCTGGGCCGGATGAGCGTACCGAGGGTCGTGCTGGCCGACGACCATCCCGTCTACCGCGACGGGCTGCGCATGATGCTCGACTCGACCGGGCGGGCCGAGGTGGTCGGCACCGCGGCCGACGGGCTGGGGGCTGTCGAGCTGGCCGTGCGGCTGCGGCCGGACGTGGTCGTGCTCGACCTGCAGATGCCCGG
Organism: Nonomuraea sp. NPDC059007; assembly: GCF_042740555.1. Taxonomy (NCBI): domain Bacteria; kingdom Bacillati; phylum Actinomycetota; class Actinomycetes; order Streptosporangiales; family Streptosporangiaceae; genus Nonomuraea; species Nonomuraea sp. NPDC059007. The sequence continues at coordinate 60,096 of NZ_JBHYJD010000003.1, read as the reverse complement.
CATGGACGGCATCCGCGCCACCGAGCGGATCGTGGCCGAGGTGCCGGAGGCCGGCGTGCTGGTGCTGAGCATGCACGAGGACGACGACACCGTGCTGGCGGCGATGGTCGCCGGTGCCCGCGGCTACCTGCTCAAGGGCGCCGACCAGGGCGAGATCCTGCGGGCCATCACCGCGGTCGCGGGCGGGGAGGTGATCTTCGGGCAGGCGCTGGCGGCCCGGGTGAGCGGGTTCTTCGCCCGGCTGGCGCGGGGAGAGGCGCCGGGGGCGAGGCCGTTCCCGCACCTGACCGCGCGTGAGCGTGAGGTGCTGGAGCTGATCGCGGCCGGCCGCTCGAACGGCGAGATCGCCGAGCGCCTCCATCTGTCGCCGAAGACCGTGCGCAACAACGTCTCCAACATCTTCGCCAAGCTCCAGGTGGCCGACCGGGCGCAGGCGATCGTCCGGGCGCGCGAGGCGGGGCTGGGGCGCGGCGGGTGAGGCAGTAGGTTAGTGGCATGTCCGCGCCCTTACCCGAGCTGGTGCCGCCCGACGAGCCGCTGGCCCTGCTGCTGAGCTGCCCGCCCGCGCTGCTCGACACGAGCCTCGACCAGCTCAGGACGCTGGCCGTGGTCCGGCGGACGGGCTCGGCGCTGCAGGCGGCGCGGCTGCTCGGCAGGGAGCAGTCCAGCGTGCAGAAGCAGCTCGACAGCCTCAACCGCACCTACCAGGCGCTCTGCGGCGAGGTCCTGGTCAGCAAGCGCGGCAGGGGCAAGGACTTCGTGTTCACACCCACCGGCGAGAGCCTGGTCGAGCGGGCGCAGGAGGTGCTGGCCGAGCTGATGGACGACGTGCACGCCGGCCGGCGGCGCATCGGCACGACGCTGACCGTGGGCACGACCGAGTTCACGCTGTGGATCCTGTCGCGGGCGTGGGATCGGGTGGCGGCGGAGTTCACGCGGCGCGGCGTGGAGTTCCGGCTCGTGCACGTGCGCACCAAGGACTTCTGGCCGCGCCTGGACGAGGGCCGCGTGGACCTGCTGTGCGGCAGCGTCGTCACCCCGGTCGGAGCGCCCGCCGCCCACGACGCCTACGACGTGCTCGAATGGCGCCGCGGCAGCCCCGTCCTGCTGACCAACCTGCCGCACGAGGACCTGCCCGGCCCCTCGGCGCCGGTCAGCGCGCTCGCGAAACTGCCGCTGGTCGTGCCGGGCAGCGGGCTGATCGCCGATTTCCTGACGCGCTGGTTCGGGCCGGCCTTCCGCGAGCGCCTCACGATCGCCGCGGAGATCGAGGACGTCCAGTACGGCCTCGCCCTGCTGCGCTCCCGCCTGGCCAGAGGCTGCATGATCGTCACCCGCACCCTGGCCAGACGCGTCGCGGAAGGCGGGTCGCTACGCGTCGTTGACCTGGTGCACGACGTCGAGTCCAAGGTCGAGATGGTCTCCGCGGTGTTCACCAGGAAGGGCGAACGCGAACGCTACGCCCCGGACCACCCGCTGAACCTCCTGTGGGAGGCCCTGCGCGAGGAGACCGCCGAGACCGGGCACCCGTCAGTTCGCTAGCGCGGCCAGCCTGCGGCTCGTCTCGTACGCCTCCTGACCCCCGGCCTCGTCGCCGTGGCGGGCGCGTACGTGCCCGATCTGCTCGGCCGCCTCCACCACGTCGCGCGCGAGATCGCCGGCCACCTGCAGCACCCAGCCGAACGCCCCCTCCGCCTGCGCCGGGTCCCGGTGCAGCACCCACAGCAGGCAGGCGGCGGCGGGGAAGGCGTCGCGGGCCGTACGGGGGACGGTGCGCCAGGCGGCTTCGGCCGCGTCGAGGTCGCCGTGCCGTGCCGCCAGCACGCCGAACAGCACCCACGCCCTCGGCTCCAGCTCGGCCTGCCCCACCTCGCGCAGCCGGCCGATCCCCGCCTCGGCGCCCTGCCTGCCCGACTCGATCGAGAACAGGAACCCGGCATGGGCGGCGCCCCACGGCGCGTGCAGCGGATGGCCGCTGTCCATGGCCAGCTCGAACTCGCGCAGCGCCGCCTCACGCTCGCCCTCCGCCAGCAGGTTCGCGCCCCTGGAGAGGGAGTCGGCCGGGTCGAGGAGGCTGAGCCGTTCCAGCATGTCGTGGGCCTTGGCCTGGTCCTCGGGCCCGCCGACCCGTACGGCCAGCCGCCAGGCGGTCTCGGCGCTCTGGAGGTCGCCCTCCCTGGTCTCCAGGATGCCGAGGTTGACCGCGGCCTTCCCGCTGAACATCGGCTGCTGCCGGGCCACGGCGTCCTGGTAGGCGCGCCGTGCGCCGGCGGCGTCGCCGTTCTCCTCCAGGAGGGTGGCGAGGTTGAACAGGCCGCCCGCGGCCGCCATCGGGTCGGGACCGGCGGCGACGCGGCGCAGCTCGGCCAGACCGGCGTCGAGGTCGCCCAGCTCGCGCGCGAGCAGCACCCCGATGTTGACGGCCGCCATGGAGGCCGCCCAGCCCTCGCCCCGCTGCGCCTGCCTGAGCACGGCGATCGCCCGGTCGTGCTGCCCCCGGGCGCTGAGGATGGACGACAGGTCGACCGCCGCCATGGGGCCGTAGCGGGGGTGCCCGGTGGCGATCGCGCGCTCCAGCGCCGGCACGGCCTGGCCGGGCTCGCCCGCCAGCGCCAGCGCCGAGCCCAGGTAGGCGAGGCCCTCGGCGGCCAGGTCGGGGATCGGCGACTCCGTGGCCTGGCCGAACGCGTGGGCCGCCGCCCGCAGGTCGCCCTCCGCGACCCACATCCGGCCGCGCGCCAGCGCCGCGCGGCCGATCACCTCCTCGGCCGTGGCGGGGCTGGTGCGCGGCTCGACGTCGTGGCGGGCGAGCACCTCGAAGTTGTCGCGCGCGATCTTCGCGACCTGCCCGGCGCCGTGGTCGGCGGCGTGGCGCCACGCGGCCTGGGCGGTGGCCATGTCCTCGTCGACGAGCACGTCGCCGATGCGCAGCGCCGCGTGCGGGGCGAGTTCGGGCTCGCCGCCCTCCACGATGAGCGAGAACCAGTCGAGCGCGTCGGCGTCGTCGCCCTCGGCGAACAGCGTCTCCGCGCACTCGGCCAGCATCTCGGCGCTCTGCCGGTCGCCGGACATGGAGGCCGCCATGGTCAGAATCACGATGTTGAGACCGCTGTCCGGCGGCAGCTGGGGGACCCTGCCGATTCTTCGCGTCAATGCCTTGCCTTTCCTGCGCTCCGATCAAGAACAGAGTGCTTTCTACCAAGAGGTATGGACGAAATGGCCGAATTTCGCGGTAATGATCGGAGGATCATTCGGAGTTATCCGCCAGACATTTCGCCGAGCCAGAGGAGAACCCACGGTGACAGCCCGTCTGACCGCCGTCGTCGCCTGCTTAGTGCTGACGGCCTGCACCGGTCCTGATACCGTCCGGCATTCGCCGGGACAGCAAAAAGCCGATCTGGTGATCGGGGTCCTGCCCATCATCGACGTGGCGCCCGTGTATATCGCCGACAAACGCGGCCTTTTTCGGAAGGAAGGGCTCAATGTCAAGATCGAGGTCCTGGGCGGCGGCGCCGACGCGCTCCCGCGGCTCATCGGCAAGAGCATGGACATCTCCTTCGGCAACTACCTGACCTGGTTCAACGCCCAGGCCGGCGGCCTGGCCGACCTCAAGGTCGTGGCCGACGGCTACCACACCGGCAAGGGCACCCACCGGATCGTCGCCGCCAAGGACTCGCCCATCCGGACCCTCGCCGACCTGTCCGGCAAGAAGATCGCCGTCAACGCCCTCAACTCCGTCCCGAGCCTGCTGGTCCGCCGGGCCGCCGGGGAGGCGGGCGTCAAGCTCGACGACAAGCGCGACTTCGTGGCCGTGCCGTTCCCCGAGATGATCCCGGCGCTGGAGAACAAGCAGGTCGACGCCGCCTTCCTGGGCGAGCCGTTCGCCGGCGCCGCGGCGGCCAAGGGCATGACGACCGTGGCGGAGATCCCCGCCGGCTTCCCCGTCGCCGGATACGCCGCCACCGCCGCGTTCGTGAAGGACAACCCCGACACCGTCGCCGCCTTCCAGCGCGCCATGGCCGCCGGGGCCCGCATCGCCGCCGACCGCGTGGCACTCGGCGAGATCCTGCCCACGTACGTCAAGGGCCTCAACCCCGCTCCCGGGGGCCTCGCGATCGGCACCTACCCGCAGGCCGCCGACGCGGCGACCCTTCAGGGCGTCTCCGACACGATGGCCAGGCTCGGCTACTTCGGCGGCAAGCGGCCGGTCAGGGCGGCCGATCTGATCACGCCCGCGCGGTGAGGCGCGTGCTGCTCGGCGCGGCCGGCTTCCTGCTGCTCGGCCTCGCCCTCCAGGCGGCCGCCGCGGCGGGCGTGCCGGGCGCGGTCGACGTGCTGCGCGCGGGGGTGGACCTCGGGTCCGATCCGGGCTTCTGGACCCAGCTCGCCGGTACGGCGGGCACCGCGCTCCTCGGCGTCCTGATCGCCCTGGCGCTGGCCGTACCGGCGGGGCTCGCGCTCGGCTGCCTGCCCGCGCTGGAGCGGCACGCCCGCGTGGTGATCGAGTTCGCCCGGCCGGTGCCGTCCCTGGCGCTCATCCCGCCGGCCATCCTCATCCTCGGCCCCGGCCTGCCGCTCAGGGCCGGGCTCGCCGCCTACGCCTGCGCCTGGCCCATCCTGTTCAACGCGCTCTACGGGGCGCGCTCCGCCGATCCGGTCGCCGTCGACACGTTGCGGGCCTTCGGGTTCCCCTTTGCGGCGATCGTGGCCAGACTGCATCTGCCGAGCGCGGTGCCGTACGTGGTGACGGGGGTGCGGCACGCGGTCGCGGTCGCGCTGATCGTCACCGTGGGGGCCGAACTGCTGGCGGGCGGGTCGGCGGGGGTCGGGACGTTCCTGCGGGATCTGGCCGGTGGGCCGGGCAACCGGGCGGCGATGCTCGCCGCCGCCGTCTGGACCGGGGTGCTCGGGCTGGCGCTGAGCCGCCTGCTGGTCCTGGCCGAGCGTACGGCGCTGCGGCGGTTCGGGCCGGCGGCCCGGTGAGGCGGTGGTGGGCGGCGATCGTGCTGGCCGCGCTCTGGGAGGCCGGTGCCCGGATGGCGGGGCAGGCGTACTATCCGCCGCCGTCGGGGATCGTCGTGGCGGCGTGGGAGCTGTGGTTCTCCGGGCCGCCCGCCCGGCTGTTCCTGACCGACGAGGCGCTGGAGGACTTTGTGCCCAGCCTCGCGCACCTGCTGAGCGGCTGGGCGATCGCCGGCCTGGCCGGGGTCGCCGCGGGGACGCTGGTGGGCCGCTCGCGTACCGCCTCCTCCGTGGCCGAGCCGGTGGTGCACCTGCTGCGCTCGATCCCGCCGCCCGCTCTGGTGCCCCTGTTCGTGGCGCTGTTCCAGTTCGGCGCGCCGATGCAGATCGCCACGATCGCCTGCGGGGTCGTGTGGCCGGTGCTGATCAGCACGATGGACGGCGTCAGGGCGGCCGACCCGGCCCATCTGCAGGTGGCCGCGGTCTACCGGCTCAGCCGGGGGCAGCGGCTGCGGTTCGTGGTCGTGCCGTCGGCTGCGCCGTACATCGCGGCGGGGCTGCGGATCAGCCTGCCCGCCGCGCTCGTCCTCATGGTCCTGGCCGAGCTGGTCGGGACCACCGGCGGGATCGGCCACCGCCTGATCTTCGCCCAGCAGTCGCTCGACCCGCCCCAGATGTGGGCGGCCGTCGCCGTTCTCGGCGCCGTGGGATACACGCTGAACGCGGCCTTCCTCGCGGCCGAGCGACGGCTGCTCGCCTGGCACCACCACACGGGAGGATGACCCATGCACGTGCTGATCGCCGGAGCCGGAATCGGCGGCCTGACCACCGCGCTGAGCCTGCACGCCGCGGGCCTGGACGCCGTGCTCGTCGAGCAGGTCGCCGACCTGCGGCCGATCGGAGCCGGCATCAACCTGCAGCCGCACGCCGTCAAGGAACTGTCCGAGCTGGGCCTGGCCGGCGACCTGGAGGCACGCTCGGTGGCCACGGCCCACATGCGCTACGTCGACCGCCACGGCAACATGATCATGGACGTGCCGCGGGGGCGGGCGGCCGGGTACCGCTGGCCGCAGTACTCCATCCACCGCGGGCGGTTGCAGATGCTCCTGCTCGACGCCGTACGCGCCAGGCTCGGCCCCTCCGCGCTGGTCACCGGCAGGGCCGAGCGCTTCGAACAGGACCGCGACCGGGTCCGGCTCCACCTGGACGACGGCCGGGTGCTCGACGGCGACGTGCTCGTCGGATGCGACGGGCTGCACTCGGCGGTCCGGGCGCGGCTGCATCCGGGGGAGGGGGCGCCGCTCTGGAACGGGGTGCGCATGTGGCGGGGGACGGCTGCGGCGCAGCCGTACCTGGACGGGCGGACCATGATCGTGTCGGGGGCGAACGAGGTCGGGAAGTTCGTCTGTTACCCGATCGGCGACGGGCTGGTCAACTGGGTAGCCGAGCTCAGGACCGGCACGCCGGGACCGGTGGCCCGAGCCGGCTGGAACGTCACCGGCCGCCACGAGGACGTCCTGGAGCACTTCGGCGAGCGCCGCTTCCCGTGGCTCGACGTGGCGGGACTCATCGCCCGCTCGCCGCAGGTGTGGGAGTTCCCCATGGTGGACCGCGACCCGCTGCCCTGGTGGACGCGCGGCCGGGTCACCCTGCTGGGCGACGCGGCGCACCCGATGTACCCGATCGGCTCGAACGGCGGCTCGCAGACCGTCGTCGACGCCCGCGTCCTCGCCTACCACCTGGCCACCACCGCGAGCCTCGCCGCCTACGAGAGCGAGCGCCGCGCCAAGGTCAACCGCCTGGTCGAGAACCACCGGCGGATGGCGGTCGAGGAGATCCTTGACGAGATCGCCCGGCGCGCCCCCGGCGGCTTCGGGCACATCGACGAGGTGCTGAGCGCCGAGGAGCGGGCCCGGCTGCACGGCTTCCACGCCCGCGTCACCGACATGGAGGTCGCGGAGCTCAACGCCGCCAGGTCATGGACGGTCGCACCGACGGGTACGGCACGCGCCCCACGACCGTGACCCGATCGTCGCGTGCGGTGCGTGCGGGGGTCAGGACGGCGGGCTGACGGCGGTGCCGAGGACGTGGCTGACGTGCTGGAAGGTGAAGCGGTCGAGGTCTTCGAGCACGAAACCCGCCGCCTGGATCGCGGCGACCGGGTCGCGGCTGGGACGGCAGCCGCCGCTGGCCCGCGACCAGAGCGGGCTGACCAGCGCCTCGGTCAGGGCCAGGACGGGGTTGGCCGAGCGGACATGCTCGTAGAAGCGCAGCCGGCCACCGGGGCGCAGGATCCGGCGGGCCTCGGCGAGCGTACGTTCGGGGCGGGCGCAGCAGCACAGGGTGAGCGAGTGGACCACGGCGTCACAGGAGCCGCTGTCCAGCGCCACCCGGGCAGGGTCGCCGCCGACGATGCTGACCAGAGCGGGCACCTCGTCCGCCACCCGCTCCGCCGCGGCCCGCAGGAACGGATCGGGTTCGACCAGGACGATCTCCTGGACCTCCGGGGGGTAGCAGGTGAGCTTGACCCCGTCACCGGCGCCGAACTCGACCACCCGGCCGGTGAGCCCGGACATCAGTCGTGCACGCTGGGGCGTCGGCCGGAACGCGGCGCCGCGGCCCGCGCAGACCGGGCGAGGGTGGTGGAACTGCTCCATGCCGCGACCGATGTCGGTCCTGCTGTCGGGAGGACGATCAGAGGCGATAGCCGTCATGCCTCCACTATCGGCCCACACCCCCCGCATACGGCCCGCCGGCCATGAAATCCCCATGCCCAACCCCTCAATCCTGACGCCCCCTTGACGCCCCACGGGTGAGCGAGGGGCGGTGGGGGGCTCTCGCCGCATGAGGTCGCCCCGTGTCCCGCGGGGTCATGCCCTCGCGGGACCACGGGGGATCGGGGACCCGGGCGTGGGCGGTCGGAGGGGTGTCAGCGGGGGCGTTTCAGCAGGGCGGGGGTGAGGTCGGGGGCGGGCACGGCGGGGTCGAGGGGGTGGATGGGGCGGGTCAGGCGGGTGTAGGGGAGAGCCGGCAGGTCCTGGCTCACGCCGCCCGGCGTGAGGGCGAGGATCGAGGCGGCGGCGGCCCGGTGCAGGTCGGGCTCCAGGTAGCCGATCTTGATGGCGGTCAGGTCGTGCCGCCACGGGTCGAGGTCCAGGTCGGTGAGGTCCTGCACGAGGTGGTACGGCTTGCGCCGCGTCGTCAGCACCGCGTGCACGCCTCCGGCCCGGACCACGGCCAGGTCGCCGCCCACCGGGTCGGCGGGCCGTACCGCGTGGACGGTGCCCTTCAGGTGCACCGGTGGGTCGCCGGAGTAGACGCCGCCCACCCGCACGGACACCTCGCCGCCGACGCCCGCCGCCACGCAGGCGGCCACCGCCGCGGGGTCCACGCAGGATGCCCAGATCGCGCTCTTCCCGCCGCCCGCCAGCGCGGGGGCGGACAGGAGGTCGGACAGGAAGAACGCCGCGTCGCCCGAGCCCCCGGCCGTGGGGTTGTCGCCGGAGTCGCTGATGAAGTACGGGCGGTGGGGTGAGGACAACGCCTGTTCGATGGCGGCGCGGGGTGGCAGGGCGGGCATGGCGAAGGCGAAGTCGTCGCGGGAGCGCCACAGGGCGCCGGCCAGTTCGGTGGTGGCGGCGGTGACCGCCTCCGGACAGGTGCCGGTGGTCAGGATGTTGACGCTGGAGCGCGGGGCGTCGGCCCAGGCGTAGCCGATCCAGATCGAGGCGTCCAGGACGCCGGGGCGTCGCTCGATCTCCGGCAGGCGGGCGTAGATCGCGGCGGCCGGGTCCAGGCGGGTGCTGGTGCGTTCGCCGGGCAGCAGCAGCGGCAGCCGTACCCAGGAGCGGACCACGTCCAGGTCCTCCGCCAGCGCGCGGACGAGCAGGCGGCAGGCGCGCTCGCGCGTCTCCTCGACGTCCACGTGCGGCGCGGTGCGGTAGGCGGTGGGCAGGTCGACCAGTTCGGCGAAGCGGCGCGACACCTGGCCGTGCAGGTCCATGGAGGCGGCGATCGGCGCGCGGGGGCCGACGACGTCCCTGACCGCCGCGGCGAGCGCGGCCTCGGCGTCGTCGCGGCCCTCGACGTGCATCGCGCCGTGCAGGTCCAGATAGACGCCGTCGAACGGCCCCGCCGCCCGCAACCCGGCGAGCAGTTCGGACTCCAGCCGCTCGTACGCCTCCCGGGTGACCTGGCCGCCCGGCAGCGCACGGGCGACCAGGATCGGCACGAACTCCACCCGGACCCCCGCCACCTCCTCAGGCCACCGCCCAGAGTCCTGACAAAGAAACGGATAACGCGAAAAATCGTGCCAAAGGGTGAAGTCTCGGTAACCAGTGCGGTGTGCGCTGAACGTGCTCGACTCTGTGCCGATGCCGCAGATCGCCACGCGCCTAGTCGCGGGTGTGGTCACGGTAGACCTCCAGCTCCCCGTCCAGCCGGACCTCCAGCACCGTGCACAGCGGATCGAGGTCGGAGTCGGCCAGGAAGACGTACTCCCATCCGGGCACCTCGTTCAGCCCGCCGAACCGCTCGTGCCGCAGCTCACCGGCCCCGCCCAGCACGCGTACCGAGGTGACCTTGTTGCGCACCCCGCGCAGCACCACGAACTCGTTGGGCCGGTCGAACACGAACAGGTACAGCGTCCGCCGGTCGGCCGAGACCGTGCTGGCCCCGTTGAAGTGGCCGGGCGGCAGCCCGCGTCCCGTCGGGTAGACCGCCTCGGCCCGCGGCCGGATCCAGTCGCCCAGCTCCCGCAGCCGCGAGGCCTGCTCGGGCGTGATGGTCCCGTCCGCGCGCGGCCCCACGTCGAGCAGCAGGTTGCCCCCGCCGCCGATGGTCTCGGCGAAGATCCGGACGAGCTGGCGCACCGACTTGTGGTTGGTGTCGTGCCCCTGGTAGCCCCACGAGTCGTTGATCGTCAGGCACAGCTCCCAAGGACCGGCCGGCGGCTCGATCGGCACGCCCTGCTCGGGCGTGGCGTAGTCGCCCTCGCCCTGCATCCGCCCGTTGATCACGACCCCCGGCTGCCGGGCGAGCAGTTCCTCGCGCAGCTCGCTCATCCGCCAGGTCGCGGCGTCGCGCTCCCAGTCGCCGTCGAACCACAGCAGGTCGGGCGCGTAGCGCTCCTGAAGCTCCCGCAACTGCCCCCGGTGGAAGGCCAGGAACCGCTCCCACGCGGCCGGATCCTCCTTGCCCGGCTCCGGGTGGGCGAAGCGGTTGTCGCCGGTGCCCACGCTGGCGTAGTCGGGGTGCGACCAGTCCAGGTGCGAGAAGTACAGGCCCGCGTGCAGCCCGCGCTCGCGCATCGCGCGCACGTACTCGCCGACGAAGTCGCGTCCGGTGCGCAGCTCCGACCACGCCGTCGGCCAGAGCGCGAAACCGTCATGGTGCTTGGCGGTCAGCACCGCGTATCGGGCACCCGCCGCGGCGAACAGATCCGACCACTGCGCGGCGTCGAAGCGGTCGGCGGTGAACCCGTCCACCTGCTTCATGTAGTCGTCGTACCTGACCCGCCCGTCGAAGAACGACCACGATTCGGCCACGCCGTCGACGGCGTAGATGCCCCAGTGAACGAAGATCCCCAGTTTGGCCTGGGGGAACCACGACTGTATCGCCATGACTGGAAATTTCGCCTTTCATCGGATGTCTGTGGGACCACTATAGAAGCACCCCTCACCCCGATTTCCTGAGCCTGGTCCTGTTCGGGCACTCTTGCGGGTGAAGAGGTGAGGAAGAGATGCGAAAGATCGCAGTATTCGGGGCCGGTTACATCGGCCTGGTGACCGCCGCGTGCCTGGCCGAGCTCGGCCACACCGTCGCGGTCCGCGACATCCAGGACGAGCGCATCCGCCTCCTGAACGCCGGGCGGGTGCCGATCCACGAGCCCGGCCTGGGCGAACTCATCGCGGCCAACGCCGGACGCCTCACCTTCACGCTGAGCGCCGAGGAAGCCCTCGCGGGCACCGAGATCGTGTACGTCTGCGTGGACACCCCGCCGACCGCGGCGGGAGACGCCGACCTGTCGCGCGTCTGGTCGGTGGTCGAGTCGCTGAAGGGCGCCGAGCACCTGAAGGCCGTCGTGGTGAAGAGCACGGTCCCGGTCGGCACCGGCGCCAGGGTACGGGCGGTGCTCGACGAGAGCGGCCTGGCCCACGTCGGCTACGCCTCCAACCCCGAGTTCACCGCGGAAGGCCAGGCGGTGGCCGACTTCATGCGCCCGGACCGGGTCGTCGTCGGCGCCTCCGACGAGAGCGTGATCCGGCTCGTCACCGAACTGCACGAAGGCGTGGCGGGGCCGGTCGAGGTGATGGACGTGGCCTCGGCCGAGATGGTCAAGCTGGCCAGCAACGCGATGCTCATGACCAGGATCAGCTTCATGAACGAGATCGCGGTGCTGTGTGAGCTGACCGGCGCGGACGTGGAGCAGGTCTCCAAGGCGGTCGGGCTGGACCACCGGATCGGCCCGCACTTCCTGCGCGCCGGCATCGGCTGGGGCGGCAGCTGCTTCCCCAAGGACTCCGAGGCGCTGAAGCAGCTCGCCAGCAACACCGGCCACCACACCCAGCTGCTGAACGCCGCCATCGAGGTGAACAACCTGCAGAAGCGGCGGGCCATCCAGAAGCTGAAGGACGCGCTCGGCGGCCTCGGCGGCACCAGGATCGCGGTGCTCGGCATGACGTTCAAGCCGGGCACCGACGACATGCGCGAGGCGCCGAGCACCGTGCTGGCAGCGCGGCTGCTGGCCGAGGGCGCCAAGGTGACGTGCTGGGATCCGCTGGCCCCCGACGGGCAGCCCGAGCCCTGGGCGTCAGCCGTACGGCATGGCAGCCCGCAGGAGGCGCTGGCCGGCGCGGACGCGGCGATCCTCGCCACCGCCTGGCCCGAGCTGCGCGACGTGCCCTGGGCCGACGTCCGCGACACCATGCGCAGGCCGGTGCTGTTCGACGGCCGCAACCACCTCGACCCGGCCACCATGCGCGCCCTCGGCTACACCTACATGAGCGTCGGACGCCCCTAAGCCCCGGAGCGTCGCACCGCCCCGAACACCAGCGCCGCCGCACCCAGCGCGCCCAGGGCGGCGAGCGCGCCGAGAACCTGCTGCTGGCGGCGGACCCGGCGGCGCACCCGCGCGTACGGGACGGTGGAGAAGGAGATCAGCTCGTAGCGCGAGACGTAGCGGCCGGGCAGCGCCTCCTGCAGGGCGTGCTCGGCCCGCCTGGCCAGCCGGTAGACGGGCGAGGCGACCTTGTCGCGCATCTCGACGAAGTTCGCCAGCGCCATCTCGGCGATCGCCTCGGTGTCGGCCCGCCGCGCCCGCTCGAACCTCGGCAGCGCGCGGCCCCAGTCGTCGCCGGTCTCGTCCAGGCAGCGGTCGAGCACCACGACGTCCTCGAACGCGCAGTTCGCGCCCTGGCCGTAGAAGGGCACGATCGCGTGCGCCGCGTCGCCGATGAGCCCCACGCGCCCGCCCGCCTGCCACGGTACGGCCCGCACCGTGCCCAGCCGCCCGACGGGGTTGGCCGCGAAGTCGTCCACCAGATCGGGAATGAGCGGGACCGCGTCCGGATACACCTCGCCGAAGTGCCGCGCGATCGCCTCCGGTGAGTCGAGCGCGTCGAAGTCCTCGTCCGGCCAGAACAGCGTGCACGTGAACGAGTGGTCCGGGTTCGGCAGCGCGATCATCATGGAGGTGCCGCGCGGCCAGATGTGCAGCGCGCCCGGGTCCATCGCGAACGCGCCGTCCCGCGCCGGGATCGTCAGCTCCTTGTAGCCGTGGCCGAGGAAGTCGGTGCGCTCGCGCAGTCCGGCGTGCTCGGCCAGCCGCGCCCGTACGGCGGAGCCGGCCCCGTCCGCGCCGAGCACCACGGCCGCCTTCTCCTCCTGCCCGCCGTCGAAGCGCATGGTCCCGGTGGCCGGGTCCAGCCCGGTGAGCCGGTGCTCGAAGCGGACCTCGGCGTGCCGTTCGGCGGCGTCCAGCAGGGCCGCGTTGAGCCGGGCCCGGCTGATCGAGTTGATCGAGCGGAGCCCGTCGGAGCTGTAGAGCTGCAGGTCCAGCTCGCCCCGCACCGGGTGGATCAGCCGGCCGCGCATGGGCAGCGCCTCGGCCATGACCTGCTCCTCCAGGCCGATGCCGCGCAGCGCCGACAGCCCGCGCTCCGACAGCGCGAGGTTGATCGAGCGGCCGCGCTCGGCGCCCTCGGCGCGCGGGTCGGGCCGCCGTTCGTACAGCGTGACCCGGTGCCCGCGCCTGGCCAGGTAACAGGCGAGCAGGCAGCCGGCAAGACCGGCGCCGACGATCGCGACCTCTGGGGAACCTGCCACGGGAAAACTCCTCACATGAAGGTGCGGGCGGTCCACAGCTCGGGGAAGACGGTCCGGGCCATGCTGCGCTCCAGCCAGACGAGCCCGGCCGAGCCGCCGCTGCCGGCCTTGGCGCCCATGGCCCGCTTCACCGACTGCAGGTGGTGGTAGCGCCAGTCGCCGAAGCGCTGGGCGACCTCGGTGAGCGCCTCGCCGAGCAGGCGCAGGTGGTTGTCGGGGCCGGTGTCGGCGTAGATGGTCACCCAGGCCTGCACGACCTGCTCGGGCTCGCCGGCCAGGCCGCGGCGGCGCAGCAGTTCCAGCGTCTCGTCCCACAGCGAGGGCGCCTCGAAGCTCGCGCGCAGCTCGGCGTGGATCTCGGGCTGGCCGCGGAAGGGGCGCATGAGCTGCTCGGACTTGAGGCCGAGCGTGAACTCCAGGTGCCGGTACATGGCCGACTGGAAGCCGGAGCCCTCGCCGAGCAGGTCGCGGAAGCGGTTGAACTCGGCCGGCGTCATCCAGCGCAGCCCCTGCCAGGAGGCGTTGAGCGCCTCCAGGTGCAGCGCGGACCGGCGCAGCGGCGCCAGCGACGCCCAGACGTCGTCGCCGGCCAGGAGGTCCTGGGCGTGGCGCAGCTCGTAGCGGATCAGGCCGAAGTACAGCTCCATGACCTGGCTGACCATGAGGAAGGACATCTCGCCGGGGTCATCGCTGAGCGGGGTCTGCAGGGCGTGCAGCGTGCTCGCGCGGACGTAGCGGTCGTAGGGCGCCTGCCGGTCGAACTCGAGCGTGGGCGCGCCGCCGTTGGCCTGGGCTCGCTCCTGCCGTTGGAGTGCGGTGATCGGGGTGACATCCATGGGGCTCATGATGCCCGCGCGGGGCCCGTACGTGGAATGACGATTCAACGGCCTTTAGGGTGTTCCACCAGGCGGATGGTGCCTGATTTGGGCTTCTGGGTTTCGGTGGTGAAAGTGGACGAGATGGATTGGCTGCTGCTGCGTGAGCTGCAGGCCGACGCGCGGCTGTCCTTCAGCGAGTTGTCGCGGCGGGTGCACCTGTCGCCGCCCGCGGTGGCCGAGCGGGTGCGGAAGCTGGAGGAGGCCGGGGTGATCGGCGGCTACCGGGCACACGTGGACCCCCGGGCGGCGGGGCGCGGCGTGGTGGCGCTGGTCACGATGTCCTGCTACGGGCCGGGGTGCGTGCTGCGGCACCCGGACGCGCTGGACTCTCCCGACATCTTCGAGGTGCACCGGGTCACCGGCGGGGCCTGCTGCGTGCTGCGGGTCGCGGTCGCGACGATGACCGACTTCGAGGGGCTGATCGACCGGCTGGCCGGGTACGGCACGCCGAGCAGCTCGATGGTCCTGTCCACCCCGGTCCCCTGGCGAGCCACCCTGCCACCGAGCTAGCGGCGACGGGTGCGGTAGGTTAGCCTAACCTAAATCCCCCGTGTGATCAGTGGAGCTTGTCGTGGTTGAACCCTTTCGCTTGTTCGATGTGCGGGTGCGGGGGCTGGAGTTGCTCAGCCCGTCGTTCCTGCGCGTGACCTTCACCGGGGAGGACCTCGACCTCTTCGCCGACAACGGGTACGACCAGCGGATCAAGCTCATCTTTCCCCTGCCCGGCCACGGCCTGACGCAGTTCCCGACCGGCCCCGACTGGTTCCAGCGCTGGCGGGCCCTGCCCCAGGACCGCTGCAACCCGATGCGCACCTACACCGTCCGCAACGTGCGCCCGGACCTGCGCGAGGTGGACGTGGACGTGGTGCTGCACGGCGACGGCGGCCCCGCCGCGCGCTGGGCCGGCGCCGTCCGGCCCGGCGACGAGGTCGGTCTCTTCGGCCCCGACGCCCGCTACGGCGAGCCGCACGGCGGCCTGGAGTTCCACCCGCCGGAGGGCACTGGCGCCATCCTGATGGCCGGCGACGAGACCGCCGCCCCGGCGATCTGCGCCACCCTGGAACGCCTGCCCGCCGGCACCCGCGGCGCGGCCCTCATCGAGGTGCCGCACGCCACCGACTTCCTGCCGATCGACTCCCCGAGCGAGGTCACCGTCACGTGGCTGGCCCGCGAGGGCGGCGACCACGGCGACAAGCTCATCCCGGCCGTCGAGGCCGCCGCCGGGCGCCTGCTTCCCGACCACAAGCCCGCCGACGCCTTCGAGGACATCGACTTTAGGGACATAGACGTCGATGTCGACGAGCTCTGGGAGGTGCCGGAAGAGCAGGCGGAGGGCCCCCTCTACGCCTGGCTGGCCGGAGAGGCGGCGATGATCAGAGCCCTGCGGCGTCACCTGGTCGCCGAGCGCGGCATGGACAAGCGCGCCGTGGCCTTCATGGGCTACTGGCGTATGGGCAGGGCGGAGAACAACGCGTGAAGCGCATCATCCTGGCGCTCGCCGTCCTCCTGAGCACCGTCGCCTGCGCCCCGGACAACCTGACCGCCGCCCCGGCCACGAGTGCCCCCGCGGCGAAGGGGTTCACCCCGGTCACCATCGAGCACAAGTTCGGCAGCACCACCGTCAAGGCGCCGCCCCAGCGGGTGGTCACCGTCGGCCTCGTCGAACAGGACGCCCTGCTCGCCCTGGGCGTGGTCCCCGTGGGCACCACCGAGTGGTTCGGCGAGCACCCCGGCGCCGTCGGCCCCTGGGCCAAGGACGAGCTGGGCGGCGCGGCCGTACCCCAGGTGCTGAAGGACACCGGCACCGGACCGCAGGCCGAGAAGATCGCGGCGCTGCGTCCCGACCTGATCATCGGCCTGTACTCCGGGCTGACCAAGGAGCAGTACGCGACGCTGTCGCAGATCGCCCCGACCGTCGCCCAGCCGAAGCAGTACATCGACTTCGGCATCCCGTGGCAGGAGCTCACCAGGACGATCGGCTCGATCGTCGGCAAGCCCGCCGAGGCCGACACGATGGTCAAGGGCGTCGAGGCACGCTTCGAGCAGGTCAAGAAGGACAACCCGGCCTTCGTCGGCGCCGGCGCGCTGATGGTCAGCATGTACGAGGGGTACTTCGTCTTCGGCAGCCAGGACCCGCGCAGCCGCCTGCTGGCCTCGCTCGGCTTCACGCTCCCGCCCGACCTGGACAAGGTGATCGGCGACAAGTTCGGCGCCAACATCAGCCGCGAGCGGCTCGACCTGCTCGACCGGGACGTCCTGATCTGGAGCGTCACCAACGCCGACAAGGACGTGGCCGCGCTGCGCGGCGACGGCGTCTACAAGAACCTCAAGGTGGCCAAGCAGGCCCGCGAGGTGTTCGTCGTGGACGGCACCGACTTCGCCGACTCCGCCTCCTTCATCACGGTGCTCAGCCTGCCGTACCTGCTGGACCGGCTGGTTCCCATGCTGTCGGCGGCCGTCGACGGCAAGCCGGAGACCAAGCCAGAACCCTCCTCGTGAGATCGGCCGCGCTGAAGCCCGGCGCGGGGCTTCAGCCCGCGGCGCGCCTGGGCCGCGGCGCCATCCTGCTCGGAGTGCCGATCGCCGGGCTCGTGGTGCTGTGCGCGCTGTCGCTGTCGGTCGGCGCGCGGGCGATCCCGCTCGACCAGGTCGCGCAGGCGCTGACCGGCGGCGAGGTCACCAAGGCGGTCCACGACGTCATCTGGTCGGTACGCGTGCCGCGCACCCTGCTCGGCCTCATGGCCGGGGCGGCGCTCGGCCTGTCCGGCGCGCTCATGCAGGCGCTGACCCGCAACCCGCTGGCCGACCCCGGCATCCTCGGCGTCAGCGCGGGAGCCGCGTTCGCGGTCGTCGTCGCCATCGCCGCCTTCGGCATCGGCTCGCTCTACGGCTATGTCTGGTTCGCCTTCGCCGGCGCGCTCGTGGTCAGCGTCGCCGTCTACGTGCTGGGCGGCCTCGGCCGCGACGGCCTCACCCCGGTGAAACTGGCGCTGGCCGGAGTCGCCGTCACCGTCATGCTCAGCTCGCTGACCAGCGCCATCGTGCTGGCCGACCCGGAGTCGCTGAACCGCTACCGGTTCTGGTCGGCCGGATCGCTGGCCGGGCAGGGCGCGCAGCTCATGCCGCAGCTGCTGCCGTTCGTGGCGGCGGGCATGGTGCTCGCGCTCGCCTCGGCGCCCGCGCTCAACAGCCTCGCGCTCGGCGACGACGTCGCCGTGGCGCTGGGCCGCAGGGTGGGCCTGGTCAGGCTCCAGGGCGCCGCCGCCGTGACGCTGCTGACCGGCGCCGCGGTCGCGGCGATCGGCCCCGTGGTCTTCGTCGGCCTGGTCATCCCGCACCTGGCCCGGCTGGTCGCCCGCTGGGCCGGTGGCGAGAGCGACCACCGGCTGCTGCTGCCGCTGTCGGCGGCGCTCGGCCCCTGCCTGCTGCTGGCCGCCGACGTCACCGGACGGATGATCGTCGCGCCGATCGAGGTGCAGGCGGGCATCATCGTCGCGTTCATCGGCGGCCCGATCTTCGTGATCCTGGCCCGCCGCGCCCGTCTCGCGGAGCTCTGATGACCAACCTCACCGTCCGCCTGCCCGCCCCGCCCGTCTCCTGGCAGGTGCGGATCCGGCTCGTCGCCGTCTGCCTCGGCCTGGCCGTGCTCGCGTTCCTGGCGTTCTGCCTCGGGGTGGGGCTCGGCGACATCCCGCTCGGGCTCGGCGAGGTCGTCGGCGCGCTGTTCGGGCAGGGCGAGCAGGGGCAGCTGTTCGTGGTCTGGCAGCTGCGCCTGCCCAGGGCGCTGGTCGGGCTGATGGCCGGGGCCGCGTTCGGGCTGTCCGGCGCGCTGTTCCAGACCATGACCCGCAACCCGCTGGCCAGCCCCGACATGATCGGCGTCACCCAGGGCGCGGGCGTCGCCGTCGTGGCCGGGATGGTGTTCGGCCTCGACGCCGGTCCCGGCGTCCAGGTGCTCGCCTTCGCCGGCGCCGTGGCCGCCGCGCTGCTCACCTACCTGCTCGCGTGGCGGCACGGCGTCACCGGCTACCGCGTCGTGCTGGTCGGCATCGGGTTGTCGTGGATGTTCACCAGCGCCACCGAGTACCTCATGGTGATCACCGAGGCCTTCCAGGCGCAGGCCGCGCTCGGCTGGCTGTTCGGCAACCTCAACGGCCGCACGTGGGACCAGGTGACGCCGCTCGCCCTGGCTCTCGCCGTGCTCGCGCCGCTCGCCCTGCTGCTCGGCCGCTCGTCGCGGGCGCTGCAGCTGGGCGAGGACGTCGCGGTCGTGCTGGGCACGCCCGTGCAGCGGGCCCGGCTCGCGCTGCTGGCGACGGGCGTGGGGCTGGTCGCCTTCGGCACCGCCGCCGCCGGTCCCATCGCGTTCGTCGCCCTCGCCGCCCCGCAGATCGCCCGCCGCCTCGCCGGTACGGCCTGGCCGCCCCCGCTGGCCTCCGCGCTCACCGGGGCTTTCCTGGTGCTCGCGGCCGACCTGGTGGCCAGGCGCGTCATCCCGGACCTGGAACTGCCGGTGGGCGTGGTCACCGGCGTCCTGGGCGCTCCGCTGCTCCTGTGGCTCCTGGCCAGAGCCCGCCGCGCCTGAGGTGAGGACCTGTCGCGCCTGAGATGAGAGCGCGCCGCGCCTGAGGTGGGGGCCCGCCGCGTCTGAGCGGGCCCCCACCGTTAGTCGGCGACCAGGCGGCCGCGGCCGCCGCGCCGCCAGCCGCGGTGGTCGAGCTCCCGCTGGCGGCGCACCACGTACGTGCCGGGGGCGAAGCCGCTCGCCCCGTGCTCGGGATGCAGGAGGTAGACCGGCCGGACGCAGCGGAACACGCCCAGCGCCAGGTCCATGGTGTCGCGGACGTCCCAGGTCCACACGCAGGCGCCGTCGTCGGCCACGAGCGTGTGCGGATTGCCGCCCGCGGCTCCGCGCAGGACCTCCAGCCCCCTTCCGAACACCTTCGACCAGCGGGCCGGCGGCGGGAAAGAGATGGCCACGGCCACCATGGGCATCGGGACGATCAGCAGGTCGCCCTGGGCCTGGAGGCCGTCGAGCACCGGGATGGCGACCTGCCGCTCCAGGTGGTCCAGGACGGTCAGGCCGGTACGGCGGGACAGGGTGTCGAGGTTCACGGGTTCTCCTTTCATGTGCGCCGGGCCAGCTGGGTGTAGTGATGGGCGGACAGGCCGTAGGTCCAGGCGGCCGCCGCCACGGGGTCGTCGATGAAGTGCGGGACGCCGAGGCCGTAGCGGCGCCGCCGCCCGTCGCGTTCCTCCGAGCCGTTGACGGCCAGCAGGACCCTCGGGCGGCGGCCGAGGGCGGTCGGCGGCAGGTCGTACAGCTCCAGGCCGAAGCCCGGGTTGCCGGGGTCGGGGGCCGAGGCGACCAGGCTCAGCCCGGCCTCCTCGATGTAGCGGCCCCACCCGAGGCGTTCGATGGCCAGCCGCCGGACCTCCACGTTCGGCTCCGCGGCGATCTTGCCGGGCGTGGGCCCCGTGATGACCCACTCGGGCACGACGAAGCCGTTGAGCGCGTGCACGGACCAGCCGTCGGGGAAGGTGACGGCCGGGCCGTCGTCGCCGTGCAGGCGGCCCTCGCGCAGGCGGATCGACAGCGGGCGCTCGGCGATCACGCACCGGTCCTCGAGCGGCCACCACCAGCCGCAGGACCGGGCCAGCTCGGCCCACGGCTCGAGCTGGGCGGTCAGGGCGCCGTAGCGGAGGCCGCCCACGCGCCGCCAGGCGTCGTAGTGGGCGATCCAGCAGGCGTCGTGCTGGCCGTACCAGGTGAGGCGGTCGGCGAGGGGGAGCGCGAGGCGGAGGGGAGTGCACACGCCGTCGCGGACGGTCTCGCGCAGGGGATCGCGGACGACGGCGTCGAGCGGGTCGGGGCCGCGCGACGGCCAGCCGGGGTCCCAGACATGGCCGACGTGCTGGTCGAGGGCGTGGCGCAGGGTGGAGACGAGGGTCGCGAGGCGTTGCGCGACGGACAGTTCGGCGGCCGTGTTCAGCCGGCCGAAGGCCTGGACGGGCATGCCGCGTGGCACGTGGTTCAGCGCGGCGGCGGGGGAGTCGGTCCAGACGAACGCGGGCGCGGGACGGCCGAGCCGTTCGTACAGGGAGGTGATGGCCGCCTGCGCGGCGGGCCGGTCGGCGGGCCGCGTGGACAGTGCCCAGCCCAGCCATTCATCGTGGATGTCGGCGGCCACCGGCCGCCGCTGCTCACTCACGGAGCGAGGGCGCGCACGCCCTTTCTGATGACGATCATGTGGGCCAGGATGGCAGGCCGGGCGCGCCCCGCGCAAGTGCCGGTCAGTGCGGGATCACCATCGGCGTGGCCCTGCGCGGGTCGGCCACGATGTCGCAGTCGAGCCCGAACACCCGCTTGACCAGCTCCGGCGTGAGCACCTCTGCCGGCGGGCCCTCGGCGACCACCCGGCCCGCGTCCATGACGACGAGGTGGGTGGCGAAGCGGGCCGCCTGGTTGAGGTCGTGCAGGACGGCCACGATGGTCCGGCCCTCCTGGTGCAGCTCGCGGCAGAGCTCCAGCAGGTCGTACTGGTGGGAGATGTCCAGGAACGTCGTCGGCTCGTCGAGCAGCAGCAGGTCCGTCTGCTGGGCCAGGACCATGGCGATCCACGCGCGCTGGCGCTGGCCGCCGGACAACCGGCCGGCCTGCGCGCCGGTCAGCTCGCGCAGGCCGGTGCGCTCCAGGGCGAAGCCGATCGCGGCGTCGTCGCCGGGCGACCACTGGCGCAGCAGCGTGTGGTGGGGGTACCGGCCGCGCCGTACCAGGCCGCCGACGGTGATGCCGTCGGGGGCGACGGGGTTCTGCGGCAGCAGCGCCACGTGCCTGGCGGCCTCCCTGCCCCGGTAGGACCACAGGTCGCGGCCGTGCAGTGTGATCGTGCCCTCGGCCGGCTTCAGGACCCTGGCCAGGGCTTTGACGAGGGTGGACTTGCCGCAGCCGTTCGGGCCGATGACCATGGTGAAACCGCCGTGCGGGATGTCCAGGCTGACATCGCGTACGACGGGGTCGCCGCCGTAGGAGACGGTGAGGCCGCGCGCGGCCAGGGTGTACACGCCGACCGGCAGGTTGACGGGCAGGGGCGACTGCTGGGCGGGGAGGTCGGCCAGCACCAGCAGCAGCGCGCCGACCAGCGCCGACAGCGTCAGGTGCGGCCCCGGCCGACAGGCTGCCGTTGACGTAGGCGGTCAGCATGGTCGCCTTGTCGCGTTCCACCGCGTAGACGACGTACTGGATGATCCTTGTGCTTCATGGAACGGCGCGGCGACGCGTACGGCCGCACGGCGAAACATCGAGTGCTCCGCTTCGCAAGTTAGGTAAGACTAAGCTACTTCTCTCCGCAGGAACCTTGATCCAGGACTGAAGGTGATTTTCCCGACACTTCGGTACGTTGGGATATATGCCTGCTGCCCGTCCCGACGACGTCGCCGCCGCCCCGCCCGTACCCGCCGTCGCCGCCGGGACGCCCGCGCGGCTGGCCTGGCTCGACGCCCTGCGCGGCCTCGGCGCGCTCGCCGTCGTGGGCGAGCACCTGCTGACCTGGGCGATGCCGTGGCTGCGCCCCACCTCCTTCAATCTCGGCATGTACGGCGTGCTCGTCTTCTTCCTGGTCAGCGGCTACATCATCCCGGTGTCCCTGGAACGCAAAGGCGACGTACGCGCGTTCTGGATCAGCCGCTTCTTCCGCCTCTACCCGCTCTACCTCCTGGTGATCGCGGTGGTGCTGGCGTTGTCGTTCTGGCTGCCGGTGCGCAGGGAGGTGCCCCGCGACGCCTCGGCGCTGGCCTCGCACGCCACCATGCTCCTCGACGTGGTCGGCGCCGGAGGCGTGGTCAACACCATGTGGACCCTCTCCTACGAGATGGTCTTCTACCTACTGGTCGCCGCGCTGTTCGTGGCGGGCGTGCGGGTGGGCCGCAGCGCGCTGTCGGTCGCCTTCGCCGCCGCCGCCATGGCCGCCGGGCTCGCGCTGAGCAACGCGCCCCTGACGGGCGCGTGGCTGTCCTGGGCGTCACTGGCCGTCTTCGGGCTGGGCCTGACCTGCGTCATCACCGGATATTTCCGTACGGCCGCCGCCGTCGCCCTCGGCGTCATGGCCCTCACCCTGCTGCTGACCGCCAGCCCCACGCCGTGGTTCGGGGCGGCGATCCTGTCGGTGATGTTCGCCGGGACCGCCGTCCATCGATGGGAGCGCGGGAACGGGCGGTTGTGGCCGGTGGCCGTGACCGCGATCCTCGTGGCGCTGACCCCGGTGTGGGCGCTGGACGCCGGGTGGTGGTGGGTGCGGCCGCCGGTGTGGATCACCACGATCGTGCTGGCGGCGGCCACGTTCGCCGGTGGCATGCTCCTGCGTACCCGCCGGGTGCCGGCGCCGCTGGTGTGGCTCGGGGTGATCAGTTACTCGCTCTACCTGCTGCACCTGCCGATCCTGACGGGGGTGATCGCGATAACCGGCGACCTGCGCTGGGCGCCCGCCCCCCTGCAGATCGGGATCAGCCTGTTGTGCCTGCTGCTGATGCTGCCCGCGAGCTGGCTGACCTACCGCTACCTCGAACGCCCCATGCAGTCCTACGCCCGCCGCCTCACCACCCCACCCTGACCAGCGTGCCCGGCGGCACCTCCCTGCTCGGAGACCTGGACTTCACGGCAGCAGGGCACTCCGGCGGCGCGGCGAAAGGGGCGGCCTCCAGGGGCCTGGGGCCTCCTCGGGGTCGAAGGGCCCGGGCGCTGCCGGCGTGAGCGCGGGGTCGGGGTGGGGCGGTCGGAGGTTGGGGGTGGTCAGGCGTGGGGGTGGTCAGGGGCGGGGGGTGGTGATGCGGGCGGCGAGGCCGTCCAGGACGCAGGTCAGGCCGAAGGAGCGGCCCGAGTCGCGCGGCGCGTCGCCCACGTCGGCCAGCGCCTCGACCAGGGCGGGGAAGCGGCTGGCGTGCCGGTCCAGGATCTGGGCCAAAGCGGGGCTGGCCTGGCGGTCCTCGGCCCACGGCTGGGTGCCCGCCGTCGCGAGCGACTGCGTGTTGCGCAGGTGGCCGAAGATCAGCAGTGCGGCGTCCATGCGCTCGCCGCCGGTCAGGCCGGTCCCGTTCAGGGCGCCGACGGCCGCCTCGGTCCAGCCGATCTCGCGCGGCCCCATCATCCGGTCGCCCAGCGTGGCCCACGGCAGCCACGGGTGCCGGGCCCAGACCGCCGCCACGAGCCGGGCCAGTTCCTCCAGCTTGGGCCGCCAGCCTCCCTCGATGCCCGACAGATCGGGCGGATCGCCCACCGCCCGCTCGATCATCACGGCGACGAGGTCGGCCTTGCTGGAGACGTACCGGTAGAGCGACATCTTGGTGAACCCGAGGTCGCCCGCCACCCGCTGCATCGAGACCGCCTCGATGCCGTCGGCGTCGGCGATCGCGATGGCCGCCTGGGCGATGTTGGGGAGGCTGAGCGAGGGCCGTGCGGGCGCGGGCTGTTCCCACAGGAGTTCTTCGATCTTGTTTCCTGCCGCCATGCGCTCCTCCTCGGATCCACCACGTGGTGTGTCTTGAGGATATCTCTGTTTACACAAGACACGTCAGGCCATGACGAGAACACTCCAGAGGTGACCGTCGAGGTCCCGGAAGCTGCGGCTGTACATGTACTCGTTGTCCTCGGGCTCGCCCGTCTCGCTCGCCCCGTTGGCCAGCGCGGTCGTGAGCATCTCGTCCACCTTGGCGCGCCCGCCCTCCACCTGCAGCGCCAGCGCCACCTCGGTGCTCGCGCCGGTGTCCGGGATCGCCTTGCCGGTGATGGAGGTGAAGAACGGCTCCGTGACCAGGAGGAGGGAGACGCCCTCGCCCAGGTTCACGCAGCCGGCGTCGTCGTTGGTCAGCTGCTCGTCGACGCTGTAGCCGAGCTTCTCGAAGAATCCGAGGCTGGCGGCGAGGTCCTTGACGTGCAGGTTGACGAAGAGCGACATGAGTGTCCCCTATCTCAGTAATCTCTCCTCCGGAGACTTTGTGTCCGCCGGATACTGAGCTTTACAGTAGACACCGAGCGGGTACCCGCGCAAGAGGCTTTTCAGCGGGGAAGGACGGCTGCCAGCTCCGGGATACGCGCCCGGTACGCGTCGAGCAGCCGCCGGGCCACGTCCACCGAGTCGACCAGCGGATGCAGCGCCAGCGCCTCGACCGCCAGCGCGGAAGAACCGGTGAGCGCCGCCTCGATGGCCGCCTGCTCCACCGCCTTGACCTGCTGCATCAGGCCCAGGAACCGGCCGGGCAAGGGCCGCGTGGCCAGCGGCTGTACGCCCGCGCCGCTCACCGCGCACGGGATCTCCACCACGGCCTCCGCCGGCAGCCCGGGTACCGCGCTGCCGTTGCGCACGTTGAGGATCATCGTGGACGGCTCGCCCCGCGCGATCGCCGCCATGAGCGCCAGCGCGATCCCCTCGTACCCGCCCGCCTGGAGGTCGGCGGCCTCACGCTCACCGGCGCCGGTGAGGTCGCGGGTGTCGGCCATGTAGCTGGCGTCGCGCTCCCGGCGTGTCCTGGTCCACTCGCTCAGCGCGTCACCGGGCCGCTCGCGCACGGCGGTGTAGAAGCGGTCCTGCTGCAGGACCAGCGACTCGCCCCGGGTGTGCTCGGCGGCCCGGGCCGCGGCCACGGATTCGCGGTTGAAGTAGTAGTAGTACAGGTACTCGTTGGGCAGCGCGCCGAGCGTGCGCACCCAGTCGCCGCCGAAGATCCGCGCCTCCTCCACCTGCCGCAGCGCCGCGTCGTCGGCGAGCAGGCCGGGCAGCACGTCGCGGCCCTCGTGGACCAGCCCGCGTAGCCAGCCGAGGTGGTTGAGCCCCACGTAGTCGGGGGAGACGCGCGCGGAGTCCAGGCCGAGCGCCGCCGCGGTCCGCCTGATCAGCCCGATCGGCGAGTCGCAGATGCCGACGACCCGGTCGCCGAGCACGCCGCGCATGGCCTCGGTGATCATCCCGGCCGGGTTCGTGAAGTTGATGACCCAGGCGCGCGGCGCCACCGCCGCCACCCGCTCGGCCACGCGGACCGCCACCGGGATCGTACGCAGCCCGAACGAGATGCCGCCCGGCCCGGTGGTCTCCTGCCCGAGCAGGCCGAACTCCAGCGCCACCCGCTCGTCGGCCGTGCGCCCCGCCAGCCCGCCCACGCGGATGGCGGAGAAGACGAAGTCGGCGTCGGCCAGCGCGGTGTCCAGGTCGGTGGTGGTGCGCACCCGCGGTGGGCGCTCGTGCCCCTCGGCCAGCTGGCCGAGCACGTTCTCGATGGCCGCCAGCCGCCGTTCGGACACGTCGTGGAGCACCACCTCCTCCACGCGCGGCTTCGCCTGGTCACGCAGGAGCGCGCCGTACACGAGAGGGACCCTGAAGCCCCCGCCGCCGAGAACGGCCAGTTTCATGCGAGCACCACCTCCGCGCCGGCCGCCGCGCAGGCGCGCAGCGTGCTGTCGTCCGCGCCGTCGTTCGTGACGACGACGTCGAGATCCTCTGGCCCGCACACCCGCAACGCGCCGGTGCCGGGAAACTTGTGCCGGTCGGCCAGCAGCACCACCTGCCCCGCCGCCGCGATCATGGCGCGCTTCAGCGGGACCTCGGCGAGCGTCGTGTCGACGACCTGCCCGTCGCGCCGCACGCCGCTCGCGCTGAGGAAGACCCGGTCGGCGACCACCTGCCGCAGCGCCTCCTCCGTGAGCACCCCCACCAGCGAGTGGTACGGCCGGCGCACCATCCCCCCGAGCACCAGCAGCTCCACCTCGGGATCGGCGCGCAGCACGTCGAGCACGGCCAGGCTGGAGGTGACCACGGTGACCCGGCGCCCGCGCAACTGCCTGGCCAGGCGCATCGTGGTGGTGCCGATGTCGAGCAGGACCACGTCGCCCTCGCGCACGAGCCGCCCCGCGCACACCGCGACCGCCTCCTTGTCGCCCTCGTGGATGGCGGCGACCTGCGCGAACGGCATGTCGGTGTCGGCGTCGACGCTGGGCAGCGCGCCCCCGCGCACCCGCTTGAGCGTGCCGTCGCGGTCGAGGACCTCCAGGTCGCGCCGGATGGTGGACGGACTCACACCGAGCTGCCTGGCCAGGTCGTGCACGCTCGTGGCGCCGGACAACCGGACGCGGCGCATGATCTCCTCAT
Source organism: Nonomuraea sp. NPDC059007 (assembly GCF_042740555.1). Lineage (NCBI taxonomy): Bacteria > Bacillati > Actinomycetota > Actinomycetes > Streptosporangiales > Streptosporangiaceae > Nonomuraea > Nonomuraea sp. NPDC059007. The sequence goes on along the minus strand of NZ_JBHYJD010000003.1, from coordinate 33,797 downwards.
GCCGGAGGCGCTGAAGCACGTACGGATCGTATCAGTCATTTTCGCGCATCAGTGAGCACGATTTACCAATGGCCCTTGCTATGAGCGAGCAAACGTGCAAGATTGCGCACATCTTCGATCTGTCGAGGAGGACCGGCTATCGTGTACGACCCTCTCGCCCAGCGGCGAAGCTCCGAGGGCCCCCAGTTCGACGTCTTCCTGGCAGGCATGGTCTTCCTGGACATCGTCTTCACCGGCCTGCCCGCCATGCCCACCGCCGGAAGCGAGGTCTGGGCCGAGGGGATGGGCTCCTGCCCCGGCGGCATCGCCAACCTCGCCATCGCCACCAGCCGCCTGGGCCTGCGCACCTCGCTGGCCGCCGCGTTCGGCGACGACGACTACGGCGACTTCTGCTGGCGGACCCTGGAGGAACAGGAGAGCGTCGACCTGTCGAGGTCGCGCCGCTTCGAGCACTGGCACTCGCCCGTCACCGTCTCCATGGCCGTCGACCGCGACCGCAGCATGGTCACCCACGGCCATCCCTCGCCCATGGCGGCCTCGGAGATGATCGGCAAGCCGCCGCGCACCCGCGCCGTCATCGTCACGCTCTCCCCGGACGAGCCGCTCGGCGGTTCCGAAGGCGACCGCAACTGGGCCGACCTCGCCTACCGCGACGGCGCGCTGGTCTTCGCCGACGTCGGCTGGGACCCCTCGGGCGCCTGGTCGCAGGCGGTGCTCGACCAGCTCGCCGTCTGCCACGCCTTCATGCCCAACGCCGTCGAGGCCATGGCCTACACCGGCATGGACACCCCGCGCGACGCGCTCTACTCCATCGCCGACCGGGTACCCCTCGCCGTGGTCACCGACGGCGCCAACGGCGCCATGGCGATCGACTCCACCACCGGCGAGGAGGCGTTCGTCCCCTCGCCGCGGGTGAACGCGCTCGACCCCACCGGCGCCGGCGACGTCTTCGGCGCCGCGTTCGTGCTCGGCACGCTGTGCGAGTGGCCGCTGACCGACCGGCTGTCGTTCGCCGGGCTCTGCGCGGCGCTGGCCGTACAGCAGTTCGGCGGGTCGCTGGCCGCGCCGGGCTGGGGCGACATCGCCGACTGGTGGCACGAGGTGCGGGCCTCCGCCGGGCACACCGGCGCCTACGGCGAGTCGCTGGCGCGGCGCTACGCCTTCCTCGACACCCTGGTCCCCGCGGTACCGGTGGGCGCTGTCCGCAGGGCGGCCGCGACCATCGCCCGCTACGCCGATTTGGGGATGGCTCCCCAGCCGCCTGCCCAGAAGGAGTAACCCATGAACGCCTCCACGCGCGCCGCGCTGGCCGCCGGTGCCGTGGCGCTCGCCGCGGCCGCCTGCGCCCCCGGGTCCTCGGCGCCGCCGGCCGCATCGTCGCCGGCCGCGTCGAGCCCGGCCGCGGTCCGCACCGACGCCGCCGCGCTCGGCAAGGTGACGCTGACCGTCTGGGACCAGGAGGTACGCGGCGCGCAGAACGCCCAGATGACCGCGCTCAACACCGCGTTCCAGGCCAAGTACCCCAACATCACGATCAAGCGGGTCTCGCGCTCCTTCGACGACCTCAACACCACGCTGCGCCTGGCCCTGAGCGGAAACGAGCCGCCGGACGTGGTCCAGGCCAACAACGGCCGCCCCCAGATGGGCGCCTTCGTCAAGGCCGGCCAGCTCCGCCCGCTCGACGCCTACGCCGACGCGTACGGCTGGAAGAAACGCTACCCTCAGTCCGTCCTGCAGTACGTCAGCTACACCCCCGACGGCAAGGACTTCGGACAGGGCAGCGTGTACGGCATGCCCCAGGCCGGCGAGGTCGTCGGCCTCCTCTACAACCGCACCAAGCTGACCAAGCTCGGCCTCCAGCCGCCCACGACCTGGGCGGACTTCCAGGCCGCGCTGGAGAAGGCCAAGCAGGCCGGCGAGCAGCCGCTGATGCTCGGCAACCTCGACAAGTGGCCCGCCGTGCACGTCTTCGGCACCGTCCAGGGCCAGTTCGTGCCCAAGGAGCAGATCGCCACGCTCGGCTTCGGCCGCAAGGGAGCCACCTGGTCCACGCCGGAGAACACCAAGGCCGCCCAGCAGCTCGTCGACTGGATGGACAAGGGCTACCTCAACAAGGACGTCAACGGCCTCGGCTACGACGCCTCCTGGCAGGCGTTCGGCAAGGGCAAGGGCGTCTTCTACATCGGCGGTAGCTGGCTGATCGGCGAGCTCGGCAAGAGCATGGGCAAGGACCTGGGCTTCTCCCTGCCGCCCGGCACGCCCGCCGCCACCGGCGGCACCGGCCTGCCGTTCGCCGTCACCGCCAAGAGCCCCAACCCCGACGCCGCGGCGGCCTACCTCGACTTCATCACCAACGCCGACGCGATGAAGGTGCTCACGCAGAACGGCCTGCTGCCGGTGGCCGACACCGACCAGCAGACGGTGGAGGAGGGCCCGACCAAGGACATGTTCACCGCCTTCGCCGCCATCACCAAGCAGGACGGGCTGCTGCCGTACCTCGACTACGCCACCCCGACCTTCGCCGACACGCTCGGCGCGGCGCTGCAGGACCTCATGGCCAAGAAGGCGACGCCGGAGGAGTTCCTGGCCACGCTGGAGAAGGACTACAAGAAGTTCGTGGACAGCAACGGATGACCCGCCCGCCAGGCGAGCCCCGGCGCGTCGCCTACCTGTTCCTGCTGCCGGCCTTCGCCGTCTACGCGGCCTTCCTGCTCTACCCGATCGGCCGGGCGGTGCAGCTGTCGCTCTACGACTGGGACGGGCTGACGCTCGGCACGTGGGCGGGACTGGACAACTACGCGGCGATCATCGCCGACGGGGAACTGCGCGACGCCTTCGGGCACGCCCTGGTGCTCATGTTCTTCTACGCCGTGCTGCCGCTGGCGATCGGGCTGATGCTGGCGGCGATACTCAACCACGCCAAGGTGCGCGGGCTGGGGTTCTTCCGGACGGTGGTGTTCCTGCCCCAGGTCGTGGCCATGGTCGTGGTGGCCGTCGCCTGGCGGCAGGTCTACTCCTCCGACGGCTCGCTCAACGCCCTGCTCGAAGCGGTCGGCCTCGGCGGGCTGGCGCGCGGCTGGCTGGGCGACTACGCCTTCGCGCTGCCGGCCGTCGGCGTGGTCGGCACCTGGTTCGAGACCGGGCTGGTGACCGTGCTGATGCTGGCCGGGATGAGCAAGATCCCGCTGGAGCTGTACGAGGCCGCGCGGCTGGACGGCGCGGGCGCGGTGCGCGAGTTCTTCGCGGTCACGCTGCCCTCGGTGCGCGGCGAGATCGCGGTCGCGCTCACGCTGACCGTGATCGCCGCGCTGCGCACGTTCGACCTGGTCTACATCACCACCGGGGGCGGGCCGGGCAACTCCACCTCGGTGCCGTCCTACGAGGTCTACCACCGCGCCTTCGAGCTCGGCCAGGTCGGCTCGGCGGCGGCGATCGGGGTCACGCTGACCCTTTTCATCTTCGCGGTCTCCTTCGTGATCAACCGCTTCGCCGACAGGAGCGTCCCGTGATCTCCCGCGCCGAGCGACTGGGCAACTACGCGATCCTGTCGGTGTTCGCGATGTTCGCGCTCTTCCCCATCCTCACCATCCTCCAGGCGGCGGCCGGCGGCGGCGTCGAGGGGTTCGCGCAGGCCTGGGAGACCGGGCACTTCCACACCTACCTGCGCACCAGCCTCGGGGTGTCGGCGTTCGTCGTGGTCGTCAGCGTCACCCTGTCGATCATGAGCGGGTACGCCTTCGGCACCATGCGCTTTCGCGGGCAGAACATCCTGTTCTACCTGTTCCTGCTCGGGATCATGATGCCGAGCGAGGCCATCGCCGTACCCCTCTACTTCGACCTGCGCACGCTCGGGCTGACCGACACGTTCTGGTCGGTGGCGCTGCCGCAGGTGGCGCTGTCGGTCGCGTTCGGCACCTTCTGGATGCGGGCCTACTTCCGCTCCTCCAGCCGCGCCATCGTCGAGGCCGCCCGCATCGACGGGGCCTCGGTCTGGCGGACGCTCTGGCAGGTGCTCGTGCCCCCGGCCAGGCCCGCGATCGTCACCCTGATCCTGCTGGTCTTCATGTGGACGTGGAACGAGTTCCTCATCCCGCTGATCATGGTGACCAGCGAGGGGCTGCGCACCGCCCCGCTCGGACTGGCCTTCTTCCAGGGCCAGTACACCTCCGACTTCGCCCTGCTCGCCGCCGGGTCCGTGATCGTCGCGACGCCGGTCGTGATCTTCTACCTGTTCCTCCAGCGCCACTTCATCCGCGGGCTGCTCCAGGGGGCGGTCCGCGAATAGCCCCTCCGGAGGTTCCATGCTGACACCCTTAATCGCCACGCTCCTCCTCCTGACGCCCGCCGTACCCGCTCAGGCTGAGCCGGCGAAGGACCTGGGCGTGCTCTTCGTCGGCGCGCACCCCGACGACGAGGCCTTCAGCCTGTCCACGCTCGGCCAGTGGAAGGAAGACCACGGCGTGCGCACCGGCGTCGTGACCGTCACCCGCGGCGAGGGCGGCGGCAACGCCGTCGGGCCCGAGGAAGGGCCCGCGCTCGGCCTGCTGCGCGAGGGGGAGGAGCGCCGGGCGGTCGCCAAGGCGGGCGTCACCGACGTGTTCAACCTCGACGACGTCGACTTCTACTACACCGTCAGCGCCCCGCTCACCGACCGCATCTGGGGCGGCGACACGCTGGCCAAGGTCGTGCGGATCGTCCGGCAGACCCGGCCGGAAGTGCTGCTCACCATGGACCCCGCCCCGTCGCCCGGCAACCACGGCAACCACCAGCAGGCCGCCAGGCTGGCCGTCGAGGCGTTCTACGCCGCCGCCGACCCCAAGGCCTTCCCCGAGCAGCTGAGAGAAGAGGGCCTGCGGCCGTTCGCGCCCGCCCGCCTGCTGCTCGGCGGCGCGCGCGGCATCACCGCGCCGGCCGGCCCCGGCTGCTCGGCCGTCACCGACCCGGTGCGCAACGTCTACGGCGTGTGGAGCGGGCGCGCCTCGTCCGCCCAGGGACGCACGTGGGCGGCGATCGAGCGCGACGCCCAGCGCGTCTACGCCTCACAGGGCTGGGCCGGGTTCCCCGACGTGCCCACGGATCCGGCCAAGCTCGGCTGCGACCTGTTCACGCAGGTGGACGCGCGGGCGCCGTTCCCGGCTCCGGGTGGCCAGGCCGCCGCCGCGCCGACCGCGATCCTCGACGGCGCGCTGGTCAGGGCGCCGGGGACGGTGCCGCTCGGCACCGAGTTCACGCTCACCCCGAGCGCCTTCGACGTGCGGCCGGGCAAGGCGTTCACCGTGCGCGCCGCCGTACGGGGCCGGGCGGCGCTCGGCCGCTCGTCGGTGACGCTGCGCGTGCCCGCCGGGTGGCAGGTCAGCGGCTCGGGTGAGCTCGGCAGGCTGTCCGCGGGGCGCGCGGGCGCCGCCGTCTTCACGGTGACGCCGCCGCAGGGCGCCGCCACCGGCCAGCGGGTACGGCTGGCCGCCACCCTGGCCACCGAGCGGGGGAGCGGGTACACCGATCGGCAGGTCGAGGTCGGCGTGGCCGTACGCGCGACGCAGCAGTTGCTCCCCCAGGTCGGCCAGTACGAGACGTGGGCCGGCGAGCTCGCCCCGCAGCTGCGCGGCCTGGTCACCCCCGTGCTCACGCTGGGCTCCGGCGGCTCGCGGCAGGTCGGCGTCGTCGTCACGAACGTCTCCGGCACCGCGCAGTCGGGCAGCGTGAAGGTGGAGCTGCCGGACGGGTTCACCGCCGACCGCGTGGAGGCCCCCTACAGCGGGCTGGCGCCGGGCGCGTCGGTCACCGTGCCGTTCACCGTCACCAACTCCGACCCCTCGCTGAAGACCTCCAACGAGGGCGGCGACTACGCCTACACGATCACCGCCACCAGCGGGGAGGGCTCCAGCGTGAGCAAGCCCGCGCTGGAGCTCGTCCCGGCGACCGTGATCCCGGCCGCCGCGCCCACCGTGGACGGGGCCGAGGCGGACGGCGAGTACCCCGGGCCCGCGCTCGACATCTCCCGGCTCTGGGAGGGCAGCGCCTGCGCCTCCCCGGCCGACTGCTCGGGCACGGCCAAGCTCGCCTGGCGTGACGACACCCTTTACGTGCTGGCCCGGATCAAGGACGACGTGGTGGGCACCAAGCTGCCGGCCGCCGACTGCAAGCGGCACTGGCGTACCGACGCGCTGGAGGTGACGCTCGACCCGCGCGGCGTCTCGGAGAACACCTCCACCACCTTCAAGGCGGCGGTGCTGCCGGTGACCGCGGAAGGGCCGCCGTGCGTGCTGCGCGACGCCGACAACCGGCAGGGGCCGGTGAACCTGCCGGTGGCCGCCAAGACCGGGGACGGCGGCTACACGGTGGAGCTGGCCATTCCGCTGGAGCAGGTGCCCGGCGCCGTCGACCCCGCCCGGCTCGGGGTGAACATCCTCTTCTACGACTCCGACACCCAGGACAAGACCGGGCAGACCCGGATCGGCTGGTCCACATGGGGCGGCGTACAGGGGGACCCGTACCGGTGGGGCCTGGCCACCATGCCCGGCTACCAGCCTCCGGCCGGCCGGCCCACCACGCCGCCCGACCCGGTGATCCCGGACACCGGGCTGTCCAGCCTGGACTCGCCGGAGTCGCTGGAGCAGGCCGTACGGCTGGGCCTGCCGCTCGCGGGCGGCCCGCCCGTCGCGCGCGCGGCCTTCGGGCGGGTCGTCTCGGCCGTCGTTCGCGGGGACTCGGTCAAGGTCACGCTGGTCACGGGCGCCGCGGGCAAGGCGCACCTGTTCGTGCGCGACGCCAAGGGTACGGCGGGCGGCCACGTGGTCACCGTGTCAGGAAAGGGGAGCACGACGGTCAGCGTGCCCCTCACCCGGGCGTTGTCCGGCAGGGCGGCCGTGGTCGCGGGCTGGCAGGCCGGACCCGGGACGCAGGCCTCACAGGCCCGCCTCACGGGCGGCAGGTGAAGTCCTTGCCGGGGAGCTCGCCACCCCCGAGGTAGGCGTTGACGGCGCGGTCCGCGCAGGGCAGCGGACTGCCGCCGTCGGCGCCGCGCCCGTACACGCCGTGCGCGCGGATCTCGGCCGTCAGCAGCCGCGATCCGCGCAGCCGCCGGTGCAGGACGAGCGCACCGCCGAGGTTGTCCGACCTGGCCTGCAGCATCAGCACGGGTACGGCGTTGCCGATCGCGGTGACCGGTTCGCGCGAACCCACCTCCCAGTACGCGCACGGCGCCATCATCCCGTTGACCAGCGGCCCGAACACCGGCTGCGCGGCCCGGCTCTGCCGCATGTTCCGCCAGTACGTCTCCGGATCGTCCGGCCACCCGCCCGCGGGCCAGCCGGCGTCGCCGCACATGAAGAACGTGGCGCCCAGCATGCTGCCGGCCAGGTCGGGCGAGCGGAGCAGGTCCAGCATCGCCCGCAGGTGGGGTCCCGGCCTGACCGGCCGGTTCACCAGGTCGCGCACCACCCCGGCCAGCGCCTCGTCCTGCTCCCGGTGCTGGACGAGCTGTCTCAGCAGCAGGCGCAGGACGGCCGCGTCCAGCCGTACGCCGTCCACCACCGGCGGCCTGCGCTCGGCCCGCTCGACCAGCCGCCGCACCGCCGCCCGTACCGCCGCTCCGGTACGGCCCAGCCGGTAGCGGTCGTGCCGGGCGGCGGCCCAGCGGGCCCACTGGTCCAGGGCCCGCTCCAGCGGTCCGCCCGACTGCCGGAACAGCTCGTACTGCGTGGCCCTCGGGTCGCTGGAGGAGTCGATGACCATGCGGTCCACCCGGCCGGGGAACAGCTGGGTGAAGACCGCGCCCAGGTCGGCGCCGTAGGAGACGCCGAAGAAGGACAGCTTCCGCTCGCCGAGGGCGGCCCGAATGGTGTCCATGTCCCTGGCGACGTTGTTCGTGGTGGCGTGGGGCAGGAGTTCCCTGTTGCCGCCCTTGTCCAGACAGCGGCGCGCGGTGTCGCGGGCCGCGCGCAGCGACTCCTCGAACTCCCTCCGGGGAGAGGTGGTGCGTGGCGGTTCGGGCTTGGGGGCGGTCTTGCCGCAGGTGATCGGGGTGCTCTCGCCGAGGAAGCGCGGGTCGAACCCGATCAGATCGTACCGGCCGGCGACGCCCTTCAACGTGGCCCGCAGATGCGCCGCGAACCCCAGCCCCACGCCGCCGGGCCCGCCCGGGTTGGCCAGCAGGATGCCGCGCCGATCGCCCGTGGCCTTGACGCGCGAAACCGCGATCTCGATGGTACGGCCCGCCGGATCGTCGTAGTCGAGAGGCACGCGCACCTTGGCGCACTGGGCGCCCGCCCGCTTGAGCTGCCTGTCCTTGCAGGCACCCCAGGCAACGGCCTGGTCGGCGGTTGTCGTGACAGCGGCGGCCTGGTCGGTGGTTGTCGTGGCGGCGGCCGGCAGGGCGAGCGCGGGCAGCAGCGCCACCCCGAGCCCGGCCGCCACCACGCGGCCCGCCCACCGGCGCCCGGCCCGCGGGCCCGGGGAGGTGGGAAAAGAGGTGTGGATCATCGGCATGTGCAGCGACGCTAGTGGCCGCCGATTTCCCGGCGTATCGGCCGGATGACGGAGATCACCCGGCCGTTCGGCCGACCCGGGTGGAGCCGAGGATGGATCGGGAGCGGGTTGTGCGGCATGGCGTTTTGTTAGGTGTGGCGGTGAGGTGGGAATCTTGGGCGGTGGAAGGTGGTGTGGTCGGGTCTGGTGGGGCGGTGGCTAACGCTGAAACCCTGAAAAACTCGGAGCGACCAGAAATATCGCCTGATAGTCGGATATGTGGCGTATATACGGTTGGGTTTTCGGCTGAAAGCCGGGGGTTTCGGGCCTTGACAGCGTTTATTGGCTTTTGTCATGTCGGCGTTATGGTGCTTATTCGCACGCTGATCGCGACCACCCTCATCGCGACGGCTTTCCACGCCCCGGCCCACGCACAGCCGGCCGACATCGACTTCACCCGTCCGGAAGTAGTGGCGAGCGGCCTGCAGATTCCCTGGGGCCTCGCCTTCCTGCCGGACGGGAGCGCGCTGGTCTCAGAACGCAACAGCGCCAGAATCGTCCAGGTACGCCCCGGCGCCGTCCCCGTCGAGGTGGCCCGCGTCCCCGGCGTCTCGGCCTCCGGCGAAGGCGGGTTGCTCGGCATCGCCGTATCCCCGACCTACGCCCAGGACCGTTACGTCTACGCCTACCACACCGCCGCCTCCGACAACCGGATCGTCCGCTTCACCCTGTCCGCTCCCGGCACGCCCACCCTGATCCGCGGCGGCATCCCCAAGTCCGGCATCCACAACGGCGGCCGCATCCACTTCGGCCCCGACGGCATGCTCTACGCCAGCACCGGCGACGCCAACCAGACCGGCAACAGCCAGAACCTCCAGAGCCTCGCCGGCAAGATCCTGCGCATGCGCCCCGACGGCACCGTCCCCCCGGACAACCCGTACGCCGGCTCACTCGTCTACACCCTCGGCCACCGCAACGTGCAGGGCTTCGCCTGGACCGCGGCCGGCCAGATGTACGCCACCGAGTTCGGCCAGAACACCTGGGACGAGGTCAACCAGATCGTCGCCGGCGGCAACTACGGCTGGCCGGTCGTCGAGGGCAACGGCGGCGCGCCCCGCTACCGCGACCCCCTCGTCACCTGGACCACGGCGGAGGCCTCGCCGAGCGGCGCCGCCATCATCGGCGACACCCTGTTCGCCGCCGCGCTGCGCGGCACCCGCCTCTGGCGTGTCCCTCTCCCGGGCGGCACACCCGACAACGTCCTGCGGGGCACGTACGGCAGGCTCCGCCACGCCGCGGTGGCACCCGACGGCCACCTCTGGATCCTGACCGGCAACCGCGACGGCCGCGGCACCCCCGCACCCCAGGACGACCGCGTCGTCCGCTTCCCGCCCGGAGACACCGGCGGCGGCGAGACGGTCTACGAGGACGACTTCGAGACGGACAAGGGCTGGACGACCCCCGGCGCGTCCGACACGGCGACCTCCGGACGGTGGGAGCGCGGCGACCCCGAGCCCACCACGTACTCCGGCGCCACCATCCAGCCCGGCAACGCCGCCGGAGGCGCCAACTCCCTGGTCACCGGCCGCACCGCCGGCAGCCAGGCGGGCGCCAACGACGTCGACGGCGGCCTGACCACCGTGCGCTCCCCGCAGATCACCCTGCCCGCCGCCACCCGGCTGACCCTCACCTTCTCCGCCTACCTGTCCCACCTCAACAACTCCTCCTCCGCCGACTACCTGCGCGTACGCGTGGGCGGCACCACCGTCTACGAGCGCCTGGGCGCGGCATCCCAGGTGGCGGGGGCGTGGCAGCAGGCCAGTGCCGACCTGACCGCCTTCGCCGGCCAGACAGTCCAGCTGGAGGTCCAGGCCAACGACGCCGCCACCGCCAGCCTCCTGGAGGCCGGCCTGGACAGCGTCCGCATCACCAAGTCCTGACCCGGGGGGTGCCGCGCCCACCCCTCACGGCACCCCACCCCGGCGGTTTGTATCAGCCGGCGCTCAGCGCCCTCCGTACAGGTGGCACGTAACTCGCACCCCGGAGGGTCACATGAGCGGCCGGATCACCGACACCGGCGTGGAGCAGTACTACGACGACGAGCTCGTCGTCGACCTGGTGCACCTCAGAGCGGTCACGCACCTGATCGACACATGGGCGGACATCGACGGCCCCGCGTGGGTGCGGCGGGACGACGAGGCGGGCAGCGCCCTGCTCGGGCTGGCGCGGATCGAGGTCACCGGGCTGCCGGCGGTGGCAAGGACGTTACGCGAGCGGCGGGACCTGGTGCCGCGGGGCACGAAGACACCGGTGGAGGATCTGGATCTCCTGCTGCGCGCGCTGCGGGAGGAACGCCCGGAGTTCGTGATCGGCAAGCACCGGCTGGTGGAGAACGTCGAAGGACTCGCGTCCGCGGGCGCCCCGCGCAACGTCCCGGGCGGCGTACGGCTGGCGCCCAGGAGCCTGACCGATCACCCAAGGCTGCGCGTCGGCATCCTGGACACCCCGATCTGGCCGCACGACCAGCTCGCGGGCCGGTTCATGGCGGACTCGGCGGCCCTGCTGCCACGGGTGCGCGAGGCGCCCACACCGATGCTGGCGGGACACGCCACGTTCGTCGCCGGGATCATCGCCGCCCACGCCCCCGACGCCGAGCTGGTCGTGCGGGCCGCACTCGACGAGGACGCCGTCTGCGCCGACTCCTGGGACGTCGCCACCCGCATGGTGAGCTTCGTCGCCGAGGAGGTGGACCTGCTGCAGCTGTCCTTCGCCTGCTTCACCGCCGACGACGAGCCCCCGCTGGTCATCGGGCGCGCGGTGGCCCGCCTCAGGGAGCAGGCCGTGCTGGTCGCCGCGGCGGGCAACCACGGGGCCGAGCCGGGCGGGCGGCGGCACGCGAAGGCGTTCCCCGCCGCCTGCGAGGGTGTGGTGGCGGTGGGGGCGGAGGCGGAGTTCAGCCCGAAGGCGCCGTGGGTGGCCCTGCACGCCCCGGGGGCCGGGGTCACCTCGACCTACCTGGAGGGCAGGGTGAGCCTGCCCAAGGGCGAGGAGGCCTTCTACTCCGGCGCCGCCACCTGGAGCGGGACCTCGTTCGCCGCGGCGGCGGTGAGCGGCGCCATCGCGGGCCTGGCCCACCGGCGCGGATCCAGCGCCAGGGAGGCCAAGGAGTACCTGCTTCACCGCCCGGCGGTCCACGACATCCATCCGCCAGGCCAGACCTGAGCCGATGAGGGACGACCCGGAGGTCGTGGCCCTGGTCACGCGGGCGAGAAAGGGCGACCAGGCCGCCTGGGACGAGATCGTCGAGCGTTACTCCCCGCTGGTGTGGTCGATGTGCCGCCGCTTCCGCCTGGTGCGGCCCGACTCCGACGACGCGGCGCAGACGGTGTGGCTGCGCCTGGTCGAGAACCTGGACGCCCTGCGCGAACCGGCCGCCCTTCCCGGCTGGCTGGCCAGGACCGCCCACCGGGAGTGCCTGCGCAGGGCGCGGGAGGTCCAGCGGCGCGGCGGCGTGGAGCGGCCGCTGGACTTCGAGCCGGAGACCGGGCCGGACCTGATCGCCGAAGAGCTGGAGAAGGCCGAGCGCGACCTGCTCCTGCGCCGGGCGTTCGCCCAGCTCCCGCCGCGCTGCCGCGACCTGCTGACGTTGTGCCTCGGCCCGGATCCGCTGCCGTACGCCCTGATCGGCGAGCGGCTCGGCATGCCGGTCGGCGGGATCGGCCCGAGCCGCGGCCGGTGCCTGGCCAGGCTCCGCCGCATCCTGGAGGGGAGCGGGCATGCCGCAGGGCCCGCCCAGCCTGCCGAGGTGGAGGCGCGCGGCCCGTGCCCGCCGTCCCACCCGGCCACGCCGGGCGAGAAGGGCCGCTTCACGATCCGGCCGCTGCCTCGCTTCCCGTTCTATCTGCTCTGCCGTACGGCGGGCGGCAGGAAGACCGTCACCGGCTGGATTCTCGGCTGACCGGATGTATCACGAGGGGTTCGCCCGCCTCCGTAGGGGTGAACGGAACGTTCCCACGCAGGAAGGCGATCTTCATGATCCCTCTCAAGCACGGCGACTCCGGTCCCGACGTGCGGCAGCTCTACATGTTCCTCAAGCGCTTCGGCTACTTCCCCAACCCGGGCCTGCGCACCGGCAACGCCCTGTTCCGCCCGGCCGTCGTCTTCGCCCCGGAGGACCTGACGCTGTTCGACGACCGGATGGAGCTGGCGCTCTCGGAGTACCAGCGCCAGCACGGCATCGAGCCGACCGGCGCGCTGAACGAGGAAACGCTGACGATGATGCGCACCCCGCGCTGCGGCTTCCCCGACCAGCCGTCGGCGGGCCAGTTCGTCGCGCAGGGCAACCGGTGGCCGACGAACGAGGTCACCTACAGCTTCACCCCGCCCTTCAGCCCGGACGTGTCGGAAGCCGACCAGCGCGCGGCGCTGCGGGCGGCCTTCGACCGGTGGGCGGCGGTCACGAACCTCACCTTCACCGAGGTCGGGAACAACGGCCAGATCCGGATCGCCTGGGCGGCCCGCGACCACGGTGACGGCTTCCCCTTCGACGGCCAGGGCAGTGTGCTCGCGCACTGCTTCTACCCGCCGCCCAACGGCGGCGACATCGCCGGGGACTGCCACTTCGACGAGGACGAGACCTGGTCGGTCAACGTACCGCCGAGCGGGTTCGACCTGTACACGGTTGCGCTGCACGAGATCGGCCACGGGCTGGGCCTGGCCCACTCGGCCGACAACAACGCCGTCATGTTCCCGTCCTACCAGGGCGTACGCCGCGAGCTCAGCGACGACGACATTCAGGGCATCCGTTCCATCTACGGCGCCCGCCCGCAGTGGTCGTCGCTGCAGGGCGTCGTCTTCGCCACGGCCGCGGGCACGAACGCCGACGGCCGCCTGGAGGTCTTCGTCCGCGGCACCGACAACGCCGTGCACCACAACTGGCAGACGAGTCCCGGCGGCGGATGGAGCGGCTGGTCGAGCCTGGGCGGGGTCCTGCAGGGGCGGATCGCGGTCGGGCGCAACCACGACGGGCGGCTGGAGATCTTCGGCCGGGGGACCGACGGCGGGCTCTACCACAACTGGCAGACGGTCCCGAACGGCGGCTGGTCCGGCTGGCACGGGCTCGGCGGCTGGATCGAGGACCCCGAGGTCGCCGTCAACCCCGACGGCCGGCTGGAGGTGTTCGTCCGGGGCTCCGACTCGGCCCTGCACCACATCTGGCAGGTCACCCCCGGCGGCGGCTGGTCCGGGTGGGCCTCGCTCGGCGGCTGGATCGACGAGCCCTCCGTGGCCCGCAACGGCGACGGCAGGCTGGAGGTGTTCGTCCGCGGCCTGGACAACACCGTCTACCACATCTGGCAGGTCTCGCCCGGCGGCGGCTGGTCCGGCTGGTCCGGGCTCGGCGGCGAGATGCTCGAAGGCCCGATCGCGACCACCAACCACGACGGGCGGCTGGAGGTCTTCATCAAGGGCACCGACTCCGCGCTCTGGCACCGCTGGCAGACCGCGCCCAGCAACGGCTGGTCGTGACCTCAGCGTGGCGCGCCGGTCACCCACGGGGTCCGCACGACGCCCTCCTGCGAGCGGCAGCGGATCCGGAAGGTGCCGGACGGCGCTGAGGGGAAGACGAAGCAGCCGGCCTCGTCGATCGGGGTGGTCTCGGCCTCCCCGGTCGCGAGCTGGCGCTCGGCCGTACCGGGCCGGGGTGGGAGCAACTGCCCGAGCAGCGTCTCGGGTCCCACCTCGGCCTCGATCGTGTCCTTGGCGGTGCGGAAGATCAGTACCCGCTGCCCGCCCCTGGTGACCGCCACGAGCTCCCGGTCCAGCGCCGAGTCGTAGACCAGCCCGGCCAGTTCGGCCTCGACGTCACGCCACACGAACGCGACCTTGGCCGCGCTCACGAACTCCGGCGGCACCTCTTCGGCCGCCCGCTTGGCCTGGCCGAGCGCGGCCAGCAGCCGCTCGTCGTCCGCCCACCACGGTGACTCCATCGCGTCAGCCTCCCTCCGAGCGGATCAGCGCCGCGACCTCCGGGCGCCGCCGCAGCTCCGCCAGGCAGCGTCCGCGCGTGGGGCCGATCGAGCCCACGGGGATGCCGAGCGTCGCGCTGATCTCCTCGTACGGCGCCGGCGGCAGCCGTACCAGCAAGGACAGCAGAGCCCTGCACCGCTCGCCCAGCTGGCGGAAACCCGCGTAGAGGGCGGTGTTGCGCTCGGCCTCCAGCAGTTCGCGGTCGACCGGCTCGTCGTCGGCGGGCGCGTCGTGGTCGGCCCACGGCTTCAAGTGCGTGCGCTGCCAGGCGGCGGAGGCGCTGCGCCGGCCGCACTCGCGCCGCGTCACCGTGGCCAGCCAGCCCGGCAGCGCCGCCGGCTCGCGCAGCCGGTGGTCCAGCAGCGCCAGCCACACGGTCTGGGCCACGTCGTCTGCCTCGTCCCGGCTGAGGCGGAAGGCCCGGCAGGTCGCCCACACCAGCGGAGCGTAGCGCTCCACGATCTCGTCCCACGCGTCCTTGTCGCCGGCGTGTGCGCGCCGGACAAGGGACACAACCGCTGGATCATCGCGCATCACGCCATTTTCATACGGCGGGCGCCGCCGGGAAAGCGCATCATGCCGGCCTCCGTCACAGTCGTTCTCACTCCTTACAGAGGCAGGCGGCGGCGCCCTGATACGTCAGAGCCGCAGAACGGCCCCGATACCCCGCTCGTGCCGGGTGGCGTCCAGCACCGCCCGCCTGGCGTCCTCGGGACCGCCGCCGTGCGTAGCCAGGTGGGCGGCGGCGATCCCGGCGACCAGCGGTGCGGAGAAGGAGGTGCCGTCCCAGCGGGCCATGCCGGCGAAGTTCTGCCTGGCGGGGCGCCGGGGCGGCTCGCGGTAGGTGTAGGTGCCGGTGGCGTAGGCGTTGACCAGGCCTTCGCCGAGCGTGTACACGTCCACCCACGGGCCGTGGTTGCTGAACCAGGCGCGGTGGACCTGGTCGGGGCCGAGCGCGCCGACGGCCAGCGCCCACGGGAAGGCGGCGGGGTAGAAGGGGCGGCAGGTGCCGTCGTTGCCGGCCGCGGCCACGAGCAGCACGTCCGGGAAGAGGTCGGGGAACAGGGAGAAGCCGAGCGAGTCCCAGCGGTTGCGGGTGTAGGTGCCCGCGGACAGGTTGACGACCTGCGGGCGCAGGTCCCTGATCAGCCGGATGATCTTGTTGATGATCACGTTCTCCCGCTCCGCCCCCGACTCGGCGAAGTGGTCGGCGACGTACACCTCCGCGTCCGGCGCCGTGCAGCGCGCGACCCCGGCGGCGAAGGTCCCATGGCCCTGGAACTGCTCGATGTGCGCCAGCCCCGAGGGCAGGATCGGCCCGATCCGCTCGACGTCGCCGCGCACCCCCGCCAGCCAGGGGTGCGGGAGGTCTTCGAGAATGCCGGTGTCCACGATCCCGATCAGGATTCGCCGCGCCTTCTCCGCCGGGGCCCGCTGGGGCGGCCACGGCTGCGCGGGCATCCCGCCCGGCACCTCGGGCTCGACCGCGGGGCACAGCCGGGTGATGTGCAGCACGTGGTTGGGCGAGGCCAGCGGCGGCCCGTCCGCGGCACGGGCCGAGCCGTCCCGCTCCTCCAGCAGGTCGAGCGCCTCCGGCACGGTACGCCGGCCGTCGTCCAGGTTCTCGATCGACACCAGCATCGTGGTGTTGCCGGGCTGGCGTTCCTCTCCTTCCGGCCGCTGCCGTTCCTCGGGAACGACCTCGGCGCCGGGCAGCAACTCCCTGACCCGGCCCACGTTCCTGCCCTCGTCGATCACCAGCAGGCGATCGGCCTCGTACACGTAGTCGACCTGCCCGTCGGGAGTCCACGCCACCTCGGCGGTGACCCCCCTTGCCGCCATCCTGCGCTGGATGGCTCGGAACTGCGCCTCGAAGACCGCATCCATAGCCAGTACATCGCCGTAGGGCTTGCGGGCGCTACGGCCGGCGCGCATTGTCGGACTCATGGCGGCCGACCTGCTCCCCCTCGCGCTGTCGCGCCCCAACGAGGCGCTGGAACGTGCCCGCCGGCTGCTGGCCGACGATCCAGGCCCGTACGCCGCCTCGCTCGCCCGGCAGGCCATCGGCATCGTGCTGCGTGAGTTCGGCGACATCGAGCAGGCGGTACGGGAGCTGCGCGCGGCCCGGCGGCTGGCCAGGAAGTCCCGCTCGGCCGAGCGGGAGGCCGACGTCCTGGCCACGCTCGGCGTCGCGCTCGTCTTCGCCGGGCGCACCGCCTCCGGCCGCACCGCGCTCAACACCGCCGTGGAGCTGTCCACCGGCCTGACCCACGGCCGCATCCTGCTCAGGCGCGGCGGCGTGCTGCTCGTATTGGGCCGCCACCGCGCCGCGCTGGCCGACCTGAACGCCGCCATCTCCGTCCTGCGCGTGGCCGGTGACCTGCTGTGGGAGGCCCGCGCCCGCACCGAGCGGGCCTTCTGCCACCTCGCGCTGGGTGCGCTGGCCCGCGCCGCCGCCGATCTCGGCCGGGCCGGGGAGCTGTTCGTCCAGACGGGGCAGGAGCTGGAGTCGGCCGACGCCACCGCCAACCACGGCGTGCTGGCGCTGCGCGTCGGCGACCTGCCCGCCGCGCTCGGCCACTTCGACGCCGCCGCCCGCCACTACGACCGGCTCGGCGCGGCCGACGCCAACCTGAGCCTGCACCGCTGCGCCGCCCTGCTGACCGCCGGGCTGCCAGAGGAGGCGCTGGCAGAGGCGGACGAGGCCATCGAGCGGCTGCTCGGGACGCGCGGGCAGCGCTCCAAACAGGCCGAGCTCATGCTGACCGCGGCCGACTGCGCCCTCGCGGCCGGCCGCCCCGCCGCCGCGCTGGAACGTGCCGAAGGCGCCGCCCGGCTCTTCGACCGGCAGCGCCGACGGTGGTGGCGGGCGCACGCGCGGCTGGTGATGGTGCGGGCCGAGTTCGCCGCCGGGTCGCCGACCGGCGCGCTGCTGCGGGCGGCCGGGGCGTGCGTGCGCGAACTGGCCGCGCTCTCCTCACCGCACCTGCCGCTCGGCCACCTGCTGGCCGGCCGGATCGCGCTCGCGCTGGGCCGTACCCGGGTGGCGCGCGAGCACCTCACGGCGGCGGCGCGGGCGCGGCGGGGCGGCCCCGCGCAGGCACGGACCACGGGCTGGCTCGCCCACGCCCTGCTCGCGCGGCTCGAAGGCGACGCGCGGGCGCTCCTGCACGCCTGCGGCCGCGGCCTCGCCGTCATCGACGAGCACCGCGGCACGCTCGGCTCCTCGGAACTGCGCGCCCAGGCCACCGCGCAGGGCGCCGAACTGGCCGCGCTCGGCCAGCGCCACGCCTTGCGCGCGGGGCGGCCGAGGATGTTGCTGACGTGGAGCGAGCGGTGGCGGGCCGGCGCGCTGGCCGTCCCGCCGGCCCGCCCGCCCGACGACCCCGACCTGCAGGCCGACCTCGCCGCGATCCGCGCGGTCGCCGGACGGCTGGCCGACGCGCACGCCCGCGGCCTGCCGACCGCGCTCCTCCAGGCCGAGCAGGTACGGCTGGAGCGCGCGGCACGGGCCAGAGCGCTGCGCGCCCGCGGCGACCGGATCGCCTGCCCGCCCTTCGACCCCGGCAGGCTGCTGGCGGCGCTGGGCGGGGACCTGCTGCTCGAACTCGTCGAGGTCGACGGCGGCCTGCACGTCCTGCTGTGCGGCGGCGGCCGGGTCAGGCGGCTGCCCGCGGGCCCGCTGGAGCAGGCGGCGCGGCAACTGCACCTGGCCAGGTTCGCGCTGTCGCGCCTGGCCCACGGCCGCTCCACGCTCGCCCCCGCGGCGCTGCTGAACCAGCTGGAGAGCGCGGGAGCCGAGCTGGAACGGCTGCTGCTCGGCGCGGCCGGGCGGGCGCTCGGCGACCGTGACGTGGTGATCGTGCCGCCCGGCCGCCTGCACGGGGTGCCGTGGAGCATGCTGCCGTCGTTGCACGAGCGCGTGGTGAGCGTGGCGCCGTCGGCCGCCTCCTGGCTGCGCGCCCGCGAGCCGGGCGCGGACGGCGCGGGCGTGGTGCTGGTACGCGGGCCCGGCCTGGCCTCGAAGGGCGCCGAGGTACCGAAGATCGCCGCCGGGCACGCCGACCCGGTCGTGCTGGAGGACGGGACGGCGACCGTACCGAGGATTCTGGCGGCGATGGAGGGACGGCGGCTCGCGCACATCGCCGCGCACGGGACCTTCCGCGCCGACAGCCCGCTGTTCTCGGCGCTGCGCGTGGACGACGGGCCGCTGACGGTCTACGACCTGGAGCGCCTGCGCCGCCCGCCGCGGCAGGTGGTGCTGTCGAGCTGCGAGTCGGGGCGGGGCGCCGCGGCGGGCGCCGACGAACTGCTCGGCCTGGTGGCCTGCCTGGTGGAGCTGGGGACGGCCGGGGTGGTGGCCAGCGTCGTCCCGGTCAACGACGCGGCCGCGGTGCCGCTGATGGTCAGCCTGCACCGGGAGCTGCGCGCCGGGGCGGCGCTGCCCGCCGCGCTGACGGCCGCCCGCCGCGAGTGCGCGGGTGACCCGGTGGCGGTGGCGACGGGCTGGTCGTTCCAGTCGTTCGGGGCGGGATGAGACAACTCCTTACGGCCTAAGGTATCGTGGTCGCAGATAATCGCTTATGCCGTAAAGAGATAAGGGGGCATCCCATGCCGAACGCGACCCTCCACGACGGGCAGACCATCGAGTTCGAGATCCACGGAGACGGGCCCGCCCTGCTGCTGCCGGCCAACCCGCACCCCGCGCAGGACGCCGCCAAGGCCGAGGAGGCCGCCAAGTGGGGCGCCGACCTCTCGCTCGGCCACCACCTCGTCCAAGGGCTGAGCGAGGGCCTGCGCGTCATCGTCTTCGACTACGAGGGGCACGTGCTGAGCCGGCCCAAGCCCGAGACGCTCACGCCGGACAACCTCGCCCGCGACATGCTCGCCGTCGCCGACGCGGCGGGCGCCGGGACCTTCGCCTACTACGGGTACTCCTGGCTGGCGCTGACCGGGTTGCAGCTCGCCATCCGCACCGACCGGCTCTCCGCGCTGGTCATGGGCGGATATCCGCCGCTCGGCGGGCCGTACGAGGCGATGCTGGCCGTGACCATGGCCACGTACCAGATGGCGCTGGAGGCGCCCGCCCAGCCCGCCGAGCCTGCCGGACCCGCCGAACCCGCCGAGCCGGGGGACTGGTCGAGCGCCACGGTGACGATGTCGCCCGCGCAGACCCGGCAGTTCGCCACGCTCTACCAGGCGTTGAAGGGCTTCGACGACGCCGCCGTCCAGGAGCGGGTGACCTGCCCCCGGCTGGCCTTCGCCGGATCCGGCGACGTGATCGAGTACGGCCCGGCGTGGGGCGACACGGTCGTCGACATCGCCGGGCCGTTCAAGCAGCGGCGGGCGGAGATGGAGGCGCACGGCTGGGACGTGCGCCTGCTCGACGGGCTCGACCACATGAGCGCCATGCAGGCGTCCGCGGTCGTGCCCCTCATCCGGCCTTGGCTGGCCGCCGCCCTCTGAGGGAACTCAGCGGTTGACGTGAACCTTGCCGAACTCCACGGCCGGGGTGCCGCCGGCGAAGTTCCGGTCCACCTCGGCCCGTTCCGCCGCGTTCGGGTTGGGGTTGGTGCAGCTCGTGCCCGCGCTCGAACCCGACATCAGGTCCGTGCAGCGGCCGGTGCGGCGGTCGGGCAGGCCCAGGATGTGGCCGATCTCGTGGGTGGCGATGCGCAGCGCGTTGTGACCCTGCGCGGTGGCCTGCCGGCCCATCCAGATGGTGCCGCGGCCCAGGCTGGTCGGCAGCGCCCGGGGCCAGCCGTTGTCGGCCAGGACGGTGATCTGCGCGGGGGTGCCGGGGACGAGACGGACGTTGACGACGTGGCTGTTCCAGATCTGCGCCGCCTGGTCCACCGTGGCCCGGAACTCCTGCGCCCGGCTGGCGTCGTAGCGCAGCACGCGCACCACGGAGCCCTGCGCGGGCGAGCTGAGCAGCAGGAAGGTGAGGGAGAGGACGAGGGACAAGGACAGCCGAAGGATTCGTGACATGGATCCTCCTCAAAGTGGGGGGTGCTGTCACGGTAAGCGGCTCATGCTCTCCAGGGGGCCCCGCCAGATTGCCCCTATCACCGTGTTATGCCCGGCGCAGTTCGGCGGAGCGGAAGGCCGCCACGCACACCAGAAGCGCCGCCGCGAACACCGGCAACCAGGCCACACGGGCCACCACCCAGTCCGATTCGACCGGCGCGGTGTGCAGTCCCGGCAGGGGCCCCGCCGCCGCCAGGCCCAGCGCGGTGACCGCGATCATGGCCGTCTGGTGCCAGAGGAACACCGTCATCGCCGACAGGTTCGCCAGCGCCACCGCCGCCCACGCCGCGGGCCGGCGCAGCGCCCGCGTCAGCGGACCGTGGGCGAGCAGCGCCGCCCCGCACTGGGCCAGGCCGAAGGCGACCGCGGCGAGGGTGGGCGGGTTCAGGTTGGAGATCGCCGCGCCCGGCACGCCCACCATGGACGCCGGATACCCGGCCCAGACGACCAGCGCCGCGGCACTCACCCCGCCACCCACCAGCAGAACCCACCCGGCACCCCGGCCGCCCAGCCCGCCGCGCGTTCCGGTTCCGCCCAGTGTGCCGCGGGTCCAGGCCGCGCCCAGCGTGTACGGCACCAGCCAGCCCGCTGCCAGGTTGACCCAGCCGAGCCAGTCCGGGGCCGCCAGGCCGTACCGGAGCAGGTCGACCGTCGCGACGACGGCCAGCGGCCACACCGGGTGCAGGCGGACGGCCAGTGGCGTGGCCGCCGTCAGCGCCGCGAACACCAGCAGGAACCACAGCGGCGAGACCACCAGCCGCACCAGCGCGGTCACCGTCTCGAGCTCGGCCCCGGCCACGAGCATCCCGCCCGCCGCCACGCACCACACCAGCAGCACCGGCACGACGGGACGGCTCAGCCGGGCCAGGCGCGCGCGGATCCACGGACCGTAGTTAGTGGCCGAGGCGTAGGACTTGGCCGCGGTCATGCCGCCGACCAGGAAGAACAGTGCGAGCGTCTGGAACACCCAGGAGATCGGCGCCAGTTCGGGCACGGCCTTGAGCGGGCTGGTCACCCGGACCGAGCCGCTGTCGGCGACCAGCGCGGTCACCAGCCAGTGGCCCAGCACGACACCGAGGATGGCCAGGGCGCGCAGCCCGTCCACGGCGCGGTCGCGGCCGGGCGGGGTGGCCGCGCCGATGCGCCCGGACAGCGTCGGCTCAGACGCCATGGCCGGACACGATCGCGGAGATGGCGCGCAGCGAGGGCGTGCCGGCGTTCAGGTAGTCGCTGTGGGCGGCCGCGCCCGCGGGGAAGATCCGGGCGCCGAAGCCGGGCGAGACCGGGTCGGCGCCCAGGCCGAGGGTGGCGAAGGGCAGCGTGAGGCGGGTGTGCGGCACGCCGGAGATCCAGTCGCGGGCGCCGCGCCCGGCCCAGACGCCGGCGGTGGTACGCAGGGCGGCGGCGGTGTCCGCGCCGGTGCCGGGGCTGCCGTACAGGACGATCTCCTCGACGGGCAGGCCGGGCGCGGCGCTGCCGCAGACGACGGCGCCGTAGGAGTGGCACACGAGCGAGATCCGCGCGCCCGGTTTGGCGGCGCGCAGCTCGCGCACGAACGCGCGCAGGCCGGGCGCCGCCTCGTCGGCCAGGGCGGTGGTCAGCACCTGCGCGCTCACGGTGGCGGGCGTGCGGTAACCCACCCAGGCGACGACCGCCCCGCCTTCGCCGAGCTGGGCGGCCAGGCGGGTGGCGCCGCCGTAGAGGCGGCCGTAGGAGTCGAGGTCGGTGTCGGAGCCGGGGACCAGCACGGCGATCGTCGCGGCCCGCGACAGGTCGCCGAAGACCTCGGCCGTCCGGCCGCCGTCGCGGCCGTCAAAGGACAGGAACGTACGGTCCCGGCCCGCCATCGCCCGCAGCGCCGCGGCCCGGGAGGGGTGCCCAGCCGCGGCCGCCGACCGCTCGGCCGCCAGGACCGAGGTACGGTTCGCCGCGTACCGGCCGGCGAGGACGGCGGGATCGGCCGAGGACAGCGGCGGCTGGACGGCGGGGACCGGGGCGGGCACCGCCGACGAGCCCGCCGCCCCCGAGATCGGTACGGCCACCGCCGCGGCGACCAGTGCGCGCAGCAGCAGCCGGCTGATGTTGGGCATGCCCGAAAACTTAGGGATCGCCCCAGGTCGTAAGCGTCCCGCCGGGGAGTGGATCTTCGCCTAGCCCTCAGGTACCATCCGCGCGCAGTTCGGCGTCGCGCAGGACGGCGAGAGCCGCGGTGGCCAGTCGTTCCGGTAGCTCCTCGGGGTCGTTTCTGGCCAGCAGCATCCAGGCCAGCACCGTCCCGCCGAACATCGCGTGGAACAGGTCCATGTCCGGCAGGCGCGCCAGCTCGCCCCTGCGTACGGCCTGTTCGAGCATCGCGGCGTTGCCCAGGCGCTCCGGCTCGATGAAGGCGGCCACGAAGCGGTCGGCCAGGCCGGGGTCGGTGTCGACCTCGCCGAGCAGGCCGATGAGCGCCTTGGTGGCCGGGCCGCTGAGGTGGCCGACGATGGTGCGCGCGAGCTGTTCCAGGTCGCCGCGGAGCGTGCCGGTGTCGGGGATCGGCAGATGGTCCCCGTGGATGGCCACGGCGAAGACCATCTCCTGCTTGGAGGGGTGCCGCCGGTAGATCGTGGCCTTGCTGATCCCGGCCCTGGCGGCGACCTCGTCCATGGTCAGCCGCGCGTAGCCGACCTCGCCCAGCAGTTCCAGCGTGGCTTTGGCGATGGCGGTGTCGACCCGGCCCTCGCGGGGGCGGCCCATCCGTTGCGCTTGTTCGTGCACTGTGCCACTATACGACACCGTTAGATTCGAAACTCTCAGTTTCATAAGGAGGAGCCGCATGTACCGATCGCGGATCGTGATCGTCGGAGCCGGGTTCGCCGGCTTCCACGCCGCCCGTACGCTGGCCCGCAAGGCCGGAGCCGAGACCGAGATCGTGCTGGTCAACCCGACCGACTACTCGCTGTACCTGCCGCTGCTGCCCGAAGTGTCCGCCGGCGTCCTGGACCCGCGCCGCATCGCGGTGCCGCTGACCGCCTCGCTGCGCGGGGTGCGCGTCGTGCTCGGCACCGTCGACCACGTGGACGTGCGGGCCGGGCGGGTGCGCTACCGCGACCCCGAGGACGTCCACCGCGAACTGGACTACGACCGGCTCGTGCTGGCCGTGGGCGGCGTCAACAAGATCCTGCCCATCCCCGGAGTGGCCGAGCACAGCCACGGCTTCCGCGGCATCCCCGAGGCCGTCTACCTGCGCGACCACGTCATCAGGCAGATCGAACTGGCCGCCGAGGCCGAGTCCGCGGCCGAGCGCGCGGCCCGGTGCACGTTCGTGGTGGTCGGCGCCGGATACACCGGCACCGAGGTCGCCGCCACCGGGCAGCTTCTGACCCGGTCGCTCACCCGCCGCCACCCGCGCCTGCGCGACCAGCCGGTGCGCTGGCTGCTGCTCGACCTCGCGCCCCGCGTGCTGCCCGAGCTGTCGGCGCGGCTGTCGGCGAGCGCCGGGCGGGTGCTGCGGCGCAGGGGAGTGGAGGTGCGCACGGGCACCTCCGTCCAGGAGGCGACGCGCGACGGCGTGCTGCTCACCGACGGCGAGTTCGTGCCCACGCGGACCATCGTGTGGGGCGCCGGAGTGCGGCCCGACCCGCTCGCCTCCGACCTCGGGCTGGAGACGGTACGCGGGCGCATCCTCGTGGACGAGAACCTGGCCGTGCCCGGCCACCCGGAGATCTTCGCCTGTGGCGACGCGGCGGCCGTACCGGATCTGACCAGGGACGGCGAGCTGTGCGCGATGACCGCCCAGCACGCCGAGCGCCAGGGCAGGGCGGTCGCCCGCAATGTCGCGGCCTCGCTCGGGTACGGCAAGCCGCGCCCCTACAAGCACCACGACCTCGGCCTCGTCGTCGACCTCGGCGGCATGCAGGCGGCGGCCCAGCCGCTCGGCGTTCCGCTGACCGGTTTCCCGGCCAAGGTCGTCACCCGGGGCTACCACCTGATGGCGATGCCGGCCAACCGGATCAGGACCGCCGTCGACTGGTTCCTGGATGCGGTGCTGCGGCGGCAGAGCGTGCAGTTCGGGCTGGTGCGCTCGCCGGCGGTCCCCCTCGATTCGGCCGACCCGGAACTGCCCGCCCGGGTCCCCGCGGCCGACTGGCCGGCATGACCAAAGCCACCTTTCCCGCTCCACCCCGCCGGCGGCCACCCGGTCACCGGATGCGCCGGGCTTCCCGTCCCGCGCGGCACCACGACAGGCTCGTGGTCCGGGGCCGGCTTCCGCTCGCCCTCGCGGGGGCGGCGAGCGCGGCGTCGTTGCGGGACGGGGCGAAGTCTTCCCTCGCTGGATTGCGGGTGCCGATCGCGGGGTGGTCACCCACTACCTTCGCAGACGTGGTCAATGCGGTCATTGCTGCATGGAAGGCTGACGTCCTATGAGTACCGTCGAGACCCTCCTGGCCCACCCCTATCCGCTGATCCGCGGTGGCGGGCTCTTCCTCCTGTTTCTCGGCCTCGGCTTCCTGCTGAGCTGGATCTTCCGTTCGCGCTGGCTGGTCTTCGTCATCGGCGGTTTCGCCACCGGCCTGACCGCCAGCGGGCTGAGCGCGCTGCTGCCCTCGCTCGGCAAACCCTCGTTCATCCACATCGCCGGCCTCGCCGGGGCCATCGTGATCGAGATGGGGCTCATCTACCTGGTGCTGACCCGCTACAAGGACGCGGGCGAGCGCACGCTCATCCTGTCCATCCTGCTCGTCGTGGGCGTGCACTTCCTGCCCATGGGGCTGGCGCACGGGCCGCTCATCGTGGTGCTCGGCCTCCTGCTGATCGTCAACGCCTTCGTCGGGCTACGGGCCCAGCAGGTGCCCATGCGGGTCTTCGGCATCGCCGACGCTCTGCTCAAGATCGGTTTCGGGGCCGTCATGCTGCTGGCCTACCCGGCGCTCACGTTCACCTGAGCCTTTGAGCCTTTGAGCCGAACAAGTCTATTGACCTTGTAGGAAATATCGGAATCCTGGAGGTATGGCGCTCTGGACCCCTGATCCCACCTTCTATCCCTCGCCCCGCGACGCTGCCGCGGGGCCACCCGAGAAGCTCGCGTACGTCGCCGCCTTCGACCGCAAAGCCGAGCGGCCCGACGCGATCGCCGTCCTCGACACCGACCCCGGCTCGGCCACCTACGGCGAGCTCGTCGGCTGGACGGACCTGCCCAACACCGGCGACGAGCTGCACCACTTCGGGTGGAACGCCTGCAGCAGCGCGCTGTGCCCGTCGGCCCCGCACCCGCACACCGAACGACGCTACCTCGTCGTCCCCGGGTTACGCAGCTCCCGGATCCACATCTTCGACACCAAGGACCGGATCAGCCCGGAACTGGTCAAGGTCATCGAGGCGGACGAGCTTGCCGAAAAGGCCGGGTACTCGCGACCGCACACCGTGCACTGCGGGCCCGACGGGCTCTACGTCTCCGCGCTCGGCGGGGTAGACGGGCAGGACGGGCCGGGCGGCATCGCCGTACTGGACCATCGGACCTTCGAGGTGCGCAGGCGGTGGGAGAGCGAGCGCGGGCCGCAGTACCTCGCCTACGACTTCTGGTGGCACCTCAACCACGACGTGCTGATCACCTCGGAGTGGGGCACGCCGTCGATGATCGAGGACGGGCTCGTCGGCGAGCTGCTGCTCGGGCGCAAGTACGGCCACCGGCTGCACGTCTGGGACCTGCCCAAGGGCCGCCACCTGCAGGAGATCGACCTGGGCGACCAGTACCAGATGCCGCTGGAGCTGCGCTCCGCCCACGACCCCACCCAGCAGTACGGCTTCGTCGGCGTCGTCACCAGCGTCGAGGACCTGTCGGCGTCGGTCTGGCTGTGGTACCGCGAGGGCGAGCGGTTCGCGGTGCGCAAGGTCATCACGATCCCCGCCGAGCCCGCCGCGGCCGGGGACCTGCCGCCGCTGCTGCAGCCGTTCGGCGCGGTGCCGCCGCTGGTCACCGACATCGACCTGTCCGTTGACGACCAGCGCCTCTATGTCTCCTGCTGGGGCACCGGCGAGCTCAAGCAGTTCGACGTCGCCGACCCCTTCAACCCGGTCGAGATCGGCTCGCTGCGCATCGGCGGCATCACCGGCCGTACCCCGCACCCGGCCCGCCCCGGCCTGGAGTTGCGCGGCGGCCCGCAGATGGTCGAGGTCAGCCGCGACGGCAAGCGCGTCTACCTCACCAACTCCCTGTACGGCGCCTGGGACGACCAGTTCTACCCCGAGGGCGTCGGCTCCTGGCTGGCCAAGGTCGACACCGACGCGTTCGCCTTCGACGAGCGGCTGTTCGTCACCGACTTCCGCGGCCTGCGCCCCCACCAGGTCAAGCTCCAGGGCGGCGACGCCTCCTCCGACTCCTACTGCTTCCCGTGACGGTCGCGGCGATCCTGCTGCTCGGCGCCTTCCACGGGCTCAACCCGGCCATGGGCTGGCTGTTCGCCGTCGCCCGGGGCCTGCAGGAGCGCTCACGCGGCCGCCTGCTGGCCTCCCTGCCCGCCATCGCCGCCGGTCACCTGGCGTCGGTGGCGCTGGTGGCCGTGGTCGTCGCCGTCACCGGCTCGCTGGTCACCGGCGGCGCGCTGGCGATCGGCGGCGGCGTCCTGCTGGTCGGCTTCGGCCTGTGGCGTCTGCTGTCCGACCGGCACTTCCGGTGGGCGGGGATGCGGCTGACGCTGCCGCAGCTGGCCGGGTGGTCGTTCCTCATGTCCTCGGCGCACGGGGCGGGGCTGATGCTGCTGCCCGTCTTCTCCGGCATGCACGAGCACGGCCACGCCATGAGCGGCGGCCTGGGCGCCGCCGGTCTGCACACGCTGGCCATGTTCGCGGCGGCGGCGGTGACGGCGGTCCTCGTGTACGAGCTCGCCGGCCTGACCATCCTGCGCCGGGCGTGGTTCAACGTGGACCGCATGTGGGCGGCGGCCCTGGTGGCGGCGGGGGTGATCACGCTGGCGCAGGCCGTGCTCTGAACCTCGACAGGATCTCGACAAACCCTGCGGGAGCATCCCACACCGGCTTGATGTGCTGGCGCCGTGACCCTGACACGACGACGCGGGCCGGAGCCCCGCGAGGTGCGCTGGACCTTGGGCTGCGCTTTCCCGGCGGTCATCGCGGTGCTGTGCTCCACGACGGGGACGCTGCTGGAGATCCGCCTGGCGTGGTGGGCGCGGGCCAACTGCCTGGGCGGTGAGCGGTTCGCGCTGGTCGTGTCCAGTGTGTTCTGGGCCCTGGGGCGGATCGTCGTGTTCCCGGCCGTCTCGATCGCGTCGGCCTCGGTCGCGCTCCTGGTGCTGCTGGTCGCGCGGGCGCGGTTGCTGCGGCGGTGGTGGCTGGAGCCGTTCCTGCTCGTGCTGGTCGTCGTGATCTCGTTCGCCGGGCCGGTGGCGCTGGCCGTGCACGACTATGACACGGTACGCGCCTGCGGACGGACGCTCGCGGCGTCACCACAACATGGCGCTCACCAGGCCGAGAAGGAGCAGGGCGGCGGCGACGCGCATGACCCATGTGCACATGCGTCAACCATAGGTTGACGCTTAACGTCCGTCAACCCAGCGTTGACGGACAGGCCGGGGGGTGGGAGGGTGCCTGCCCGGGGCCTATCTTCGGCCCAATCCGGCTCGTGGTCGTTCCACCTGGTCGCTGAACGGGGTGCCGGTGCCGCCGTCGTCGTAGGCCACGGTCAGGCGGATCCGTCCTGGGGTGTCGCCCGGACTCCGGGCGAGCGTGATGTCGGTGACCGTGCCCGGTCTGCCGCCGACGATGACCTCGTCACCGACGGCGAAGCGGCTCATCTGGCCGCGGTCGCGCCGTACCCACATGCCTATCTCACGCAGTCCGAGCTTTCTCGGCTCGGTGCGGCCCGGCTTGCGGAGGGTCGCTGTTTCGGGAGCTGATCCGGAGAACGCCACCCAGATCTCCCAGTCATCGCGGACGAGCGTCATCATCGGCCCGTCCCCGTCGTACTCGCTGACAACCTGCCAGCCGCGTTGCTGCGCTTTGGTCTCTAACGCGTTCGGATTCATTGTGACCTCCTCGTGCGCCGAATCGTTACCTTCCTAGTAGAAGAGATGGGGCGTGTGGTCGAAGTAAACAGACGGTCGATATTTGGTTGTGCCCTGGGCCGAGGCACCCATGCGTAGCCGTCCCGGCACTGTTCGCCACCTCGAAAGACACCCTTCTACCTGCACTTTGTCCATATGACAGTGCTTCGGCGGACAGAGAGGCCAATGTCACAAAGATTCATCACGGCAGTGCGCGTCCCGACAGCAGATGGCGGATCTGATCGGGGGTGCCGATGCGCTCCTTCACCACCCGCCACCCTTCAGAGTAGCCGAACAGATACGGCGTCAGCACCGACGGCCGCACGTGGGCCAGCGCCAGGCCCGCCTCTTCCTCGCTCAGCAGCGCCCAGCGCGACAGGTAGGCCGCCACCTCGCCGTCCGGGCGGCCCTCCGCCGCCAGGAACGCGGCGTTCGCCCACACGCCCCACACGACGTTCCTGAACGTGTGGATCGCGGCCAGGTCGGCGCCGTCCGGCCGGATGCCGAGCCGCGGCAGCACGGCTGAGTCCAGCCACTCCCGCGCCTGGCCGCCCGGGAAGACGATCTCCTGGGCGCACAACCCCAGACCCTCGCTGACCAGGAACGACGGCGACAGCATGAACCGCACCCGCTGCTCGGGCAGGCCCGTCCTGGAGATCACCAGCGACTCGGCGATGTGCCCCGGGTAGCCCTCGTGGGCCACGACGTAGAGCAGGTCGGCGACGTTGAACGGCAGGTCGCCGTTGACGTAGATCGTCGAGCGGGAGCCGCCGTCGTGATGCCCGGCCGCGTGGTACGGCACCCCGCCCACCACCCGACAGTCGAGCCGGTCCGAATCCGGCAGGCCGACCAGGGCCTCCGTCCGCGCCCGGCACTCGGCCGCCGCCTCGGCCACCAGCTCCGGCAGGAGCTCCATCCTGGTCAGCCGGTGGACGTCCTGCCAGGCCGCCAGCCGTACGGCCAGAGTGCCGGGGCCCTTGGGCAGCGCGCGGTCGAGCAGGTCGTGCGCCCGCGCGAACTCCTCCTCCGGCCGCCACCCGGGCCGCACCCCCAGCACCTCGCCCGCGAACCCGGCGAGCGGCAGCCGCTCCCCGGCCAGATGGCGGGCGACCGCGCGCATCGCCCTGAGCTGGGCCGCCATGTACGGGGACGGCTCGCCATCCAGCAGCCGGTCGGCCAGGCCGGCGAGCTCACCCGGATCGGGCGCGGGACGCGCGCCCGCCTCCCGCCGCCACTCCTCGGGCCCCCGGTAGATGAGGACCGTTCCGTGAATCAGGCGGTCGAGGAGCAGGGCCAGCATTGCGTAGTCCTTCATGCCCGGCAGGCTAGCTGTACGGTTTTCCGTACAGTGCACGGAAGGGAGAACAGTGTCCATCTGGTTCCGGGAGGAAGAGCCCGCGCGCAAGCCGCGCCTGACCCGCGAGCGCATCGTCGCGGCCGCCGTCGGGCTGCTGGACGCCGAGGGCCTGGCCGGGTTCTCCATGCGCGCGCTCGCCGCCCGCGTGGGCGCGGGCACGATGTCGCTGTACGAGTACGTGCGGACCAGGGAGGACGTGCTCGACCTGGCCCTGGACGAGGTGTTCGGTGAAATCGACCTGCCCGGGCCAGAGAGCCTGCCCTGGCGCGAACTGCTGGCCCGGCAGCTCGCGCGCAGCCGCGCCGTCATGCGCCGCCATCCCTGGGTGCCCGGCCTGACCGCCACCCGCCCGCTGGCCGGGCCCAACGCCCTGGCCCGCGCCGAGCTCTTCCACGCGGAGCTCGCGCGGGCCGGGCTGAGCGGCCCCGCCCTGAGCGCCGCAGTCGGCGCGCTGTCGTTCTACGTCAGCGGCTTCACCGCCGCCGAGAACACCTGGTGGGCGCTGGTCCGTACCCCGGAGGCCGACGCCGACATCAGGGCCGGGCTCCAGCGCCACCTGGAGCGCACCGCCCACACCACGCTCGCGACCTCGGCCGACGTGGAGAACCAGGACTTCGACGGCCAGTTCGCGCTCGGCCTGGACGTGATACTCGACGGCATCGAGGCCCGCCTTTGACCAGTGGCACGCCCACCTCAGTCCTTCCTACACCCGCCGCAGACAGAGATCACCACGATGAGCGAGGGGGACGGCGGTGCGCGACGCCACGTTCGTACCCCGGGCCCGCCACGAGGTGATCCTGGTGTCTCCGGCCGCCCGCCACCGGCAGAGGCCCTGACGAGCCCCGGTACCCGTATCGGCACCGGCTGACGCCCACGCTCGCCCGGCCCATCGCGCCGTCCTGTCCAAGATCACGCCGAAAGGCACGGACCGTGCGCACCAACCCCCGCGACCTGCGGAACATCGGCATCCTCGCCCACGTCGACGCCGGCAAGACCACCGTCACGGAACGCATCCTGCACCTCACCGGCGCCACCTGCAAACGTGGCGACGTCCACCACGGCACCACCGTCACCGACTTCGACCCCCAGGAACGCGACCGCGGCATCACCATCTTCGCCGCCGCGGTCAGCTGCGACTGGAACGGCTACCGCGTCAACCTCATCGACACCGGGATCGGGAGGTGGGGCGCTTCAGGGGGTGGCGAAGCCGGTGCCGGCCAGGGCTATGGCTTGGCGCATGGCGTCGGTGCGGGCCGACGGGACGGCGTC
The DNA here is from genome assembly GCF_042740555.1 of Nonomuraea sp. NPDC059007. Taxonomy (NCBI): domain Bacteria; kingdom Bacillati; phylum Actinomycetota; class Actinomycetes; order Streptosporangiales; family Streptosporangiaceae; genus Nonomuraea; species Nonomuraea sp. NPDC059007. The sequence goes on along the minus strand of NZ_JBHYJD010000003.1, from coordinate 2,609 downwards.
CTGGGAGGCCACGGCGCTCACGGCGCCCACGCAGGCACCCAGGTGGGCGGCGCAGCGCAGCATGTCAAGACCGGGATAGCGCCCGGCGATCGCGTCGAGGATGCGCGTCTGCACCCCGTGCAGGCGTACGGCCAGCGACGGCGGCATCCCGCCCGACTCCCGCGCCACCAGCACCCTGACCGGCGCCAGCGCGTCGATGTTGGTGTCGGCCACGTCAAGGGCGTCGACCAGCGACTCCACCGCCCGCTGCACCGCCTCCCACGCCGTCGTCCCGGCGGGCAGCGTGGAGACGCGGGCGACCGCGATCTCCACGTACCGCTCGATGTGGTGGAACAGCACGTCCTCCTTGGAGGCGAAGTGCAGGAAGAACGTCCGCGGCGCCACCCCGGCCCGGCCGGCGATATCGGCCACGGTGGTCCGCGCGAAGCCCCGGCCGGTGAACAGCTCGGTCGCGGCCAGCACGATCGCCTCCCGCGTCATCCGCCGCTTGCGATCGCGCAACCCCGTCGATTTCGGCATGCCGCACATCCTACCGCCTTTCGCTACATTAGTGCATAAATGCATAAGTGCAGTGAAAGGACGAAACGATGACACGCACCTACGTGGTCACCGGCGCCGACACCGGCATCGGCGCGCTCACCGCCGACCTGCTGGCCGACCGCGGAGCCAGGGTGATCCGCTGCGGCGTGGCGGCGGGCGCCGACGTCCGCGCCGACCTCGGCGCCGCTGACGGCAGGGCCGCGCTGGTCCAGGACGTGCAGCGGCTGGCTCCCTCGGGCATCGACGGCCTCGCGCTGGTCGCGGGCATCGCCGCCCCCACGGAGGCGACCGTCCGGGTCAACTACTTCGGCACGCTCGCCGTCCTGAACGGCCTGCGCCCGCTGCTCGCGCGGTCGGGCGCGCCGCGCGCGGTCGTGGTGTCGTCCGCGTCGTCGCTGTCGGCGGGCGACGGTGACGTGGTCGCCGCGTGCCTGCGCGACGACGAGGACGCCGCGGCCGCGGCGGCCCGGCGGGCGATCGCCCGGGGGAAGGGCGGCGTGCTCTACCGCTCCACCAAGATCGCCCTCAACCGATGGGTACGCCGCGCCGCCCCCGGCTGGGCCGGATCCGGCATCCCGCTCAACGCCGTCGCCCCCGGCATCGTCGGCACCGAGAGCGCGCGGACGACGATGCTCGCCACCCCCGCCCAGGCCAAGCTCATGGCCGAGGCCCTGCCGCAGCCGCTCGGCTTCCCCGGCCCGGCCGACGCCGTGGCCGAGGCGCTGGCCTGGACGATCGGCCCGGCGAACACGTTCATGACCGGCCAGATCCTCTACGTCGACGGCGGCGCGGACGCCACTCTGCGCGGCGATGCCCCGTACGCCGACGGTGTCTCCTACGGCCCGGTGGCGATGGCCAGGATGATCTATTGGTCGCTGGTGGCCAAGCTCCAGGCGCGCAAAGCCACCGGTTGACTTCATTTGCTTGCACATACATACTCCTATCCAGTCGCTTGTATGTGCAAGGAGTTTCCTCATGGCATGGATCTATCTGCTCGTGGCCTCGGTCTTCGAGGTGGTGTTCGCGCTGGGCACCAACGCGACCAACGGCTTCACCGAACTGGTGCCCTCCATCGTGACGATCGTCGCCGCGGCGGGCGGCATCTTCTTCCTCAGCCTGGCCCTGAAGTCCCTGGACGTCGGCGTCGGCTACACCGTGTGGACCGGCATCGGCGCCACCGGCACCGTCGTTCTCGGCACGCTGATCTTCGGCGAGTCCATGAACGTCTGGAAGGCGGTCGCCTTCGTCCTGATCATCGGTGGCGTCCTCGGGCTGAAGTTGTCCGACAAGCTCACCGCCGCCTGACCCCTTAAGGAGCACACCCATCATGGCCTGGTTCTTTCTCGCGCTCGCCGTCGTCTTCGAAATCGCCTTCGCCCTCGGCACCAACGCCACCAAGGGCTTCACCAAGTTGTGGCCGTCGCTGTTCACCCTGGTGGCCGCCGCCGGCGGCATCTACTTCCTCAGCCTCGCGCTCAAGACCCTGGACGTGGGCGTCGGCTACACCATCTGGACCGGTCTCGGCTCGATCGGCACCGTCGTCCTCGGCGCCCTGATCTACAAGGAGAAGATCACGCTGCCGAAGGTGCTGTCGTTCGCCTCGATCATCCTCGGCGTGATCACTCTCAAGATCGCCTCAGGGCTCTGAGGTCAGAGCCGGACCAGGGTGGTTCCCCGGTGCCTGCCGTTCAGCTGGCCGATGAGTGCGCCGGGGACCGCGGGCAGGCCGCCTTCGATGACGGTGTGGGGGAAGACGAAGCGGCCTTCGCGTACCCACTGGCTGTAGTGCTCGTTCCAGGCGGGGTCGTGGTCGTAGGGGGTGGTGAAGCCGCGGATGGTGACGTCGCGCAGGACGGCGGGTTCGAGGTCGAGGGTGGGGTTGCGGCCTGATAGGGAGCCGCAGAGGACGAAGCGGGCGTTGGGGGCGGCCAGGGCCAGGGCGGCCTCGAACTGGTCGCCGGCGACGTTGTCGAAGAAGACGTCGATGCCGTCCGGCGCGAGGTGGGCCAGCCGGTCGGTGATGGGTCCGTCGTGGTAGTCGAAGGCGGCGTCGAAGCCCAGCTCGTCGA